>NZ_JBEXOP010000002.1:213518-309741 GCF_040611575.1 Streptomyces sp. NPDC006610
CGCCCGGTATCACTACCCCCTCCCCGGCCACCTGTCTCCGTGCCGGGGGGTGGGGGGGGGGGGGGGGGGGGGGGGGGGGCGCCCCGCGGGGGGGGGGGGGCGCCCCCCCCACGACGATCCCGGTTCAGCCGCCGGCGCGCCCGGTCCGGCTGCCGGCCCGCCCGGCCGCCTACGCCGGGGCGGCCGGTCCGGCGAAGGGCGGCAGCTCCCTGAAGCGCGGGTCGAGCGCGACCGTCGGCGTGAGGCGGCGCAGGGCCGCACGCACGAGGGTGAGGGGATGGCGGGGGAACCGCGCGTCCCACTCCTCGTCGTCGGCGACGTGGCTCGGCAGCCCGCCGAGTTGCTCGCCGCCCGTGTACGGATGGGGCCGGAAGTACGCGTCCGGCCCGACCTGCGCCATCACCACGGCCTCACGTATCCCGGTGGTGGCGCCCTCGGCGGCCTGCACCTTCAGCACGGTGCTGCAGCCGGCCTTCGGCACGGTCCACGACCCGAGGAACGCCTGCCCGGGCCGGCTGCCCAGCGGCACCTTGATCAGCTGCCGGACGGCCGGCACGCCGTCCACGGTCCCGAACCCGGCCTCGACGAGCCCGCCCCCCGCCCGCGCGGCCCCGTGCGCCAGCCCGGCGCGCAGCCGCTCCGGCTCGTCCAGCGGCGCGGGCAGATCCGGCACCAGGGAGAAGTAGTGCACCGACAGCACGAGCCCCGTGTCGTCGGTCCACACACCGGGCTCCCGTTCGGTGAAGCCGGTCAGATCAAGGCTGTTGACGGGAGTCATGGCGATCATCATGCCGGGCCCGGACCCGCGCCGGAGCGGCGGTCGCAGGTCCGGGGACGGCGTCGTGCGAACCTGCCTGCATACCCATCCCCCCTCATTGCATAAACGTGCAGCTCCACGTATAGTCATGCCGTCCAGGAGGAGGGTTTCCATGACGGTACGTGCGGCGGTGGCCGGGGCGAGCGGGTATGCGGGCGGAGAGCTGCTCCGGCTGCTCCTGGCCCACCCCGGGATCGAGATCGGCGCCCTGACCGGCCACTCCAACGCCGGGCAGCGGCTCGGTGCGCTGCAGCCGCATCTGCTGCCGCTGGCCCACCGGGTCCTCCAGGAGACCACGGCCGAGGCGCTCGCCGGGCACGACGTGGTCTTCCTCGCCCTGCCCCACGGGCAGTCCGCCGCCGTCGCCGCGCAGCTCGGGCCCGACGTCCTCGTGGTCGACATGGGCGCCGACTTCCGGCTGAGGGACGCCGCCGACTGGGAGGCGTTCTACGGCTCCCCGCACGCCGGGACCTGGCCCTACGGCCTGCCCGAGCTGCCGGGCGCCCGTGCCGCGCTGGAGGGGTCCAAGCGCGTCGCGGTCCCCGGCTGCTACCCGACGGCCGTCTCCCTCGCCCTGTTCCCGGCCTACGCGGCGGGGCTGGCCGCGCCCGAGGCCGTGATCGTCGCCGCGTCCGGCACGTCCGGCGCGGGCAAGGCGCCCAAGCCGCACCTGCTCGGCAGCGAGGTCATGGGCTCCATGTCGCCGTACGGCGTCGGCGGCGGCCACCGGCACACCCCCGAGATGATCCAGAACCTCAGCGCGGCGGCCGGCGAGCGGGTCGCCGTCTCCTTCACCCCGACCCTCGCACCGATGCCCCGCGGCATCCTCGCCACCTGCAGCGCCCCGGCCCGGGACGGCGTCACCGCCGAGCAGGTGCGCGCCGCCTACGAGAAGGCCTTCGCCGACGAGCCCTTCGTCCATCTGCTCCCCGAGGGGCAGTGGCCCGCCACGGCGTCCGTCTGCGGTTCGAACGCCGTTCAGGTGCAGGTCGCGTACGAC
The DNA here is from genome assembly GCF_040611575.1 of Streptomyces sp. NPDC006610. Lineage (NCBI taxonomy): Bacteria > Bacillati > Actinomycetota > Actinomycetes > Kitasatosporales > Streptomycetaceae > Streptomyces > Streptomyces sp. NPDC006610. The sequence continues at coordinate 215,336 of NZ_JBEXOP010000002.1, forward strand.
GCCGCCGTGCACCGCATCATCGCGATCAGCGCCATCGACAACCTGACCAAGGGCACCGCCGGCGGCGCCGTGCAGAGCATGAACATCGCCCTCGGGCTCCCCGAGGAACTGGGACTTTCCACGATCGGAGTCGCACCGTGAGCGTCACGGCAGCCAACGGATTCACGGCGGCGGGCATCGCCGCCGGGATCAAGGAGAACGGCAGTCCGGACCTGGCCCTCGTGGTCAACACCGGGCCGCGCCGCGCCGCCGCGGGAGTCTTCACCTCCAACCGCGTCAAGGCCGCGCCCGTTCTCTGGTCCGAGCAGGTGCTCAAGAGCGGCGAGCTGACCGCCGTCGTCCTCAACTCCGGCGGCGCCAACGCCTGCACCGGCCCCCAGGGCTTCCAGGACACCCACGCCACCGCCGAGAAGGCCGCCGACGTCCTCGGCATCGGCGCCGGCGAGGTCGCCGTCTGCTCCACCGGCCTCATCGGCGTGCTGCTCCCCATGGACAAGCTGCTGCCCGGCGTCGAGACGGCCGCGGCCCAGCTGTCCGAGCACGGCGGCGAGAAGGCCGCCATCGCCATCAAGACCACCGACACCGTCCACAAGACGTCCGTGGCGACCAGGGACGGCTGGACCGTCGGCGGCATGGCCAAGGGCGCCGGGATGCTCGCGCCGGGCCTCGCCACCATGCTGGTCGTCCTCACCACCGACGCCGACCTCGACAGCGCGACCCTGGACGAGGCCCTGCGCGCCGCCACCCGGGTCACCTTCGACCGCGTCGACTCCGACGGCTGCATGTCCACCAACGACACGGTGCTCCTGCTCGCCTCCGGCGCCTCCGGGATCAGCCCCGAGTTCGCCGAGTTCGCCGAGGCCGTGCGGACCGTCTGCGACGACCTCGGCCAGCAGCTGATCCGGGACGCCGAGGGCGCGAGCAAGGACATCAAGGTCGAGGTGATCAACGCCGCGACCGAGGACGACGCCGTCGAGGTGGGCCGCTCCATCGCCCGCAACAACCTCCTCAAGTGCGCCATCCACGGCGAGGACCCCAACTGGGGCCGGGTCCTGTCCGCCATCGGCACCACCCGCGCCGCCTTCGAGCCCGACCGGCTCAACGTCGCCATCAACGGCGTCTGGGTGTGCAAGAACGGCGGCGTCGGCGAGGACCGCGAGAACGTCGACATGCGCTACCGCGAGGTGCACATCGTCGCCGACCTCGCCGCCGGCGAGGAGACCGCCGTCATCTGGACCAACGACCTCACCGCCGACTACGTCCACGAGAACAGCGCGTACAGCTCATGAGCCGGACCAGGAAGCACACCGCCCTGCCCAAGGCCCGGATCCTCATCGAGGCCCTGCCCTGGCTGACCCGCCACCACGGCAAGACCGTCGTCATCAAGTTCGGCGGCAACGCCATGATCGACGACGAGCTGAAGGCCGCCTTCGCCCAGGACGTCGTCTTCCTGCGGCACGCCGGCCTCAAGCCCGTCGTCGTCCACGGCGGCGGCCCGCAGATCAGCGCCGCCCTCGACCGGCACGGCATCGTCAGCGAGTTCAAGGCCGGCCTGCGCGTCACCACCGAGGACGCCATGGACGTCGTACGGATGGTGCTCGCCGGGCAGGTGCAGCGCGAGCTGGTCGGGCTGCTCAACCAGCACGGGCCGCTCGCCGTCGGCCTCACCGGCGAGGACGCGCACACCATGACCGCCACCAAGCACCAGCCCCGGATCGACGGCGAACTCGTCGACATCGGCCGCGTCGGCGAGATCACCCGCATCGACACCGGCGCCGTCGAGGCGCTGCTCGCCGACGGCAGGATCCCCGTCGTGTCGTCCATCGCCCGCTCCGAGGACGACGGACACGTCTACAACGTCAACGCGGACACGGCGGCGGCGGCGCTGGCCGCGGCCCTCGGCGCCGAGACCCTCATGGTCCTCACGGACGTCGAGGGCCTCTACGAGGACTGGCCCCACAGCGACGAGGTGATCAGCCGCCTGACCGCCTCCCAGCTGGAGAAGCTCCTGCCGGAGCTGTCCTCCGGCATGGTCCCGAAGATGGAGGGCTGCCTGCACGCCGTGCGCAACGGCGTCGGCAACGCCCGCGTCATCGACGGCCGGGTGCAGCACTCGATCCTGCTGGAGATCTTCACCGACGAGGGCATCGGCACCATGGTCGTGCCCGACGAGCACGAGAGGGACGCCCCATGACGGGCAACCAGGAGCTGACCCTGCGGTGGCAGGGCGCGCTCATGAACAACTACGGCACCCCGCGGCTGCCCCTGGTGCGTGGCGAGGGCACGAAGGTCTGGGACGCCGAGGGCAAGGCGTACCTCGACTTCGTCGGCGGCATCGCCACCAACGCCCTCGGCCACGCCCACCCGGCCGTCGTCGAGGCGGTCACCTCCCAGATCTCGTCCCTCGGCCACATCTCCAACTTCTTCATGGCCGAGCCCACCGTCGCCCTCGCCGAGCGGCTGCTCCAGCTGTTCGGCCGCGAGGGCAGGGTGTTCTTCTGCAACTCCGGCGCCGAGGCCAACGAGGCCGCCTTCAAGATCGGCCGGCTGACCGGGCGCACCCACATGGTCGCCACCCACGGCGGCTTCCACGGCCGGACCATGGGCGCCCTCGCGCTCACCGGGCAGCCCGCCAAGCAGGACCCGTTCCTGCCCCTGCCCGGCGACGTCACGCACGTCCCCTACGGCGACGCGCAGGCCCTGGCCGCCGCGGTCACCGACGAGACCGCCCTGGTGATCATCGAGCCGGTGCAGGGCGAGAACGGCGTCGTCGTCCCGCCGCCCGGTTATCTCAAGGCGGCCCGCGCCATCACCGCGGCCACCGGCGCGCTGCTGGTGCTGGACGAGGTGCAGACCGGCATCGGCCGCACCGGCCACTGGTTCGAGTACCAGGCCCACGACGGCGTGCTCCCCGACGTCGTCACGCTCGCCAAGCAGCTCGGCGGCGGACTGCCGCTCGGCGCGACGGTCGCCTTCGGCCGCGCGGCCGACCTGCTCAAGCCCGGCCACCACGGCACCACCTTCGGCGGCAACCCCGTCGCCTGCGCCGCCGGCCTCGCCGTCGTCGACACCATCGCGAACGACGGGTTGCTGGAGAACGTCAAGCGGCAGAGCGGGACGTTGCGGGACGGAATCGAGTCCCTGGGACACCCGCTGGTCCGTCACGTCCGGGGCGCGGGGCTCCTCCTGGGTATCGTGCTCACCGAGCCGCTCGCGCCCCAGGTGCAACAGGCGGCTCAGGACGCCGGTTTCCTGGTGAACGCGCCCGCTCCCGATGTCGTACGGCTCATGCCGCCGCTGAACCTCGGCGACGACGAGGCGGAGTCGTTCCTCCGGGCGCTGCCCGGCGTCCTCGACGCGGTGCACGGGGACGGACGATCCGGAGAATGAGACGACGATGAGTCAGGCGCAGGGACACGAGCCCGCGGACGCGGCCGGGCCGGCGGTGCCGCAGACCCGCACCGCACGCCACCGCCGGATCGTGGACATCCTCAACCGGCAGCCGGTGCGCTCGCAGAGCCAGCTGGCGAAGCTGCTCGCCGACGACGGGCTGACCGTCACCCAGGCGACGCTCTCCCGGGACCTCGACGAGCTGAACGCGGTCAAGATCCGCAACACCGACGGCGACCTCATCTACGCGGTGCCGAGCGAGGGGGGCTTCCGCACGCCGCGGGCCCCGCTCGGGGAGTCCGCCAAGGAGGAGCGGATGCGGCGGCTCTCGCAGGAGCTGCTCATCTCGGCGGAGGCGTCCGCGAACCTGGTGGTCCTGCGGACCCCTCCGGGGGCGGCCCAGTTCCTGGCCTCGGCCATCGACCAGGCCGAACTGCACGACATCCTGGGCACGATCGCCGGGGACGACACGCTGCTGCTGATCAGCAGGCACCCGACGGGCGGTCAGGCGCTGGCGGACCATCTCCTGCGGCTGGCGCAGAACGGGCACTAGGTGTATTGACCCGAAGCGCTGTTCACACGGCCGATCGGTGGCTGGCCGCCGAGTGCGGTGTGGCAGCGGTGGTGGTTGTAGGTGTGCAGAAAGTCTGCCAGGGCCGCGGTCCGCTCGTCGTTGCTCATGTAGGGCTTAAGGTAGGCCCGTTCGTCGAGCAGGGTGCGGTTGAAGCGTTCGACTTCACCGTTGGTCTGCGGCCGGTAGGCGCGGGTGACCTTGCCGGCCGCGCCGAGGTCGGCAAGCGCCTGCTGCCAGGCGAAGCCTTTGCGGTAGGGCCAGGCGTTGTCGGTCAGGACCCGCTCGATACGGCCGATGCCGAGCCGGGGCGCGACGGCGGTGATCAGCTGCCGTCCGCCGCCGGTGTCGGCCATGCGGTGGGGCAGCGGGACGCCGTCGGCGGGGGTGAGGCCGACGGGGCAGGCGGACGCGAGGACGCATGCGGCGGGGCCCGCCGGGCGAGGGGGCCTGCCTCCGACGCTAGTGAGCGGGCTGCGTGCCGCCAGTGCCGGCGGTCCGTCCGGGGGTGGGCGGCAGCGGCAGGGGCAGGCCCGGGAGCCCGTCCAGACTCGTGGCGATGTGCTCCTTGCCGGCGAAGTACGCGTCCAGCGAGGCGTCGTCCTCGCGCTCGAACCGCTGCCGGTGCAGTGGGCGTTCCGCCTCGTACGACATGAGGGGCACCGCGAACCCGCAGGTGTCGCGGATCAGCTCGGCCCGCACGACGACGATCGCGCGCAGCCCGTGCGGGGTCGGATCGACGTCGGGGAAGTGGGCGAGCAGCTCCGTGAAGCGCGGGTCGTCGCGGAACACGGGCTCGCCCCGGCCGTGCACCCGGACGATGTCGGGCGGCCCCTGGAAGGCGCACCACATCAGGGTGATCCGCCCGTTCTCGCGCAGGTGGGCGACGGTCTCGGCGTTGGAGCCGGCGAAGTCGAGGTAGGCGACGGTCAGGTCGTCGAGCACCGCGAAGGAGCCCTTGACCCCCTTGGGGGAGAGGTTGACCGTGCCGTCGGCGGCGAGCGGGGCGGTGGCGGTGAAGAAGAGCGGCTGCTTCTCGATGAACGTACGGAGGCGGCCGTCGATGCGTTCATGTGTTTTTCCCATGGGCGTGATTATCCCGGAAGTTCGTTCGCCTAGCTAAGAAGTTTCCCGGTGTCCGCCGGAGATTGACGAACCATGCAGCCTCCTGCATACTCATGCATGTCAGCGAATGCACTGTGAGGAGAATCCCGTGACCGAGCGCGTCGTACTCGCCTACTCGGGCGGTCTGGACACCTCCGTCGCCATCGGCTGGATCGCCGAGGAGACGGGCGCCGAGGTCATCGCCGTTGCGGTCGACGTCGGCCAGGGCGGCGAGGACCTGGACGTCATCCGCAAGCGCGCGCTCGCCTGCGGTGCCGTCGAGGCCGAGGTCGCGGACGCCAAGGACGAGTTCGCCGAGGAGTACTGCCTCCCGGCGATCAAGGCCAACGCCCTCTACATGGACCGCTACCCGCTGGTCTCCGCCCTCTCGCGGCCCACGATCGTCAAGCACCTCGTCGCCGCCGCCAAGAAGCACGGCGCCGACACCGTCGCCCACGGCTGCACCGGCAAGGGCAACGACCAGGTCCGCTTCGAAGCCGGCATCGTCGCCCTCGCCCCCGACCTCAAGTGCATCGCCCCGGTCCGCGACTACGCGATGACCCGCGACAAGGCGATCGCGTTCTGCGAGGAGAAGCAGCTCCCGATCGCCACCACCAAGAAGTCCCCGTACTCCATCGACCAGAACGTCTTCGGACGCGCCGTCGAGACGGGCTTCCTGGAGGACATCTGGAACGCGCCGATCGAGGACATCTACGAGTACACCTCCAACCCGGCCGTCCCGCGCGAGGCCGACGAGGTGATCATCACCTTCAAGGAGGGCGTGCCGGTCGCCGTCGACGGCAAGCCCGTCACCGTCCTCCAGGCCATCCAGCAGCTCAACGAGCGCGCCGGCGCCCAGGGCATCGGCCGGATCGACATGGTCGAGGACCGTCTGGTCGGCATCAAGTCCCGCGAGGTCTACGAGGCGCCGGGCGCGATCGCCCTGATCACCGCCCACCAGGAGCTGGAGAACGTCACGGTCGAGCGCGAACTCGCCCGCTACAAGCGGCAGGTCGAGCAGCGCTGGGGCGAACTGGTCTACGACGGCCAGTGGTTCTCCCCGCTCAAGCGCGCCCTGGACGGCTTCATCAACGAGGCCAACCAGCACGTCTCCGGCGACGTCCGGATGACCCTGCACGGCGGCCGCGCGGTCGTCACCGGCCGGCGCTCGGAGTCGTCCCTGTACGACTTCAACCTCGCCACCTACGACACCGGCGACACCTTCGACCAGGCCGCGGCCAAGGGCTTCATCGACATCTACAGCCTGTCGTCGAAGATCGCCGCCCGGCGGGACCTGGCGTAACGACCGGAACCACCTCGCAACGCACTAACCTGACAGCCGCCTCTCCGCTCACCGTCAGCGGGGAGGCGGTCGCACATCGTCATCTTCGAGGAGCATCCAAGTGAGCAGCAGCAGCGGTGACGTACGGCTCTGGGGCGGCCGCTTCGCCGACGGTCCCGCCGAGGCCCTGGCGAAGCTGTCCGCGTCCGTCCACTTCGACTGGCGGCTCGCGCCCTACGACATCGCCGGCTCCCGCGCCCACGCGCGCGTGCTGCACCGGGCGGGACTGCTCACGCAGGACGAGCTGACCCGGATGATCGACGGGCTCGACCGGCTGGAGGCGGACGTCGCCGACGGCTCCTTCGTCGGCACCATCGCCGACGAGGACGTCCACACCGCCCTGGAGCGCGGGCTGCTGGAGCGGCTCGGCCCCGACCTCGGCGGCAAGCTCCGCGCCGGCCGGTCCCGCAACGACCAGGTCGCCACCCTCTTCCGGATGTACCTGCGCGACCACGCCCGCGTCATCGGCGGACTGATCGCCGACCTCCAGGACGCCCTGATCGGCCTCGCCGAGGCCCACCCCGACGTCGCGATGCCCGGCCGCACCCACCTCCAGCACGCCCAGCCGGTCCTGTTCGCCCACCATGTCCTCGCGCACGTCCAGGCGCTGTCGCGGGACGCCGAGCGGCTGCGCCAGTGGGACGAGCGCACCGCCGTCTCGCCGTACGGCTCCGGCGCACTGGCCGGGTCCTCCCTCGGCCTCGACCCGGAGGCGGTGGCGAAGGACCTCGGCTTCGAGCACGGCAGCTCCGCCAACTCCATCGACGGCACCGCCTCCCGCGACTTCGTCGCGGAGTTCGCCTTCATCACCGCGATGATCGGCGTCAACGTCTCGCGGATCGCCGAGGAGATCATCATCTGGAACACGAAGGAGTTCTCCTTCGTCACCCTGCACGACGCCTTCTCCACCGGCTCCTCGATCATGCCGCAGAAGAAGAACCCGGACATCGCGGAGCTGGCGCGCGGCAAGTCCGGCCGGCTGATCGGCAACCTCACCGGCCTGATGGCGACCCTCAAGGCCCTCCCGCTCGCGTACAACCGCGACCTCCAGGAGGACAAGGAGCCCGTCTTCGACTCCATCGACCAGCTGGAGGTCCTGCTGCCGGCCTTCACCGGCATGATGGCCACCCTCACCGTGCACCGCGAGCGCATGGAGGAGCTGGCCCCGGCCGGCTTCTCGCTCGCCACCGACATCGCCGAGTGGCTGGTCAGGCAGGGCGTGCCGTTCCGGGTCGCGCACGAGGTCGCCGGCGAGTGCGTCAAGACGGCGGAGGCCGAGGGCAAGGAGCTGGACGAGCTGACGGACGAGCAGTTCGCGAAGATCTCCGCCCACCTCACCCCCGAGGTGCGCGGCGTGCTCAACGTCCCGGGTGCCCTGGCCTCCCGCGACGGCCGCGGCGGCACGGCGCCCAGCGCGGTCGCCGTCCAGCTCGCCGAGGTCAAGGCGGACGTGGCGGCGCAGCACGCGTGGGCGGACGCCAAGAAGTAGGAGGACGTGGCCGGGCATGGCCGGGGCGGCACCGGTCATGGCCGGGAGGCTGCCGGGCATGACCGGGACGTGGCCGGTCGCGGGCGGGCTGTGACCGGTGGCGGGCCGCACGGGGCCGGTCGCGACCGGCATGTGACCGGTCCCCGGCGGGGTGGGTGGCCGCCCGCCGCCGGGACGGGGCACCGGCCCCGGGCCGGGTCGTGGCCGGCCACGACCCGCAGGCCCCGGGAAGTAGCCGCCGGCATCGCGGGTTAGGTTGGTCGCAGGCCCCACGGGAGCGGACCGAACGGAGCCGACCGAACGGAGCCGACCGAACGGAGCCCGCGATGCCCTTCGCCCGTCTCGCCGCCGCGACGACGCCGACCTGCCACATCGGCCTGGGCCTCGCCGCGGTCGGCCGCCCCGGCTACATCAACCTCGGCCGCGACGCCGACCTCGGAGCCGACCGCAGCGTCGAGGCCCTGCGCGTCCGCACGCACCAGCTCCTCGACGCCGCCTACGCGCAGGGCGTCCGCTACTTCGACGCGGCCCGCTCCTACGGCCGCTCCGAGGAGTTCCTCGCCGGCTGGTTGGAGGCCCGTCCGGACGTGGACGACGTCGTCATCGGCAGCAAATGGGGCTACACCTACACGGCCGACTGGTCCACGGACGCCGAGCGGCACGAGGTCAAGGACCACGGCCTCGCCACCTACGAGCGCCAGCGCGCCGAGACCGACGCCCTGCTCGGCGACCGGCTCGACCTCTACCAGATCCACTCGGTGACCCCGGACAGCCCGGCCCTGACCGACCGGGAACTCCACGCCAGGCTGGCCGACGCCGCCGCGCGGGGCGTCGGCGTCGGCTTCTCCACCAGCGGCCCCCGCCAGGCCGACGCCATCCGTGCCGCGCTCGCCGTGACGGTCGGCGGCGAGCCCCTCTTCCGTACCGTCCAGTCCACCTACAACGCCCTGGAGACCTCGGCCGCGCCCGCCCTCGCCGAGGCGCACGACGCGGGGCTGACGGTGATCGTCAAGGAGGGGATGGCCAACGGCCGCCTCGCCGGGCCGCACGCCCCGGGCGTCCTGCGGGCCGTGGCGCAGGAGACGGACCTGGGGTGCGACGCGGTCGCCCTGGCCCTGATCCTGCGGCAGCCGTGGGCCGGGGTCGTCCTCTCCGGAGCCGCGACCGTCGAACAGCTCGCCTCCAACCTCCACGCCGCGGTGGTGGACCTCGACGAGGACCGGCTGACCCGCCTGGCGCGGCTGGCCGAGGAGCCGGAGACGTACTGGGAACGGCGCGCCCGGCTGCGCTGGCACTGAACAACGCCTTCGCAACCCCCGGCGCACGAGACGTTCACGCCCGCGGTGAGACATGTATGTCTCACATGGGCTAGAGTCGTGTCATGGCTGTCGACCGTGACCATGTGCTGCGCAGTGCCGCGGCCCTGCTGACCCGCAAATCCACGGCGACCATGGACGAGGTCGCCAGGGCCGCCGGGATCAGCCGGGCCACGCTGCACCGCCAGTTCGCCGGGCGGGACGCCCTCGTACGGGCCCTGGAGTCGCTCGGCATCGCCGAGTGCGAGGCCGCCCTGGACGCGGCCCGCCTCGACGAGGGCCCCGCGGCCGACGCCGTACGGCGCCTGGTGGCCGCCGTCGAGCCCGCCGCCGGCCTGCTCGCCTTCCTCTACACGGAGAACCAGCTGTTCGAGGGCGAGGAGCAGCACCCGGGCTGGAGCCGGCTCGACGACCGGGTCTCCGCGCTGTTCCGGCGCGGACAGCTGAGCGGCGCGTTCCGAATCGACCTGACCCCCGCCTGGCTCACCGAGGCGCTGTTCGGCCTGCTGGCCTCCGGCGTCTGGATGGTGCAGAGCGGCAAGGGCGCCCCCAAGGACTTCCCGCACATGGTCGTCGAGTTGCTGCTCGGCGGCGCGATCAGGAGAGAGGAACCATGACCAGCACCCTGCGGCCGGCGGACCCGACGGAGGCGGTGGGGCGTCCGGGCCGCTGGCTCGCGCTGTCCGTGCTGGTGCTCGCCGTGCTGCTGGTGGCCGTGGACGCGACCGTCCTCGGCCTCGCGAGCCCGTACATCGGCGAGGATCTCGAACCGTCCGGCAGTCAGCTGCTGTGGATCGGCGACGTCTACTCCTTCGTGATCGCCGGTCTGCTCGTGTCCATGGGCAGTCTGGGCGACCGCGTCGGCCGCAAGCGGGTCCTGCTCGTCGGGGCGGCGGCGTTCGGCGCGGTCTCCGTGCTCAACGCGTACGCCGCCTCGCCGGAGATGCTGATCGTGGCCCGGGCCCTGCTCGGGGTCGCGGGCGCCACGCTGATGCCGGCCACGCTCGCGCTGATCCGCAACCTCTTCCACGACCCGCGCGAACGCAGCCTCGCCATCGGCGTCTGGGGCGCCACGGCGTCCGCGGGCACGGCGATCGGGCCCATCGTGGGGGGCTTCCTGCTGGAGCACTTCTGGTGGGGTTCGGTGTTCCTGATCAACCTGCCCGTGATGGCCGTCCTGGTCGTCGTCGGCGCCAGGCTGCTGCCCGAGTCGAAGAGCGACCGGCCGGGACCGTGGGACCTGCCGAGCGTGCTGCTGTCGCTGGCCGGGATGATCGCGGTGGTCTACGCGGTCAAGGAGACCGCAGCGCACGGCCCGGGCGCGGACGCGCTGGGAGTCGCCGCCCTGGGCGCAGCCGCGCTGTACGGCTTCGTCCGCCGGCAGCTGACCCTGCCGGCCCCGCTCCTGGACATACGGCTGTTCCGGCACCGGGGCTTCAGCGCGGCCGTGCTGGCCGACCTGCTGACGATCCTGGGCCTGTCGGGCCTGGTGTTCTTCCTCTCGCAGTACCTGCAACTCGTGCAGGGGCGGGGGCCGTTCGAGGCGGGGCTGGCCGAACTGCCCGCGGCGGTCGGCGCGGTGGCGGCCGGTCTGGTAGCGGGTGCGGCGGCCCGGCGGTTCTCGGTGCGGGCGGTGGTGGCCGGCGGACTCGCCGCGGTGGGTCTGGCGCTGGCCTCGCTGGCCTTCCTCGGCCAGTCCACGGGGTACCCGCTGCTCGGGGGCGCTCTGCTGGTGGTGGGGGTCGGCGCGGGGTTCTCGTTCACCGTGACCGCCGACGTGATCCTCGGGTCGGTGCCCAAGGAGCAGGCGGGCGCGGCGTCCGCGGTGTCCGAGACGGCGTACGAACTCGGCGCGGCCCTGGGCATCGCCGTCCTCGGCTCCATCGTGACGGGCGTCTACCGGGACTTCACCGGCCCGGCCGGCGTCCCGGACGCCGCCCGCGAGTCACTGGCCGGCGCGGTGGAGACGGCCGCGACCCTGCCCGCCCCCGCATCCGAGGCGCTGCTCGACGCGGCCCGCCGGTCCTTCGTCGACGGCCTCACCCTGGCGGCGACGACGGGGGCGGTGGTCCTGCTGACGGCGGCGGCGGTGGCGTGGGTCCTGCTGAAGGGGACGCGGCTGGAGAGCGGGGCCGCGCGGGGGGCGAAGCAGCATCCCCAGAGCTGAACGGGCCGGCGCCCCGGTCGGTCGCCGGCCCGCCCGTCCCTCGGCTAAGCCGCCTTCGCCTTCGTGGCGTACATGTCGACGTACTCCTGCCCCGACAGCCGCATGACCTCGGTCATCACCGAGTCGGTCACCGCGCGCAGCACATAGCGGTCACGGTCCATGCCCTCGTAGCGGGAGAACTCCAGCGGCTCGCCGAAGCGGACCGTGACCCGGCTCGGCCGGGGCATCCCCGCGCCGCCCGGCTGGATCTTGTCCGTGCCGATCATCGCGAACGGCACCACCGGCGCCCCCGTCATCAGGGTCAGCCGGGCGATGCCCGTGCGGCCGCGGTACAGGCGGCCGTCGGGGGAGCGGGTGCCCTCGGGGTAGATGCCGAAGACCCGGCCCTCCTCCAGGATGCGCCGGCCGGTCATCAGCGCCGCGACCCCGCCCTTGCCGCCGTCCCGGTCCACCGGGATCATGCCGACGCCCGTGAAGAACCACGCCATCAGCCGGCCCTTGAGGCCCTTGCCGGTCACGTACTCGTCCTTGCCGATGAAGAACACCTGGCGGTCGCAGACCAGCGGCAGGATCATCGAGTCGATGAAGGTGAGATGATTACCGGCCAGAATCACCGGCCCGTCGCCGGGAATGCGCTCCGCGCCCTCCACCCGGGGGCGGAACATCAGGCGCATGATCGGTCCGAGCACTGCCTTGATGAGCGCGAAGCGGGACAACGGGCCCTCCGGTGGGAAGCAGTATGAGTCTGTGCAGGTGAGGACGATACTCGCGGCCCTGGAGTTGCGCACATCGGGGACACCGGTTTCACCGAGGTCTTACGCGGTGTTGACGCACGCCGACCTGCGGTGCGGCTCCGGCGCCCGTCCGTGACCCGGCCGCCACGCCCTGCGGGAACTGTCGTGCACGCTCCGGTTACCCTGCCCGCCCGCCGCCATGCTCCCGCGCGGACCGCCGCGTCGCGCTTGGCTCGAATGCGCCCCTGACACGACATCCGTCGTCACCCACGCGTTCGAACCGAGGCCTCCCTGGCGTCACGTCCACCCCCCTACCATCGGCGCGCACCACACGGGACGACGTCACGGCAGGGAGGCCGCAGATGGGAACGCAGGAGTCCAACGAGCAGGCGCAGGAGAAGGCGCCCGGCACCGGGCGGCGGGCGCTCCTCGGGGCGGCCGTGCTCGGCGCGGGCGGAGCCGTTCTCGGCCTGTCCGGCACCGCCAGGGCCGACGGGCGCGACCCCGGCCGCGGTGTGAAGGGCCTGCCCGTGCCGACGATCATCGGCCACCGCGGCGCCAGCGGCTACCGCCCCGAGCACACCCTCGGCGCCTACCAGCTCGCCCTCGACATGGGCGCCGACATCGTCGAGGCCGGCGACCTGGTGCCCACCAAGGACGGCCACATCGTCTGCCGCCACGAACCGGAGATCGGCGGCACCACCGACGTCGCCGACCACCCCGAGTTCGCGAGCCGCAAGACCACCAAGGTCCTCGACGGCGTCCCCGTCACCGGCTGGTTCACCGAGGACTTCACCCTCGCCGAGCTGAAGACCCTGCGCGCCACCGAGCGCATCCCGGCCAACCGCCCGAACAACACCCTCTACAACGGCGTGTGGGAGATCCCCACCTTCGAAGAGGTCCTCCAGTGGCAGGAGGAGCAGACCCGCAAGCGCGGCAAGCAGGTCTGGATCTACCCCGAGCTGAAGCACCCCACCTACTTCCGCAAGCTCGGCCTCGGCCTGGAGGAGCGGGTCGCCAAGCTGCTGCGCAAGTACGGCCGCAACAGGTGGAACTCGCCGGTCATCCTGCAGTCCTTCGAGCCCACCAGCATCCAGCGCCTCAACAAGCTGGTCGACAACCCGCTCGTGGTGCTGCTCTCCGGCGCCTCCACCCGCCCCTGGGACTTCGTCGAGACCGGTGACCCGCGCACCGTCGCCGACCTGGTCAAGCCGGCCGGCCTGCGCGAGATCGCCTCCTACGCGCAGGGCATCGGCCCGACCCTCGACCTGGTCATCCCCAAGGACGCGAACGGCAGGCTGACCAGGCCCACCACCCTCGTCGCCGACGCGCACAAGGTCGGCCTGGTCCTGCACCCCTGGACCCTGCGCAACGAGAACCCCTTCCTGCCCGCCGACTTCCGCAAGGGCGCCGAGGCCGACGCCTACGGCGACGTGTTCGGCGCCTACAGGGCGTACTTCGCCACCGGCATCGACGGCGTCTTCACCGACCACCCCGACACCGGCCTGCTCGCCCGCGAGGCGTTCGTCAACGGCTGAGCCTGCGCGCCTCGTTCGACGTAACACCGGCCGCCCGGGCAACCCCTGCCCGGGCGGCCGCGTCGTGTCGCACATGACGCACGAGCTGCTCGCCGCCCTGCGGCCGCTCCTCGCCGCCGAGGCCTCGGCCGAGGCGCCCGCCGCCGGGGCCGAGCCGGCCGACCTGGAACAGGCGGTCTGGCTCCGCCTGCTGGAACTGCTCGCCGCCGGTGCGGCGCCGCGCGACCCGGCGCGCTGGCTGCGGCGCGCCGTCCGCGCGGAGGCCCGCCGCACCCGCCGTACCACGCGGATCGAACGGCCGTACGGTCGTGAGCCCTGCGGCAGCGGCGACCGCACCCCCGAACACCTCGCCCTCGCCGCCGCCCGCCGCCGCGCCCTGCGCGACGCGGTGCGCCGCCTGCCCGGCCGCTGCCCCGCCCTGCTGGAGGCCCTGCTCGCACCGGAGGACCCCACATACCGGGAGATCGCGGCGGAGTTGGGTATCTCACAGGGCAGTCTTGGGCCGGAACGCTCCCGATGTCTGGGATGTCTGCGTCGATTGCTCACGGCGGAGGTTGCGACGCGGAGAGCGCGGGGATAGGAGTGGGGGACAACAAGCAACAGGTGAGCGGGAGGCGTGCACACATGGGCATGAGCGTGGTCATCTCCGAGGCGGCCGAGCAGGACGCCGAGCAGATCTTCAAGCTGCAGTACCTGTGCTTCCAGAGCGAGGCCGCGCTGTACGGCAACTACCGCATCGACCCTCTGGTCCAGACCCTCGACTCCGTGCGCCGCCAGGTCGCCGAGGACTGCGTGTTCGTGGCCCGGCTCGGCGACGAGGTGGTCGGCTCGGTGCGCGGCGAGGTCGCCGAGGACGGCGCCGCCGACATCGGCCGCCTGTGCGTGCACCCCCGCCTCCAGGGCCACGGCATCGGCGCCCGCCTCCTGCAGGCCGCCGAGCTGGCCCTCGCCGAGCAGCGCGGCGTCACGCGGTTCCGGCTGCACACCGGCCACCGCAGCGAGGGCAACCTCCGTCTGTACCGCAAGGCGGGCTACCGGATGGTGGGCACCTCCCAGGGCACGGACGGCGTACCCATGATCGTCCTGGAGAAGGCCGCCGAGGCCTACGCCCGGACGGCCTGAGCGGCCCGAGCGCGGGCGCCCCCGGCCGTCTCAGCCGCGGGGCGCCTTCCGCAGCCAGTACAGGGCGGTCAGCGGCAGCAGCACCGGGATGAACAGGTAGCCCATCCCGAACTCGGACCACACGGTCGCGTCGGGAAAGGCCGAGGGGTCGGCCATCGTCCAGGCCCCGACGACCAGGACCCCCGCGAGCTCGGCGCCGCAGCACACCAGGGCCGCCTTGCGGGCGGTCTCCCCGCCGCGCACCAGCGAGTACGTGATGAAGCCGTAGACCAGCCCGGCCAGCGCCGAGAGCGTGTACGCGAGCGGCGCCCGGTCGAACTCGGTCGCGATCTGGTACGCGGACCGCGACACCGCGCCGACGACCATCACGCCGTACAGCCACACCAGCAGCACGCCCGGCCCCCGGACCAGCCGCGTCCGGCCCGGCCCGTCCTGCGTCGCGGCCACCTCAGCCTCCCCAGATGTCATAGAGCCGCACCTCCAGCACCGCGAGCACCACACCGCCGGCCGCGACCGTCACCGAGCCCCACTTCGTGCGCTCGGCCAGCGACATGAACCCCGCCGCCGGAACACAGGCGAACGCCCCCAGCAGATACGACACGAAGATCGTCGTGCCCTGCGCCGGCTCCTCGCCCCGCGCCACCAGCACGATGCCGGTCACCAGCTGCACCAGCGCCAGCACCGACACCACGGCCATCCCGATGAAGTGCCAGTCCTTCGTCGGCTGGTCCCGATGGGCGGCCCAGCCGCACCATGCGGCCAGCAGCAGCGCGGCGACACCGGTCACCAGCGTGAGGGCATCAAACATGCCGCGACCCTATTACGGGACGGGCGGTCCGACGTGGCCGACCCCCGTCCGCCGCCCGCTGCCCCGGTCGCCGTGGCGTTGGCCACAGCCCGCCCGGCCCGCGGTCCTCCGGCGGGGCCCCGAGGACCGGCCCGCGTGCCCTTTCGCGCTGGTCGGAGCCGGGGTCGTACGGATCGGCGGGTGGGGGCGGGACCCGTCCACGCGTGTCCGCTATTCGGACTATGGATGGCGGACCGGCACCGTTCGTCTGGTTTACTGATCGCATGACCACCACGAGCTGCCGCATCCCTGCGACCGAGGCGACCCCGACGCCCGGTGCTCGTTGTCTGTGTCGAATGTGCGCCTGCTAGAGGGCCCCCGCACCACCCCGCACCTCGCGCCCCGAAGCGAGACGCCGTGGCACGTCCACCGGCCCCCAGCCGTGTGCGAGCGAGCCGCCCCCACCACCAGGACGGCGTGACGGGAACCCGCAGCGCGCACCAGTTCTCACTCCGGCCCATCGCCACCGCGAGAGCCGTGCCGCGTTTCCGACCGAATGCACCCGTGCCCGGGCACACCCACGCCCGCGCACTCGACAGTGACGGAAATCCCCAGTGATCACCACATCGGGCTTGACGAAGATCTATCGGGCCGACGGCTCACGCGGCCGTGAGGTCGTCGCCCTCGACGGCGTCGACCTGCACGTCCGCGAAGGCGAGGTGTACGGCGTCATCGGACAGTCCGGCGCCGGCAAGTCCTCGCTCATCCGCTGCGTCAACCTCCTGGAGCGCCCCACCTCGGGCACGGTCACCGTCGACGGACAGGACCTCACCGCGCTCGCCGGACGCGGACCGCGCGCGGGCAAGGAACTGCGCCGGGCCCGCAGCCGCATCGGCATGGTCTTCCAGCACTTCAACCTGCTGTCCACCCGGACCGTCCAGGACAACGTCGAACTCCCGCTGGAAATCCTCGGGATGTCGGGCAAGGAGCGCTCCCGCAAGGCGTTCGAACTCCTCGACCTCGTCGGTCTCGCCGACAAGGCCAAGGCCTACCCCGCCCAGCTCTCCGGCGGTCAGAAGCAGCGCGTCGGCATCGCCCGCGCCCTCGCCGGCGACCCCAAGGTGCTGCTCTCCGACGAGGCCACCAGCGCGCTCGACCCCGAGACCACCCGCTCGATCCTGACGCTGCTGCGCGACCTCAACCGCCGGCTGGGCCTCACCGTCCTGCTCATCACGCACGAGATGGACGTCGTCAAGAGCGTCTGCGACTCCGCCGCCCTGATGGAGCGCGGCCGCATCGTCGAGTCCGGCACGGTCGGCGAACTGCTCGCCACCCCGGGCTCCCGGCTCGCCGCCGCCCTCTTCCCCGTCGGCGGCGAGGCATCCGCCGACGACCGCACCGTCCTGGACGTCACTTTCCACGGCGAGAGCGCCACCCAGCCGGTCGTCTCCCAGCTGGCCCGCACCTACAACATCGACATATCGATCCTGGGCGCCGCCATCGACACCGTCGGCGGCCTCCAGATCGGCCGGATGCGCATCGAACTGCCCGGCCGCTACGAGGACAACGTCGTGCCCATCGGCTTTCTGCGCGAGCAGGGCCTCCAGATCGACGTCGTGAACACCACGGACGGCACCCCGTCCGCACTGCTGAAGGAAGGCGCCCGGTGACCTGGTCACAGATGCAGCCCCTGCTGGCGCAGGCGTGTACCGAGACGCTGATCATGGTCGGCTGGTCCACCGCCATCGCCGTGGTCCTCGGACTGCCCATCGGCATCCTGCTGGTCCTCACGGACCGGGGCGGCCTGCTGCAGAACACCGTGCTGAACAAGGTCATCGGCCAGGTCGTGAACATCGGGCGGTCGATGCCGTTCATCATCCTGATGGTCGCGCTGATGAGCTTCACCCGCTGGATCACCGGCACCACCATCGGCAGCGAGGCGGCCGTCGTGCCGCTGGCCATCGGCGGCATCCCGTTCTTCGCCCGGCTGGTCGAGACGGCCGTGCGCGAGGTGGACCACGGGCTGGTCGAGGCCGTCCAGGCGATGGGCGGCAGCACCTGGACCATCGTCCGCAAGGTCCTGGTCCCCGAGGCGCTGCCCTCGCTGATCGCCTCCACCACGACCACGGTCATCGCCCTCATCGGCTACTCCGCCATGGCCGGCACCGTCGGCGGCGGCGGCCTCGGCGACCTCGCCGTCCGCTACGGCTACCAGCGCTTCGAGACCGGCCTGATGTGGATCACCGTGGCGCTGCTCGCCGTCGCCATCTCGGTGATCCAGTTCGCCGGCGACTACGCCGCCCGCTCCCTGCACCGCCGTGGCGCCCGCTCCGGACCCGCCCCGCGCCTGCGCCTGCTCAAGGCGGAGGAGCCGGCCGCGGCGGACGTCGCCAAGGTCTCCTGACCCGCCGCCCCCAGAACTCCCCGTCCACCCACGACGGGGTCGCACCACCCACAAGGAAAGGCACTTTTCGTGCGTAACACCGCCAAGATCACCACCGCCGTCCTCGCCGCCGGAGCCCTCACCCTCGGGCTCACCGCCTGCGGCTCGGACGAGGACGCCGCCTCCGACGCCTCCGCCCCCCTGGTCGTCGCCGCCACCCCCGTCCCGCACGCCGAGGTCCTCACCTACGTCAAGGACCACCTCGCCGAGAAGGCGGGCCTCGACCTCGAGGTCAAGGAGTTCACCGACTACGTCACGCCGAACACGGCGACCGAGGACGGCTCGGTGGGCGCCAACTACTTCCAGACCGAGCCCTACCTCGAGGACTTCAACAAGAAGAACGGCACCCACCTGGTGTCCGTCGCCTCCGTCCACCTGGAACCGCTCGGCCTGTACTCCGAGAAGACCGACAAGGCCGACGGCCTGAAGAACGGCGCCACCATCGCCGTCCCCAACGACACCGTCACCGAGGCGCGCGCCCTGCAGCTGCTCGCCGCCAACGGCCTGATCACCCTCAAGGACGGCGTCGGCACCTCCGCCACCGTCGCCGACATCACCGAGAACCCCAAGAACCTCAAGTTCAAGGAGCTGGAGGCGGCCCAGACCCCGCGCTCCCTCGCCGACGTCGACGCCGCGGTGATCAACGGCAACTACGCCCTGGAGGCCGACCTCAAGCCCGCCGAGGACGCCCTCGTCCTGGAGTCCCCGGAGAACAACCCGAACGTCAACCTCCTCGTCGTCAAGGAGGGCAACGAGGACGACCCGCGCGTGAGGAAGCTCGCGGAGCTGCTCACCTCCGACGAGGTCAGGAAGTTCATCGAGGAGAACTACGACGGCTCCGTGATCCCCTCCTTCTGATCACCGCCCCGCCGTCCCCGCGACACCCGGACCGCACCACGGACCCGCGCCCCGATCCCGGAGCCGACCCCGTGGTGCGGTCCCGCGCCTTCATGCTGCATGCTGGGCAGTTCAGCAGACCTGACGGTCCGAAGGTTTTCGAAGGTTACGGAGCGACGTCATGACGAGCACCTTCCCCAACATCTCCATCAGCACGGAGCGGTTGGTGCTGCGTCCCCTCGACGAGGACGACGTCCCCGCCCTCGCCGAGATGATGAACGACGAACAGGTCGTCGCCTGGACCGACGTCCCCCACCCCTGCACCGAGGACACCGCCCGCGCCTGGATCACCGAGCAGGCCCCCGCCGAGCGCACCTCCGGCCGCGGCTTCGACCTCGCCGTGACCGAGTTCCTCACCCAGCGCCTCGTCGGCGTCGTCCGGCTGCGCCACACCGACTGGCACGTCCGCTCCACCGAGCTGTCGTACATCGTGGCCCCCTGGGCGCGCGGCGAGGGCTACGCCTCCGAGGCCGCGCTGGCCATCGCCCAATGGCTGCTCGGCGACCAGAAGTTCGAACGCATCGAGCTGCGCACCGCCGCCGACAACACCGCCGCCCAGCAGGTCGCCCAGAAGATCGGCTGCATCAGCGAGGGCGTCCTGCGCGGCGCCTGCATAGCGCGCACCCGCACCGACCAGGGCGCCTGGAGCGAGGCGCGCACCGACTACATCGTCTGGAGCCTGCTGCCCGAGGACATCGAGGGCGCGGGCGAGCGACTGGCCGACGCCGGCGGTTTCACCTCCTACGCCGACTGGAACTGATGCCGGGGGCGGCACCGCCCCGGCACACCCCGGCCGCACCGGGTAGTCTCACCAAGCCCGCCCGACCGCGGGCAGCCCCACACGAGCTGCGCAATCCCCCAGGAGACTGACGACGATGGCCGACCGGGTCACGGTGATCGGCTGGGACGGCTCTCCGCTGACCACTGCGGCACGCGCCGCCCTCGGCGCCGCCACCCTGGTCGCCGGCGCCGCCCACCACCTCGCGCTCCCCGAGATCCCGCCCGCCGCCGAACGCGTCCGCCTCGGCAGCGTCGCCCTCGCCGCCCGCCGCATCGCCGCCCACCGCGGCACGGCCGTGGTCCTCGCCGACGGCGACCCCGGCTTCTTCGGCGTCGTCCGCACCCTGCGCGCACCCGAGTTCGGCCTCGAGGTGGAGGTCGTCCCCGCCGTTTCCTCCGTCGCCGCCGCCTTCGCCCGCGCCGGAATGCCCTGGGACGACGCCCAAGTGGTCGTCGCCCACAGCCGCACCCTGCGACGCGCGGTGAATGTGTGCCGCGCCCACACCAAGGTCGCCGTCCTCACCTCGCCCGGCGCCGGCCCCGCCGAACTCGGCCTCCTCCTCGATGGGGTCCACCGCACCTTCGTCATCTGCGAGGAAGTCGGCACCGACCACGAACAGGTCACCGTCGTCACCTCCGACAAGGCCGCCGACCACACCTGGCGCGACCCCAACGTCGTCATCGTCATCGGCGGCCCGTCCGGCCCGCCCGGACCCCCCGAGGGAGGCGGCTGGATCGCCGGACGCGACCCGGGTGCGGGGCCGCGCGGCTGGACCCTGCCCGCCGCCACGTACGAGGGGGAGCAGGGCGAGGGCGAACGCGAGCCGCTGCGCGCGGCCCAGCTCGCCCGGCTCGGACCGCGCGTCGGCGACCTCGTGTGGGACATCGGCTGCGGCAGCGGCGCCTTCGCCGTGGAGGCCGCCCGGGCCGGCGCCGCCGTCATCGCCGTCGACCGCGACCCGGCCGCCTGCGCCCGCACCGCGGCCACCGCCCGCCGTCTCGGCGTCCAGCTCCAGGTCGTCCACGGCACCGCCCCGCACGCCCTGGAGAACCTCCCCGAACCGGACGTCGTCCGCGTCGGCGGTGGGGGAGAGGCCGTGGTCTCCGCGGTCGCCGACCGCCGCCCCCAGCGGATCGTCGCCCACGCCGGCACCCGCGACACCGCCGAACACATCGGCCGGACCCTCAACGAGCACGGCTACGACGTGACCTGCGCGCTGCTCCAGTCCGTCGAACTCGACACGCGCGCCTGGACGGAGACGGAGCGCAGCGTCGCGTTCCTGCTCAGCGCGGCGTCCCAGTGATCGGGTTGTCGTACCGCGCGCGGTAGGCTGGCCGATCGTTGTACCGCACTCGGACACCGGGCAGTTCGTCGTTCAATGTCCCTGCATCCCTGCCCGGTTCGGACGGTGTGCGGTACGGCGCAACCGGAGGGCGCGCAACGTGGCGCAGTCCACAGCGGCCAGTCGCGGATCGAGCTGACGTGACGGGGGAACGACCGGGACAATGCCACCGAATGGCTTTGTCGCCTTTTCCGGGCGGTCGTTCGTGCCGCTGGGCACGCACGCTCGTTCTTCACTGTGGGGCGGTCGGTGCGCCGTTCCGGGTGAGCTGGTCGTAGAAGCATCAACCGATGGGCGAGGGGTACGCATGACCGACACCGGCCAGGTCCCGGGCGAGGGGCTGCCGGAGAACGCAGGCATGGTGGAGCAGCCGGGCGTCCCCGCGCACGGCGCGTACACCTACCTCTCCGAGACACCCGCCGAGGACGAAGACCTGCTGCTGCCGGGCGCCCAGGGCGCCTGGGGCAACGAAGTGGCCCCGCCGGCGCCCGAGCCGGTCGTCGAAGCCGTCCACGAGCCGGGCGCCCACGAGACGTCCGGCCGCGACAGCGGCTCGGTCGACCTCAGCGGCGTACGCCTGCCGGGTCCCACGTACGCGCAGGCCCCGCCGACCACCGCCACGCCGACGCCGCGCCGCCCGCTGCACCTCGGCCCGCCCATTCCGGACGCCTCCGCGAGCCCGGTCCGCTCCCTCGCCGACCGCGGCCCCGCCGGCGCGCCGGTACGGCAGCCCGCGCCGTCCGGCCCCGAGTACCTCGACGGGCCCCGGCTGCACGAGACGGTCCCGCAGGGCGCCGTGCCGTGGAGCGCCCAGGGCCCGGTGGCCGCCGGGGCGACTCCTGCGGAAACGGTTGCTCCGCAGCAGGCGCAGGGCCGCCCGCAGACCGAGCCGGTTGACCCGGCGCAGGCCCGGCCCGTGGACCCGGCCCAGGCCGCACTGGCCCGCCTCACGACCGAGGCCGGCGCGGTGCCGCCCGCGGAGTCCCCGGCGGGCGCCGGGGAGTCGCCGCAGGGTCCGGCGCAGGCGGACGCTGCTCACGGGGCGGACGCGGTGCCGGCGGCCGATGGGGGTCCGGCGACGGACGCCGTGCCGGTGGCGCAGGCGGCTCCGGTGGCGGACGCGGTGCCGGGCGGCGAGGCCGCCGACGCCGGGGTGGCCGCGGAGGCCGCGCCCGCGCAGGCAGGGGAGGCCCCGGACACTCCGGACGCTTCCGATGTGCCGGGTGCGGAGCAGGCGGCCGAGGCCGTCGTCCCGGTCCCGGAGGCTCCGGTCGCGGGCGGGCCCGAGGGTGCGCAGGTACCGCAGGCGGTGCCTTCGGAGGCCCTGCAGCAGGGGGTTCTCCCCGAGCAGCCAGTCGTCCCCGAGCAGGCGGTCCTCCCCGAGCAGGCGGTCCTCCCCGAGCAGGCGGTCCTCCCCGAGCAGGCAGTCGTCCCCGAGCAGGGGCCGGTACCCGAGCAGACGCAGCCCGCCGAGGCAGCCGTCGTCGAGCCCGTCGAGTCCGTCGAGGCGGCCGTCGTCGAGCCCGTCGAGCCGGTCGTGGTCCCCGCCCCCGAGCCGCAGCACGCCACCGACGTGCCCGCGCCCGCGCCCTCGCAGGCCGAGCCCGTCGGGATGGCCGCCGTGCAGGAGCCGGTGCGGCAGCCCGCCGACACCGCCGTGCCCGAGGGCGCCGTCGTCGCCCCGGCCGAGGCGGAGCAGCCCGCGCCCGCAACCCCCGAGGCACAGGACGCGACGGCTGCGCCGGCGCCGCCCCACGCCGACCCTTCCGTCCCGGTCGAGGCCGAGCCGGCCCCCGTCGTCGCCGAGGCCCCCGCGCCCGAGCCGCAGCCCGCGCCCCCCGCGGACCAGCCGGCCCTGCCCCTGGAGCCGCAGCCGGAACAGCCCCTGGGCGAGTTCGTCCCCGTCGACGGCACCGTGCCGACCACCCCGCACCTGGCGCCCACCCCGCCCCACCCCATCGTCCTGCCCACGCAGGAGCAGCCGGAGCCGACGGCCCCCGAAGCCGTCCCCACGGTCCCGGCGCCCCGAGAGGCCGACCCCGAGCCCGCCCCCGTCCAGCAGACGGAACCCCTGGCCGCCCAGGCCCCCGAACAGCCCGCGGACCAGGCGGTCGACCAGGCCGCCGCCCCCGCCGCCCTCGTCGCCGCCACGACTGCGGGCCAGGAGGACGACCCGGCCGCGGCGAAGCCGCCCCGGCAGGCCACCGGCCCGGCCGCGCCCGGCTACGACGACGCCGAGCGCGAGGCCGTGCTGAAGGTCATGCGCGAGCGCCGCGACATCCGCAACGGCTTCCGCAGCGACCCCATCCCGCACGAGGTGCTGCTCCGCGTCCTGGAGGCCGCGCACACCGCCCCGTCCGTGGGCCACTCGCAGCCCTGGGACTTCGTCGTCATCCGCTCCGCCGAGACCCGCCGGGCCATGCACGAACTGGCCATGCGCCAGCGCGACGCCTACGCCCAGTCGCTGCCCAAGGGCCGGGCGAAGCAGTTCAAGGCACTGAAGATCGAGGCCATCCTCGACACCCCGGTCAACATCGTGGTCACCGCCGACCCCACCCGCGGAGGCCGGCACACCCTCGGCCGGCACACCCAGCCGCAGATGGCCCCGTACTCCTCCGCGCTCGCCGTGGAGAACCTCTGGCTCGCCGCCCGCGCCGAGGGCCTCGGCGTCGGTTGGGTCAGCTTCTTCGACGAGCGCGAGATGGTCCGAGCCCTCGGCCTGCCCGAACACCTGGAGGTCGTCGCCTACCTGTGCGTCGGGTACGTCGACGAGTTCCCGGAGGAGCCCGAGCTGATGCAGGCGGGCTGGTCCAAGCGCCGCCCGCTGTCCTGGGTCGTGCACGAGGAGACGTACGGCCGCCGCGCCCTGCCCGGCGAGGAGCCGCACGACCTGCTCGGCGAGACCGTCGCCCAGATCCGCCCGCTGGACGCCAAGGCGCTCGGCGAGGCCTGGGAGCGGCAGAAGCGGATGACCAAGCCGGCCGGCGCGCTCGGCATGCTGGAGATCATCTCCGCCCAGCTGTCCGGGCTGTCCCGTCAGTGCCCGCCGCCCATCCCGGAGCCCGCGGCCGTCGCGATCTTCGCCGGCGACCACGGCGTGCACGCCCAGGGCGTCACCCCCTGGCCGCAGGAGGTCACCGCCCAGATGGTGGCCAACTTCCTCGGCGGGGGAGCCGTCTGCAACGCCTTCGCGAACCAGGTCGGCGCCGAGGTGTGCATCGTCGACGTCGGCGTGGCGGGCGACCTCCCCTCCACCCCGGGCCTGCTGCCCCGCAAGGTCCGCCCCGGCACCTCCGACATGACCACCGGCCCCGCGATGAGCCGCGAGGAGGCCAAGCAGGCCATCGAGGTCGGCATCGAGACCGCCCGCGACCTGGTGGCGGCCGGGAACAAGGCGCTGCTCACCGGCGAGATGGGCATCGCCAACACCACCGCCTCCGCGGCCCTGATCTCGGTGTTCACCGGCGCCGACCCGGCCGAGGTCACGGGCCGGGGCACCGGCATCAACGACGAGACGCTGGCCCGCAAGACCGAGGTCGTGCGCCGCGCCCTCGAACTGCACCGGCCCGACCCGGCCGACCCCATCGGCGTGCTCGCCGCGGTCGGCGGCCTGGAGCACGCCGCCATGGTCGGCCTCCTCCTCGGCGGCGCCTCCCTGCGCACGCCGGTGATCCTCGACGGCGTCAGCGCCGGCGCCGCCGCCCTGGTCGCCCGCGCCATCGCGCCCGAGGTCCTCGCCGCCTGCATCGCGGGCCACCGCAGCGCCGAGCCCGGCCATGTGGCGGCGCTGAACAAGCTGGGCCTGCGCCCGCTGGTCGACCTCGACCTGCGCCTCGGCGAAGGCACCGGCGCGCTGCTCGCCCTGCCGCTGGTGCAGAGCACGGCACGCGCGATGCACGAGGTGGCGACGTTCGACTCCGCGGGCGTCACCGAGAAGTAGCACCGGGGCCGGGGCGGGCGGCTGCGCCGTCGTCGCCGGCCACCCCGCCCCGGCCGTAGGCTGAACCGAGCCGTAAACTCCCACGTCAGGGCTGCTCCAGAGCCGTAGCGCCCACCGCATCGCCGCCTGTACGAGGAGCCGTCCCTCATGGCCGAACACCCCGCCTACCCCGTAGGCCTCCGCCTCACCGGCCGCAGGGTCGTCGTCCTCGGCGGCGGTCAGGTCGCCCAGCGCCGCCTGCCCGCCCTCATCGCGGCCGGCGCGGACGTCCTCCTCGTCTCTCCGCGGGCCACCCCCTCCGTCGAGGCCATGGCGGACGCGGGCGAGATCACCTGGGAGCGGCGCCCGTACGCGCAGGGCGACCTCGCGGACGCCTGGTACGCCCTGATCGCCACCAGCGACCCGGAGGCCAACGCCCGCGCCTCCGCCGAGGCCGAGTCGCACCGCGTGTGGTGCGTGCGCTCCGACGACGCCGACGCGGCGACGGCCTGGACCCCGGCCACCGGCACCAGCGAGGGCGTCACGGTCGCCGTGCTCACCGCCGGCGCCCGTGGCCGCGACCCCCGGCACACCGCCGCCATCCGCGACGCGGTCGTCGAGGGCCTGCGCGACGGCACCCTCGTCGCCCCTCACCACCGCACCCGCACCCCGGGCGTCGCCCTCGTCGGCGGCGGCCCCGGCGACCCCGACCTGATCACCGTCCGCGGCCGGCGCCTGCTCGCCGAGGCCGACGTCGTCATCGCCGACCGTCTCGGCCCCCGCGACCTCCTCGCCGAGCTGCCGCCGCACGTCGAGGTGATCGACGCGGCGAAGATCCCGTACGGCCGCTTCATGGCCCAGGAGGCCATCAACAACGCCCTGATCGAACACGCCAAGCAGGGCAGGTCCGTCGTACGTCTCAAGGGCGGCGACCCCTACGTCTTCGGCCGGGGCATGGAAGAGCTGCAGGCCCTCGCCGAGGCGGGCATCCCCTGCACGGTGGTGCCGGGCATCTCCAGCTCGATCTCGGTTCCGGGCGCGGCCGGCATCCCGGTCACGCACCGCGGCGTCGCCCACGAGTTCACCGTCGTCAGCGGCCATGTCGCCCCCGACGACGAGCGGTCCCTGGTCGACTGGCCGTCCCTGGCGAAACTCACCGGCACGCTGGTGATCCTCATGGGCGTCGACAAGATCGGACGGATCGCCGAGACCCTCGTCGCGCACGGCAAGTCGCCCGACACCCCCGTCGCCCTCGTCCAGGAGGGCACGACCGCCGCCCAGCGACGCGTCGACGCGACCCTCGCCACCGTCGGCGAAACGGTCCGCTCGCAGGACGTGAAACCGCCCGCGGTCATCGTGATCGGCGAGGTCGTCGCCGTCGGCCCGCGCCCCGAGTGACCCCGTTTCCCGCACCGCCCCACCCAGGACAAGGCAGCATCACCCCGTGGCCGAACTCATCACCGTCGACGACCCCGGCGACCCGCGTCTGCACGACTACACGGGCCTGACCGACGTCGACCTGCGCCGCCGCCGCGAACCCGCCGAGGGCCTGTTCATCGCCGAGGGCGAGAAGGTGATCCGGCGGGCGCGGGAGGCCGGGTACGCCATGCGGTCGATGCTGCTGTCCGCGAAGTGGGTCGACGTCATGCGGGACGTCATCGAGGAGTCCCCGGCCCCGGTCTACGTGGTCGAACCGGGCCTGGCCGAGCAGGTCACCGGCTACCACGTGCACCGCGGCGCGCTCGCCTCCATGCAGCGCAAGCCGCTGCCCACGGCCGGGGACCTGCTGCGGACCGCGCGCCGGGTCGTGATCATGGAGTCGGTCAACGACCACACCAACATCGGCGCGATCTTCCGCTCCGCCGCCGCCCTCGGCATGGACGCCGTCCTGCTCTCCCCGGACTGCGCCGACCCGCTCTACCGCCGCAGCGTGAAGGTGTCGATGGGCGCGGTCTTCTCGGTGCCGTACGCCCGTCTGGACCCCTGGCCGGGAAGCCTGGAGACGGTCCGGGAGGCCGGTTTCACGGTGCTCGCCCTCACCCCCGACGAGACGGCGAAGACCCTGGACGAGACTGCCCCGCACCGTATGGACCGCGTCGCCCTGATGCTGGGCGCCGAGGGCGACGGCCTCACCCGCCGCGCCCTCACCGCAGCCGACACCCGGGTCCGCATCCCGATGTCCCACGGCGTGGACTCCCTCAACGTGGGCGCGGCGGCTGCGGTGGCCTTCTACGCGGTGACCGCGGGGCGTCCTCGGCCGTAGCGGTGCGGCGGTCCAGCGGGCCGACCGGCAGGTCCGGCCGCCGAGTCCGCAGGCTGCCACCCTCACGAGCAGCCGCTGCCGCGGCCTGGCCACCGGGCAGGGGTCGCCTTTGACGCGACTACGGGCGGACGGTCGTCCTCAGCCGTGGCGCGGGCCCGGCGGTACGGCGCCGTCGGCCTGTGGCGGTTCGTCCGACTGCACGACCTGCCGGGACGGGACGCCGAACCCGCGGGCCGGGCCCTGGCAGGCCTGCACGACCGCGATGCCGAGCGCCACGAGCAGCGTCACCACCACGAACACGAACAGCCGCTGTCGCAGCAGCCGAGGATTGGCGGGCCGCAGGAGACTCCCGGTGGACCGGGCAGCGGGACGCCCGGAGGCGCCGCGCGGCCGGTTCCCACCGCCGGAGCGCGTCGTGCCGCGTCCGGCCGGTGTGTTCCTCGCCGCCGACGAGGAGCCGCCACGGGTCCGCGACGACCCCGCGCCGCCACCACGCGCGGCCGACCCGCCGCCCCGCGGTGCGAAGCCCTCACCGCGGGGCCCGGACGCGCCCCCGCGCGGGGCATGAGCCTCACCGCGGCCGGAACCGGCGCCCCCCGACGGGTGGCCGTCACCGCGCGGAGCGTGTCCGTCGCCGCGAGGTGGGAGCCCTTCTCCCCGTGGCCCGGACCCGGAAGCACCGCGTGACGCGGGAAGACCTTCGCCCCGGGTCGAGAACCCGTCACCCCGCGGCGCGAACCCGTCTCCCCGGGGCGAGAAGCCCTCCCCCCTGGGCGGCAGCGCTTCGCCCCGCGCCCCCGAGCCGCCGCCCCGGGACGGGAAACCGTCCCCCCGCGCGGGCGTGCCGCCACCCCGCGCGGGACCGGCCCCGCGGGACGGCGCGCCCCCACGCGCCGGGGCGGGACCGCGCGCCGCGGATCCGCCGCGCGGCGCCGGCGTCGCACCGGGCGGGCCCTGCTGGCCGGGCGGCCGGCGCAGCGGACGGTCGGGATAGGTGTCGGCGAGCCGCCCGGTGGGCCGGTCCGCCTCGCCGTTGCGGGGCGCGGGCGGCCGGCCGTCCAGCAGCCCCTGCGCCTCGCGCGCGGCGATCTCCTTCAGCCGCAGCGACAGATCGAGCGTGCTGGGCCGCTCCTCGGGATCCTTCGCCAGGCAGGCCCGCACCAGCGGGGCCAGCGCGTCCGGCACACCCTGCAGGTGCGGCTCCTCGTGCACCACCCGGTACAGCATCACCTCCGAGCTGCCGTGCCCGAAGGGCGAGTCGCCGGTCGAGGCGTAGGCGAGCGTGGCGCCCAGCGAGAAGACGTCCGTCGCCGGCGTGACCGCCGCGCCGCGCACCTGCTCGGGGGCGAGGAAGCCGGGCGAGCCGACCGCCGTGCCGACGTGGGTGAGCGTGGAGGCGCCGGTCGCCCAGGCGATGCCGAAGTCGATGATCCGGGGGCCCTTGGGGGAGAGCAGGATGTTCGACGGCTTCAGGTCCCGGTGCACCACCCCCGCCTCGTGCACCGCCACCAGCCCCTCGGACAGGGCCGCTCCGACGGCGGCGACGTCGGCGGCGGCCAGCGGACCCTCGTCGGCGACCTTGTCGTGCAGCGAGGGGCCGGGCACGTACTGCGTGGCGAACCACGGCCGCTCGGCGTCGAGATCCGCCGCCACCAGCCGCGCCGTGCAACCGCCCCGGATCCGCCGCGCGGCGGACACCTCGCGCGCGAAGCGCGACCGGAACTCCTGATCCTCCGCCAGATCCGGCCGGATCACCTTCAGGGCGACCCGCTGACCCTTCTTGTCGGAACCCAGATAGACAACGCCCATCCCGCCCGCGCCGAGCCGTCTGTGCAGCCGGAACGAGCCGACGACGCGCGGGTCCTCGCGCCTCAGGCGCATCATCGCCATGTTCATCCCCGCTGCCCGATCCGTGTGACGTGCCACAGCTTACGTTTCCCCGACCGCCTTCGCGCAGGAGCCGCGCCCTCTCGACCCGGTCGATTGTCAGTGCCGGGTGGGAGACTTGAAGAGTGGTCAAGGAGCGCGCGGGCAGGGCGGCTTGACGGCCCGCGTGACCCCAACCACTCGACGCCGAAGGGGGATTGAACCCGTGAAGGGTGACCGTGTGGAGATCGTCGTGGACGCGGGCGACACGACGCGCACCTACGAGGTGACAGCGAGCAGAGCGGGCCGCCGGGTGGAGACGGCGATCCGCAGAGGGGTCGTCGAAGTGAGCGAAGTCACGCGAAACGGCACAGCGGTGCGCACCGCCCGCTTCATGGCGAACCGGGTGCTCGCCCTGGTCGAGCAGCCGGTGCCGCGGGAGGACAGTTCGGAAAGGTCCGGACACAGCGGGCGACCCCTCCGGGAAGACCCCGAGACGTAGGAGCGCGTCTCCACCCAGGGGAGTACGCACGACGCGGCGGCTCATCCTCGGGGAGGCCCGCCAATCGGTACGAGGGCATGACGTCCGGTGGTCCCACGCCGCCTAGATTTGAGGTCAAGCGGCGGGTGCAGCACTC
The DNA here is from genome assembly GCF_040611575.1 of Streptomyces sp. NPDC006610. NCBI lineage: Bacteria > Bacillati > Actinomycetota > Actinomycetes > Kitasatosporales > Streptomycetaceae > Streptomyces > Streptomyces sp. NPDC006610. The sequence continues at coordinate 245,045 of NZ_JBEXOP010000002.1, forward strand.
GTCCCCCGAGGTCAGACGCCCGCCGCTGCCAACGACAACTGAGCGAGGTCAGGAGAGGGACCATGGCCCACACGGCACCGCGGACGCTGATCCGCACGGGGCGCAAGGCGTACGGCGCCGCGTTCCGCCCGAGCCGCACGGGCCGTCGCCACCCTGTGGTGGCCACGATCATGGCCCTTCCCCTGGCGGTCCTGCTCCTCGTCGTCTTCGACGGCTGGGAGACAGTGACCACACAGGCGTCGTCCGTGGGCGTGATGCTGGGGCGCTGAGCGGCGACCCCAGGCCCGGAAGAGCGGTCCGGGCGGGGACATCCACCCATAACCCCGTGGGGACGGGGGTGCGGCGGACGGCAGAATGCCGGCGCAGCTGGGGAGCTGCGCCGGCATTGCTCTGCCCTTTTCCCGCCCCTGCCCGCATCCTTCGCAGGGTCCTCGCAGCGGCGCCCCCGAGTCGGACCACCGTCCCCGGGCCGTACCCTCTCCGGGTGCCCAGTCCCGAGGGAGACCGCGTGACCACCCCGCTGCTCGCCGAGCTGACCGCCCGCGCCGGCGACCTGGCCCACCCGCGCACCGGCCGCTGCGTCTGCGGCACCGTCGTCACTCTCGCCGACCGCCCCGGCGCCACCGTCGTCCGCCACGCGGCCACCGTCGCCAAGGCCCACGACCCGGCCACCGACCCCGCCGCGCTCGCCCTCCGCCTCGCAACGGCCGCCCGGCTCCCGGACGTACTGCTGCCGCCGTTGACGCCGGCGCCGGTCACCGTGCGGGGGCGGCTCGTCACGTTCTGGCCGTACGGCGCGCCCGTGGACCCCGACGACCCCGACGCGGCCCCCTGGGAAGCGGCCGCCGTTCTCCTCGCCCGGCTGCACCGCACTCCGCCGCCGGTGCCGCTGCCCGCGATGCGCGGACCGGTCAAGGCCGCCCGCGCGGTCGCGCTCCTGCGCGCGGCAGACCCGCACCCCGGGGCCGCGGCCGTCCTGGCCGCCTGGGACGGTCTTCCCGCCTGGGCTCGCGCCGAGGCCCCCGCACCGGACCCGGACACCCTCTGCCACGGCGATCTGCACCTCGGCCAGCTCGTCCGGCGGCCCGCCGGCACCGGCCCCTGGCTGCTCATCGACGTCGACGACCTCGGCATGGGCCCTGCCGCCTGGGACCTGGCCCGCCCGGCCGCCTGGTTCGCCTGCGGCCTCCTGCCGCCCGGGCAGTGGGCCCGTTTCCTCGCCGCCTATCGCGCGGCCGGCGGCCCCGCCGTTCCCGCGGACGGCGATCCCTGGCCCGCTCTCGACGTCCCGGCCCGTGCGCTGACCGTGCAGACCGCCGCCCGGTCCCTGGCGAAGGCGGTGGCCGCCGGCCGCCCGCTGGACGAGGTGGAGGAGTCGTTCGTGGACGCCTGCGCGCGCATGGCCGGCCTCCCCGCCCGCTCGCACACGAACTTCGCGAAGTAGGGTGCAACCGACCGCGGCCGGACAGTGTCTTGTTCTGGCGATACGCGAAGCAGGACCGACCGGCGAGGAGTTGAGCCGACCATGCAGTGTCCGAAGTGCCACGCACTGATGCAGACCTACAACCGCAACGGCGTTCAGATCGAGCAGTGCAGCAACTGCCGGGGGATCTTCCTGGACTACGGCGAGCTGGAGGCCCTCACCCGCCTCGAGTCCCAGTGGTCGCAGCCGGTGCCGCCGCCCCCGGGCGCGACCCAGCCCTACCAGCAGGTCCCGCCCCCCGCGCCGGCGGCGCCCGCCTGGGGCGCTCCGCACGGCGGTCACCACGGCGGTCATCACGGTCACCACGGGCAGCACGGCCACAAGGGCTTCGGGCGGATGCTCTTCTCGTCCTGACAACGCACCGCGCGTGAACGACCCACGCGTGACCCGCGCACGACGACGGAACCCCCGGCCGTACGGGACGGCCGGGGGTTCCGGTGCGTGGACGATACTGGGATTGAACCAGTGACCTCTTCCGTGTCAGGGAAGCGCTCTCCCGCTGAGCTAATCGTCCTCGGGGCCACGATCGGCGGATCATGGGCACTGCGTGCGCGATACTGGGATTGAACCAGTGACCTCTTCCGTGTCAGGGAAGCGCTCTCCCGCTGAGCTAATCGCGCGGGTACGGATCTCCAGGAGATCCAGTGGACGATACTGGGATTGAACCAGTGACCTCTTCCGTGTCAGGGAAGCGCTCTCCCGCTGAGCTAATCGTCCTTGGAGGTGGAGACGGGATTTGAACCCGTGTAGACGGCTTTGCAGGCCGTTGCCTCGCCTCTCGGCCACTCCACCAGGAGTGCGGGGACCGGGAGTCCCCTGCTTCCTTCGAGCGGACGACGAGGCTCGAACTCGCGACCTCAACCTTGGCAAGGTTGCGCTCTACCAACTGAGCTACGTCCGCCTGTCGTTTCGGCCCGCTCTCGCGGCCCGGCGACGAGTTGAACTCTAGCGGATTCCGGGGCCAGGACAAAAACGCGTTTGCGCAGCGTGCTGCGGTGCGCCTGCGCCTGGACGGCCCGCCGACGGCCGTACGACGTGGTCAGGGCGGCCGAGAGGTCACCGCGGGGCCACCCGGCGGACACCCGCCCTAGACTCGACCGTGTGCTCGACCTCGCTCCACTGGCCCGTTTCGGCGACCGCGTCGCCACCGGTCTGCTCGACGTCACCGGCGACCCGGAGGCCCTGGAATCCACCGGCTTCTGGGCCGTCGTCGCCGACTTCGAGGGCCGTCTGACCTGCGCGCGCTTCGCCCACGTTCGTGAGGAGCCGGTGCCCGCGCCCGTGCCGGGCGACTGGCGGGGACCGGCACCCGGCGACTGGACGTCGTCGCTCGACCGCGCCGCGTACACGGCGGGCGTGCGCCGCGTCCGCGAGCACATCGCGGCCGGCGAGGTATACCAGGCGAACCTCTGCCGCGTCCTGTCCGCCCCCGCACCGCCCGGCGCCGATGTCGACGCCCTCACCGCGCTGCTCGCGCGCGGCAACCCGGCGCCGTACGCAGGAACGATTCGGCTGCCGGACCACGGCGTAGAGACGGCCACGGCCTCGCCCGAGCTGTTCCTGCGCCGCGACGGACGGATCGTGGAGTCCGGGCCGATCAAAGGGACCGGGCGCACCGAGACGGACCTCCTGGAGAAGGACTACGCCGAGAACGTGATGATCGTGGACCTGGTCCGCAACGACCTCGGGCAGGTGTGTGCGACCGGGACCGTGACCGTGCCAGACCTGTGCGCGGTCGAGAAGCACCCCGGTCTCGTCCACCTCGTCTCCACCGTCCGCGGCGAACTGCGCCCCGGCGCCGGCTGGCCGGAGCTGCTGGCGGCGGCCTTCCCGCCCGGCTCGGTCACCGGCGCCCCCAAGTCCAGCGCCCTGCGGATCATCCGGTCCCTGGAGACCGCACCCCGAGGCCCCTACTGCGGCGGCATCGGCTGGGTCGACGCCGACCGGGGCACCGGCGAGCTGGCGGTGGGCATCCGCACCTTCTGGCTCGACCGGGAGGCGGGGATGCTGCGGTTCGGCACCGGCGCGGGCATCACCTGGGGCTCGAACCCCGAGGGGGAGTGGCGGGAGACGGAGCTGAAAGCCGCCCGGCTGCTCAAGGTAGCGTCGGGAGCGTACGAAGTGAGTGGAAGCGGAGAGGGACTGCCCACGTGAAGATCTGGCTCGACGGCGGGCTCCGGGACAGCGAGGCCGCCCGCGTCTCCGTCCTCGACCACGGGCTGACCGTGGGCGACGGCGTCTTCGAGACGGTGAAGGCGGCCGACGGGAAGCCGTTCGCGCTGACCCGCCATCTCGACCGGCTGGCCCGCTCCGCGCGCGGCCTCGGCCTGCCCGAACCCGACCGCGACGAGGTCCGCCGCGCCTGCGCCGCCGTACTGGAGGCCAATCCCGTGCCGCTCGGCCGTCTGCGCATCACCTACACCGGTGGCCTCGGCCCGCTCGGCTCCGACCGCGGCGCGCACGGCCCGACCCTGGTCGTCGCACTGGACGGGACTCGCCGCCGCCCCGACTCCACCGCCGTGATCACGGTCCCGTGGACCCGCAACGAGCGGGGCGCGCTCACCGGGCTGAAGACCACCTCGTACGCCGAGAACGTCGTCGCGCTGGCCCGGGCGACCCGGCAGGGGGCCACCGAGGCGCTGTTCGGCAACACCGCCGGACGGCTCTGCGAGGGCACCGGGTCGAACGTCTTCGTCGTCCTCGACGGCGAGATCCACACCCCGCCGCTCGCCTCGGGCTGCCTCGCCGGCGTCACCCGCGCGCTCACCATCGAGTGGACCGGCGCCAAGGAGACCGATCTGCCGCTGGACGTGCTGGCGCGCGCCGACGAGATCTTCCTCACCTCGACCCTGCGCGACGTCCAGGCCGTCCACCGCGTCGACGACCGCGAACTGCCGGACGCCCCCGGCCCGGTGACCGCCAAGGCCATGCGCGTCTTCGAGGAGCGGTCGGGGCACGACCTGGATCCCTGATCCGCCGGGAGGCGGGGGTTCCCCGTTTTCCGTCTGCCGGCTTTCGCCGCCGGTCGGTCGCGCTGATGCGGCGCCGGTCGGGCTTACCCGGGTCGGTCCGTGGGCGGGCCTCCCGGTTCGGTTCGTCCGGCTTCCCGTCCGTTCCGTGGTCCGGTTTCCTGATCCAGTCCGCCCGGCTTCCCGGTACGGTCCGCGATCCGGTTTCCCGGTCGGGTGTCCCGCTCCGGCTTCCCGGTCCACCGCGTGGTCCGGTTTTCCGATTCGGGCCGATCACCGGTCGTACGGCGGGTAGAACACCGGTGATGACCACCACCCTGCGGCCGACCGAGCCGCTTCAGCGCGCGGCCGACGGGACGCTCTCGCGCCACTTCCAGGTGTGCGTGAACAGCCGCCCCGTCGGCGCGATACGCCTCGGCACCTCACCCGCCCTCGGCGAGTCGGTGGCCCGCATCCTGGATCTGCGCGTGGACGAGCCGGACCGCCGCCGCGGCCGGGCCACGGTGGCCGCGCTCGCCGCCGAGGAGGTGGCCCGCGGCTGGGGCTGCCGGCAGATCGAGGCGGCTGTGCCCGCCACGGCGGAGGCGGCACTGCGGCTGGCCACGGCACTCGGTTACGTCCCGCGCAACCGCGGCATGGAGAAGCGCCTCGGCGACACCCCGCCCGCACTCCCCGAGGGCAGCCGCGGGAGGCCCATGACGGAGGCCGAGTTCGCCGCGTGGCGGGAGCACGAGACGGAGCGTTACGCGCGCACCTGGATCGAGCGCGGCGTCCCCGAGGCGGCGGCCCGTGCCAAGGCGCACGACGATCACGAGCGGCTGCTCCCGCACGGCCTGGCCACCGAACACACCCTCTTCAGCGTCCTGGAGCAGGACGGAACGCGGGTCGGTGTCCTGTGGGTGACGCTCCAGGAGGACGACGCGCGCGTCCACGACGTCGAAACCGACGCGGCGCACCGGGGCCGCGGTCACGGCCGGTCCCTGATGCTCCTGGCCGAGCGGCAGGCGATCGCGGCGGGCCGTCGCGTCCTCAGCCTCAACGTCTTCGCGGGAAACACGCCGGCCGAGCGCCTCTACACGTCGCTGGGCTACGAGCCGGTCGTCCACATCCTGCACAAGCCTCTGCTGTAGCCACTGCTGCGGCGCCCTTTGCTGCAGCCGCTGGGGGAGCCGCCGGAGGAAGCGGGCGGGGCATCCCTGCCGCGGGTGCGGAATCACGCCGGGGCGTGCGGGGCATCCGCCTGCCGCGGGTGCGGAATCACGCCGGGGCGAGCAGCCGGTCCACGATCTCCTCGACGCGCTCCCGCAGCCCTTCCTGGCTCTTGCCGCCGTCGAGCCGCTCCCCGCCGACGACGTACGTCGGGGTGCCGGTCACGCCGATCGCCTTGCCCTCGGCCTGGTCCGCGTCCACGATCAGGATGTGCCGCCCGTCGATCAGAGCGGTGTCGAACTCCTCCGCGTCGAGACCGAGTTCCCGGGCGACCTCGACCAGGAAGGGTTCGCCCTTGCGGTCCAGCTCCTCGACCCGCCCCAGCACCGCCTCGACGTACGCCCACCCCCGCCCCTGCTCCAGGGCCTCCTCGGCGGCCTGGGCGGCGGCGAAGGCGTGCCGGTGCTTCTCCAGCGGGAAGTGCCGCAGCCGCAGCTCCAGCCGGTCACCGTAACGGGCGCGCAGGGCACTCAGATCGTCCAGCGCGCTGCGGCAGTCGGGGCACTGGAGCTCGCACCAGACGTCGAGGACGACGGGCGTGGGGCGGTCGGCGGCGGGGGAGGAGTCGTTCATGCCGCCCAGTCTCCCAGTCACGGCCCGACCGGCCCAATCCGGGACGGGCGCGACCCCGGCCCGCCCTCGGGGGCAGGGGGGTGGCCGGCGCCCGGGAGGAGCCGACCCGGAGATGTCCCTGATGTCCGGCCGCAGGCATGGCCCGCGGCCCGGCCCGGGGTGCACGATGGAACACGACGGACGGGGCGTCGCGCCCTGCCCGACCGAGCCCGCCTGGAGGACCGGATGCTTGCCGAGACCGTCTGTTCCGCCGTGGCCGCGGCAGGCCTGGGCATCGCCGCGGTGACGGCGTTCCGCAGGCGCTTCCTGACGGCCACCCGCATAGCCGCCTACTCCCTGGTCCCGCTCGGCCTGGTCATGATCGGCGTGGTCGAGTGGGCCGCCGACACCGCGTTCAGCCCCGTGGCCTGGGCGGGCGTCGGCGTGCTGGGCGCCGCCTGGCTGCTGTTCGCCTCGACGCGAGTGGTGGAGCGGCGGCGCGGCGGCAGCCGCAAGGAGCGCAAAGTTGCCGCGGCACAGCGCGACGCGGTGGCTCCCGGGGCCTCGGCCCCCTCGCTGGGCGCCGGCGCCCGACCGGCCGGCCGGGCCCAGGCATCCCCGCGGGCGGGAGGCCGTGCCGACGCCGGGGACGACTTCAGCGACATCGAGGCCATTTTGAAGAAGCACGGCATATGACCGTGCGGCGACCCGTGGGTCCATGCGGCCGTCCATGAGGGGACAGGGCCGACGTCGATCCGCGTCGCCCCGGATCGGCCTTCTTGTGATCCACGTCCGCGACCACGCGCGGGTGGTGCCAAGGCCGTCCCGAGCGGGCCGACCAGGTCTGCTGGACCGGCCCCGCCGACGCCATCAATCGTGCAGGGCCGGACGGAGTCGCGTCCGGCCCTGCTTTCATGTGTCAGCCACCGCTGACAGCAGCGAGCGCGACCTGGCCAACGCTCCCGGCGGGGCCTCCCGCCCTCCTGCTCGCGAGTTCAGGGGGTTCGGGCGGGCGGGAGCGCCGCTGTGGGGTCGACCGCCGGGCCGACCGTCCACGGTTGGGCGGTTGCCGCGACGGTCAAGGGCTCGGCCGTGGTCGTCGCTCGCCGTCCAGCGATGCGGCAGCCGAAGCAGTCCGGGTGCCCGCGTCGGGCGGTGACGTCCCTGACCCGCCAGTCCCACTGATCGGCCGGACGGGGCCCGCTCGGCTTGCCCCAGCCGGCCAGGTGGAGCAGCCATGTGATCAGTGCGGCTGTGGCGAGGGTCGCTGCGCCGATGAGGATGGTGAGGGCGGAGACGGCGACAACGCCGAGGCCGCAGAGACTGAACCCGATCAGGGCGATGGCGGTTCCGGTCCAGCCGGCCACGGTGTGGCCCATGTCGCAGTCTCCGTGCGCGCTCATCGTCGGGCTCCTTGTGCAGTGGGATGCTGGGCGAAGGGTGGCACTGTTTCGCATGACGTTTTATCTCGCGAGCTAAATTACTTAGATGCTAAGGGGATGGTGTGGGGAAGGGCAAGGCGCATCCGGCGGCGACGGCCGAACAGGCTCTGTACGCGATGGACCGGATGATCGCGACGGCACAGTTCGGGCAGCAGGACATCGCGCGCCGTCTCGGCCTCAACGTCACAGACCTCACGTGTCTGGGCTTCCTCATCGAGGCCGCCGCAGCCGGCGAGCACCTCGTGGCTGGTGACCTCGCCGAGCGCGCCCGACTGACCACCGGTGCGGTCACCGGTGTGCTCAACCGTCTGGAAAAGGCCGGTTACATCCGCCGCCAAGCGGACGAGGCTGACCGTCGCCGGGTGCAAGTGGTCATGGAGAAGACCGCGCAGGAGCGCATCCTCAGGGTCTACGGGCCGCTGTACGAGCGCCTGTCCGTTCTCTTCGCGGACTACGGCCCGGACGAGATCGCCGTGCTGGCCGACTGGTTCACCCGAGCCAGGGACCTGCTTCAGGAGTCCTTGGAAGAGATCCGTCGCGAGGCGGCGGCCGACCCACCGGCCGGCCGGTGAGTCACCTGTCCACCCCGCCCGCCTCCGTCGGTCGACCGCGTGCTCGTCCCCGCGGACGAGCACGCCCTGCGTCCGGTGCCGGCACTTGCGGGGTCCGTGTACGGCGCTCGGCGGCGCGAGTCGCACGGCGGAGTCGGAACGCGGCCCGATGATCAATCGCGTCCGCAGTGTTTGCAACCGGCCTGACGGTGAAGACGGTGCACTAACACAGTCTTTACATCACCAGGAGGAGACGCACATGGGCATCATCGCTTGGATTCTGATCGGTCTGCTCGCGGGCTTCATCGCCAAGGCGCTGATGCCGGGCAAGGACCCCGGCGGCGTCATCATCACGATGCTCATCGGCATCGCGGGCGGCCTCCTCGGCGGCTGGCTCGGCAAGGTGATCTTCGGTGTCGACTCCATCGACGGCTTCTTCGACCTGTCCACCTGGATTGCCGCGATCGTGGGCTCCGTCCTCCTTCTCCTCGTCTACCGCATGGTCACCGGAAACCGTCATTCCCACCGTCACGCCTGACCCGAACTCGGCTCGCGCGGAACGGCTGCTCGTCACCCGACGAGCAGCCGTTCCGCGTTGATGGCGTCGACGGACAGGGTGTCGATCCGGCACACGGGGAATCGAGCGGGGGACCACCGTGCCGTCGCCGTTGAGGCGGTCTAAGCACCGGTCCTGCCGATGCGGTGAATCAAGGGCGTTGGGGATCACCCTGCCAGGACGTACCCTCCGGCCCTCCGCCTTCGGCCGCCCTGGCCCGGCGCCGCCCGCCCGCGGTCGCGCCCGATTCCCCGGCGACCTGGAGATCGATGACGTCCCGACCGTCTGATCACCGTTGGTGAGGTTTGCCCCGCTTTCGTGCTCGCAGAAATGGGCATTCCTGAGCGTTCGAAGACCCCTACCGGACCGTCCGAAGTTGTCGTCCGCCGTCAACAATCGCGCCGCCGATCACGGAATTCGGCGAACTCCCGCACATTTCTCGCGTGTTGATCACCCGGTCGCGGCTGCTTGCGGCATCATCGGCGCGAGATGCTGGACACGAAACAGAGCGAGACCGCGCCGCCGCAGGACGAGCCGCGTGGATGCCTCTTCGCCCTTTCCCAGCCACCGCTGATGATCTTCCTTGCGGTGATCGGGTGTCTGCTGCTCATGGCTGCGCTGCACGACCTGCTGCTGCTCTGAGCCGTACACGCGGTCCCCGGCGCCATCCGCCGGGCACCGCGTCGGCATCAGCCTGCCGCCTCCTTGCGGCGCGCCCGGTAGGCGGCCACGTGCAGACGATTGCCGCAGGTGCGGCTGTCGCAGTAGCGCCGGGAGCGGTTGCGGGAGAGGTCGACGAACGCGCGTCGGCAGTCCGGGGCCTCGCAGCGGCGCAGCCGCTCCCGCTCCCCGGTGACCACGAAGAACGCCAGCGCCATCCCGCAGTCGGCCGCCAGGTGGTCGGCGACGGAGGCGCCCGGTGCGAAGTAGTGCACATGCCAGTCGTAGCCGTCGTGGTCGGTGAGGCGCGGGGTGGTGCCGGCCGCGGCGATCAGCTCGTTGATCATCTGGGCCGCGGCCCGGGAGTCCGGGGCGGCGAAGATCCCGGCGAACCGGCTCCTGATCTTGCGCACCGCCGACAGGTCGAACTCGGAGAGCACTCCCACATCGCTGATCTGGTGCGTTCGTACGAATTCCGCGAGAGCCGCCACGTCCGGCAGCGCGTCCGGGGTCGTGTCGTCCTCCGGGGCGGTGTTCACCAGATCGACCACGGTGTCGAGGGCGCACCGGGTGTCGTGGGTGATCAGCACGTTTCGCTCCCTGGCCTGGGGGACGGGCGGGCGCCCGCCGATGCTGGCCGATGGTAGTGGCTCCCCCGGCGGGACCCATCGGATTCGGGCTCCGCCGCCGTCCCGCTGTGCTTGCCGGTAACAACGCGTGCCGGCCCCGGCACGGTTCCCGGCGGCCGGAGCGAAGGGCCGCCCGGAAGCGCACCGGCGCCGCCCTCGCGAGGGTTCGCGGTGGCGGCGCCGGTGTGTGCCGTATGAGGTTGTCCTGAAGCGGTTGTCCTCGCCCGAGCCGTCTCCCCGAGTGGACGGCGCCGGGCAGCTCCTCGGGGCTCTCCTAGCTTTCCGCCAGGATGTGCGAGAGCTCCTGGTCCAGGTCGAAGTGCCGGTGTTCCGTGCCGGGCGGCACGGCGGCGTCGGTTCGCTTCAGGAACGACTCCAGGGCCCGCGCCGGGGCCTCGAGGAGTGCCTCTCCCTCCGGGGAGCTCAGGGCGATGCACACGACGCCCTGACCATGACTGCGCGACGGCCAGACGCGGACGTCGCCGGTGCCGGTGGGACGGTGGAGCCCTTCGGCGAGGAGGTCGCGGGCGAACACCCACTCGACGGTTTCCTCGGCTCCGGTGTGGAAGGTGGCGTGCACGGCGTAGGGGTCGGCCGTGTCGTACCGCAGGCCTGCGGGGACAGGCAGGGAGGACTCGCTCGACACAACGAGGCGCAGGTGCAGCTCGCAGCTGACCGTGGTGTTCATAAGCGCCAGGGCCTTTCGCTCAGTGTGCGCTCGGGGATTCGCACGTCGGCGAAATCGACATGCCACCTACGGTGCCGTTGTAAACCCCTCTGAGTGTTTTGCGTGCCTTTACGTAACTCTTCCGGCGGAGAGCCCGTTCGCCGCATGCGCCCGTTCCGGTGAGCTGAGCGGCTCCGGTAGTGTCTGGCCGTATGAATACGGGGAGTCACCAGGCTGGCGAGGTTGCCTTGACGGCGAACGAGACGGGGACGGACGAGGTGCAGAGCGAGCGCGGGCTCGGGTCGCGGGCGCCCGAGTTCATCAAGTCGCGCCGACTGCTGCACATGAGCTGGCAGGTCGGCGTCTTCGTCGTCGGCCTCGCGGTCGTGGTCGCGGGCATCATCATGCTTCCGCTGCCGGGCCCGGGATGGGTGGTCATATTCGGCGGCATGGCGATCTGGGCGACGGAGTTCGTCTGGGCCCAGCTCGTGCTGCGCTGGACCAAGCGCAAGGTCACGGAGGCGGCCCAGCGCGCCCTCGACCCCAAGGTGCGGCGGCGCAACATCATCCTGACGACGATCGGCCTGGTGATCGTCGCCGCCCTGGCCGGCTTCTACTTGTGGAAGTTCGGTTTCGTGATGCCCTGGAAGATCAAGGACCAGTGACCGGCGACGGGCGCGCACACCCGACCCCTGACATGGGGTAATGTTCTTCCTGCGCCCGGGCGATTAGCTCAGTGGGAGAGCGCTTCGTTCACACCGAAGAGGTCACTGGTTCGAACCCAGTATCGCCCACCCGGACACCGGCCCATCCGCCTCGGCGGATGGGCCGCGGTCGTTTCTGCCTCCCCGCAGGTGGCGGGAGGCCGGTTGTCGTCGTCCGTGGTCGGGTGCTCCGGCCACTGTGGGCGAGTGGACGCCGGTCACCCAGTAGCCGCCTGTCGAAAACGCTGCCGGTGGTCCCGCGCGGACTTCCGGGCCGATGCCGGCCACAGCGACGATGTGCCCTGTGCCGCCCGTCTCGCGTCGCCTGTCGACGCTGTGCCGGTCGCCGCCGGCCGACGGAGCCGCGCAGGCCGCCGCCCTCCCCTGTCGCGGGTGCTCGGTCGGCCAGAACGGCCTGTGAAGCCGCGCACGCCGGGCCAATGTGCCGCGCCGCCCTCCGGACCGCCGCTGCACGGGCGCCGACCGTCTGCGCGCCCTCGACACGCCTGGCCTCGTTCCGCCGCCGCGGCGCAGCGCGCGTCCTGCACCTCGCCGCCGCGGGGCCGCCTCACCCGCCCATCTCACATCCTCGCCCCATGGGCTTCCGTCCCGTCACCACCTACGCTTTACCCCACTGCCGCCCCACCGCCCCGGCGAGCCGGCCTCTCCGTCCGACGTGCCCGCCCCACACCCCTCGCCCCCACCACACCCCACCCCACCCCGTCCAGCCGAGGCCCCACGTGTCCGTCCCCCCGACCCCCGTCCGACTGATCGATCATGAGCCCCTCACCTGCGCCTTCCGTCAGCTCACCACCCGCCCCCGCTCGCGGAGAGCGGCCGCCCGTCCGGTCACGGTCGCAAGAAATTCCTGTCCGAATCATTGACGCACCCCCAACCCCTTCGTACCTTGTGCCAGCAAGCGCTTACTTGAAACGATTCACGAAGCGGCGACGAAGCTGCGGGGAGGGGCCTGATGTCGGCAAGCCGAAATGTTGAGAGGCGTACGATCCTCAAGGTGGCCGGAGCCTCGGTGGCCTCACTCGGGCTGGCGGCGACCACCGGCTGCGGTGGCGACGGAGGAGCGTCCGCTGACGGCACGGTGACGATCCGTTACTCCTGGTGGGGTGCGGACGACCGGGCCCAGCGCATCAACAAGACGATCGAACTCTTCGAGAAGAAGTACCCGAAGATCAAGGTGAAGACCGACTTCCAGCCCTACGCGGACTTCTGGAAGAAGTTCAACACCCAGGCCGCCGGCGGCAACCCGCCGGACGTTTTCCAGAATGCGGTCGGATTCCTTCGCAAGTACGACGCCAAGAACGTGCTGCTGGACCTCAGCGAGCAGGTCGAGGCAGGAAATCTGTCCATGGACGGATTCCGCGCCGGTCTCGACAAGTTCGGCGAGATCGACGGCAAGCTCCTCGGTGTTCCGGTCGGTTCCAACTCCATGGCCATGGTCATCGACAAGCCCGTCTTCACCCGGGCCGGCGTCAAGCCGGAACAGGGCTGGACCTGGGACGACTACGACGCGGCGATGAAGAAGATACGCGACAGGACCGGCCGCGCCGGCGACAGCGGGATGTACGGCGTCATGTACCTGTACGACCTGTACCTGCGGCAGAACGGCAAGGCGTTCTTCACCGAGGAGGGACTCGGCTTCACCGAGGCCGACCTGACCGACTGGTGGACCAAGGCCGAGAAGGGCGTCAAGGAGGGCCTCTACGCCGACCCCAAGAAGGTCGCCCAGATCAAGCCCAAGTCGGCCGTTTCCGCGGAACTCGCGGGCTCGGAGTTCACCTGGGACAACTTCACCATCCGCTACACCTCCGAGGGCAAGAGCGAGTACGGCCTCGCCCCCATCCCCACCACGGACGGCAAGAAGACCGGCCAGTACCTCGGCTCCCTGATGCTGAGCGCGTCCAAGCGCACCCAGCACCCCAAGGAAGTCGCCCAGTTCATCAACTTCATGACCCACGACCCCGAGGTCGCGAAGATCATGGGCTACGACCGGGGCGTGCCGGCGACGGAGGCGCAGTTCGCCGCCTACCAGCCGACCGACGAGGTCAACAAGGCGATCGCCGAGTACGAGAAGTCCATCGAGGCGGCGGGCGTCCTGGAGCCCATCACCCCGCACCCGAACGGCGCCGACGTCTGTGAGGCCGCCTTCCTGCGCATCGCGGAGGAGATGGCCCTCGGCAAGCGGTCCGTGTCCGACGCCGTCAAGCAGTTCTTCAACGAGTCGAAGACGGCTCTCGCCGGCTGATGGGAACCACCGTGACACACGCCCCTGCGACGGAGGCCCCGACCAAGGGCGCCGAGCCGGAGCACGGTCCGGTGAACTCCCCGCGCCCCGCCGCCCTCAAGCGGCGGGGCCGCCGGGAGAACCTGGCCGGCTACCTCTTCATGTCCCCCTGGATCGCCGGTTTCCTGCTGCTGACGGCAGGGCCGATGATCGCCTCGCTCTACTTCGCGTTCACCGACTACAACCTGTTCGACGCCCCCAAGTGGATCGGCTTCGACAACTTCACCGAGATGTTCGGCGACCCCCGCTGGCGCCACTCGGTCCAGGTGACGCTCTGGTACGTCGCCGTCGGCACGCCGATCAAGCTGCTCGCCGCGCTCGGCGTGGCGCTGCTGCTGGCGCAGAAGCGGCGTGGCCAGGCCTTCTACCGGGCCGCCTTCTACGCCCCCTCGCTGATCGGCGCGAGCGTCTCCGTCGCCATCGTGTGGAAGGCGATCTTCTCGGACGACGCGGTGGTCGACCGCACCCAGCAGTTCTTCGGGATCGACGCCGGCGGCTGGACCGGCGACCCCGACCTGATCATCTACAGCCTCGTCGCGCTCACCGTCTGGCAGTTCGGCGCCCCGATGGTCATCTTCCTGGCCGGCCTGAAGCAGGTCCCGCGGGAACTGTACGAGGCGGCCGACGTGGACGGGGCCGGCAAGTTCCGGCAGTTCTGGAACATCACCCTGCCGATGATCTCCCCGGTCCTCTTCTTCAACGTCCTGCTGGAGACCATCCACTCCTTCCAGATCTTCAGCTCCGCCTACATCGTGGGCGGCGGCGCGGGCGGCAACGCCTGCGGCCCCGCGGACGGTTCGATGGTCTACACCTGCTACCTCTACGTCCAGGGCTTCGAGAACAGCCGGATGGGCCTGGCCTCCGCCATGGCGTGGATGCTGCTGATCGCGGTCGCCCTCGTGACCGCCGTGCTGTTCTGGTCCCAGAAGCGCTGGGTGCACTACGAGGAGGACGCCCGATGAGCGCTCCCGCCACCGACATCACTCCGGCCCGCACCGGCCGGGCCGCGGCCCTGCGCCGGAAGCTCCCCGGCTCGCTCGCCTGGCACCTCGGGGCGCTGGCCGTCCTCGTGGTCATCCTGTACCCCGTCGTCTGGGTCGTCGGCGGCTCGCTCAAGAAGAGCGAGGACATCGTCGGCAGCCTGGACCTCTTCCCGAGCGACCCGATCCTCACCAACTACGAACGGCTCACCGAGGGCATCGCGGACGTGGCGATCTCCACGTTCTTCGTGAACTCGCTGCTGCTGGCCGTCGGTTCGGTCGTCGGCATCCTGGTCTCCTGCTCGCTGACCGCCTACGCCTTCGCGAAGATCCGGTTCGCGGGACGCAACCTGATGTTCACGCTGATGATCGGCACGCTGCTGCTGCCGTATCACGTGTTGCTGATCCCGCAGTACGTGCTGTTCCGCAACATGGAAATGATCAACACGTACACGCCGCTGCTGCTCGGCAAGTACCTCGCCACGGAGGCGTTCTTCGTCTTCCTGATGGTGCAGTTCATGCGGAACCTGCCGAAGGAGCTGGACGAGGCCGCGCGGCTCGACGGCTGCGGGCACTTCAGGATCTACTGGTCGATCGTCCTCCCGCTGTCCCGGCCGGCCCTGATCACCAGCGCGATCTTCACGTTCATCAACTCGTGGAACGACTTCATGGGTCCGCTGATCTACCTCAACGAGCCCGACAAGTACACCGTCTCGCTGGGCCTGAAGATGTTCGTGGACCAGGAGGGCGTGGCCGACTACGGCGGCATGATCGCCATGTCGCTCGTGGCCCTGCTGCCGGTCCTGGCCTTCTTCCTGGCCTTCCAGCGGTACCTGATCGACGGCATGGCGACGTCCGGTCTGAAGGGCTGAGGTGAAACGGTCATGACCCAGGCCCGCGTCGAGGCCCGTACCGAGTCGAGGAGCTGGGGGAGGTTCGCCCTCTTCGCCGAGTGTCTGCTCACCGGGGTGTGGATCACGGTGGCCGCGCTGCCGCTGGTCACCTACCCGGCGGCGTTCGCCGCCGGGGCGCGGCACCTGCGCCGGCACATGGCTCACGAGGCCGGCGGGCTGCGCGAGTTCGCCGCCGACTTTCGGGCGGCGGTGCGCCGCGGCTGGCTGGCCGGCCTCGCCGGGTGGGTCGTCGCCGGCCTGGTGTACGCCGACGTGCAGGCCGTGCGGGCCGGGGTGCCGGGCGGTCCCCTCGTGGGGACCCTCGGGGTCCTCGCCCTGATCGGCGTGGCCGTCGCCGGACTGCGCGCGGCGGCTCTCTGGCAGCCCGGCGCCTCCTGGCGGGCGCTGCTCGCCGGCGCGGGCCGGCACACCGTCCTCGACCCGGCCGGATCCTTCCTGCTCGTCGGCGGGCTGGCCGTCGTGGTCTGTTCCGCCTGGTTCTCCGCACCGCTCGCCGTCCCCGTCCTCGGAGCCGTGGCCGCGGCTTCCGTCGCGGTCGAGGAGCGGTACCGGCAACGCTGACCGCGGTCCCCGCGGTTCTCCCCTCCGGTCCAGGCCGGCGCCCACGGGCGCCGCGCCTGTGTCTGTCATGCCCCTGACCATCCGCACGCACGGAACGCTTCCCGCACGGAAAGGAAAGGCCATGTCTCCCATCCCCCGCAGGTCGATTCTCAAGGCGGCCGCCGTGGCCGGCGCCGCCGCCCAGTTCAGCTGGGCCCTCGGCGCCAACGCCCAGGCGGCCCCCGCCGCCGCGCCCGCCGACGCCGACCCGGTCACCCTCGACTGGCTGGAGGACGGCGGCCTCGGCGCGGCCCCCGGCTCCACCGTCGGCGTCCCCTGGCCCAAGGGCGCCGTCGACGCCGACCAGACCTTCGCCCTCACGGACGAGAGCGGCGCCTCCGTCCCGGTGCAGACCTGGCCCCTCGCCCACTGGCCCGACGGCTCCCTCAAATGGACGGCCCACGCCGTCAGTTCCGGCCAGGGCAAGCTCACCGTCGCCCCCGGCGAGCCCGCCGCCCCGGAGAAGAAGGTCACCGTCGACCGCAGCGGCGGCACCATCGACATATCGACCGGCGTCATCACCGCCCGGATCGGCAGGAGCGGCTCCACCCTCGTCAAATCCGTCACCCGCGGCTCCACCGAGATCGCGAGGAACGGCCGGCTCGTGCTGCTGCGCCAGCCCGAGTACGAGGACGGCGACCAGGGCACCGTCAAGTGCGAGCGCTTCGACGGCGCCATCTCCGAGGCCGTCGTCGAGCAGGACGGCCCCGTCCGCGCGGTCGTCCGCATCGACGGCAAGCACCGCAAGGGCGACCGCGGCTGGCTGCCGTTCTCCGTCCGCCTCTACTTCTACGCCGGCGCCGACTCCTTCCGCATGGTGCACACCATCACCTACGACGGAACCCAGGAGGCCGGCAAGGCGAGCGGCGACTTCATCCGCGGCCTCGGCGTCCGCTTCAGCGTGCCGATGCGTGACGCCTCCTACGACCGCCACATCCGCATCGGCGGTGAGGGCACCGGCATGCTCCGCGAGGCCGTCAAGGGCATCACCGGCCTGCGCCGCGACCCCGGGGCGGCCGTCCAGACGGCGCAGTTCGAGGGCAGGAAGCTGCCCGACCCCGCCACCTGGGACCAGCGGGTCACCACCCGCCTCCAGTACATCCCCGAGTGGGGCGACTACACCCTCTCCCAGCTCTCCGCCGACGGCTTCGGCCTGCGCAAGCGCACCAAGAAGGGCTACGGCTGGATCCCCGCCGGCGGCGGCCGGCGCGCCTCCGGCTTCGGCTACGTCGGCGGCGTCAGCGGCGGCCTCTCCTTCGGACTGCGCGACTTCTGGGAGAAGTTCCCCGCCCAGCTCGACATCCGCGACGCCCACACCGACGAGGCCGAGGTCACCCTCTGGCTCTGGTCGCCCGAGGCGCAGCCCATGGACATGCGCTTCTACCACGACGGCATGGGCCAGGACACCTTCCCCGAGCAGCTCGAAGGCCTCAACATCACCTACGAGGACTACGAGCCCGGCTTCGGCACCCCCTATGGCATCGCCCGTACCTCCGAACTCCTCTTCTGGGCCAACGAGTCCACCCCCAGCGCCGAGACCCTCGCCGAACAGGTCAAGGCCGTCCGCGTGCTGCCCCAGCTCGCCGCCCCGCCCAAGCAGCTCGTCAAGGCCGGCGTCTTCGGCAAGGGCCTGTTCGCCGAGCCCGACCGCTCGACGCCCGCCAAGGCCAGGATCGAGGACCACCTCGACTTCCTCTTCACCTACTACAAGGACCAGGTGGAGATGCGCCGTTGGTACGGCTTCTGGGACTACGGCGACATCATGCACACCTACGACAACGCCCGGCACCAGTGGCGTTACGACGTCGGCGGCTACGCCTGGGACAACTCCGAACTCTCGCCGGACCTGTGGCTCTGGTACGCCTACCTGCGCTCCGGCCGCGCCGACGTCTTCCGCTTCGCCGAGGCGATGACCCGCCACACCGGCGAGGTCGACGTCTACCACCTCGGCCAGTGGGCCGGCCTCGGCACCCGGCACGGCGTCCAGCACTTCGCCGACAGCGCCAAGCAGCAGCGCATCGCCAACACCACCTACCGCCGCTACTACTACTTCCTCACCGGCGACGAACGCGTCGGCGACCTCATGCACGCCAACGTCGACTCCGACGAGACCTTCCTCGTCCTCGACCCCATCCGCAAGATCCGCACCGAGCCGTACACCCCCGACCGGCACGCCCTGTCGATCGGCTTCGGCACCGACTGGAGCGGTCTGGTCTCGGCGTGGCTCACCGAGTGGGAGCGCAAGGGCCCCAAGTGGGAGAAGGCCCGGGACCGCGTGCTGTCCACCATGGAGACCATCGCCGCCCAGCCCAACGGCTTCGTCCAGGGCACCGGGCTGTACGACCTGGACACCGGCAGGTTCGCCGTCGCCGCGCAGCCGCAGGTCAACGTCTCGCACCTGTCCGCCGTGTTCGGCCTGAACGAGCTGTGCGCCGAGCTGATCGACCTCGTCGACATGCCGAAGTTCAAGGAGGCGTACCTGGACTACTGCCGTTACTACAACGCCACCAAGGCCGAACAGGCCGCCCGTTACGGCAAGAACTTCGGCTCGATCATCCTCTTCCAGGGCCACTCGCGCCTCGACGCCTACGCCGCCGCCCAGACCGGCGACGACAAGCTCGCCCAGCGCGCCTGGCAGAAGTTCTACAACTCCGACGGCTACAAGGAGTCCTCGCCCTGGAAGACCGAGGAACTCAGCGGCCCGGTCAGCCTGGTCGCCGGCAGCGAGGCCACCTGGGTGTCCACCAACGACACCGCCCTGTACGGCCTCGCCGCCATCGAGAACCTCGCCCTCCTCGGCGACAGGATGCCCGCCTAGCCGGCTAGCCCATCCTCCCCAGCACCTCCCGCACCCGCCGGACGTCCCGGATCCGCCGCTCGTACGTCGCACCCAGCGCGAGCAGCAGCGCACCGGCGAGCGCGGGAGGCGCCCAGCGGGGGAGCGCCCCGGCCAACTGAACCAGGTACGGGGCGAGTTCGTGCAGCGCGGTCAGCGCCAGCGTCACGCCGCCGAGCACCAGCGGGGCCTGGAGGTGATGCCGGGCGCCGAGCAGGGTGACCAGCAGGGCGGCAGCGCCCAGCAGCAGCGGGCGCTGCCACTGCGGGTCGCCCCACACCGCGAGGAGGCTCGGCGCCAGCGCGGCGGCGATCCCCGGACCGTACGCCGTCCAGGACGACGCCGTGGCGTCCCGGCGCCTGCGCACCACGCCGACCAGCAGGGCCGGGACCGCCACCGGCAGCGTGTACGCCTCCGGGGTGGTCACCTCCCACGCGGCCAGCCGCACCCACGTGGCCAGGACGAAGAGCACCGCCGCCGCGTAACCGGCCTCCCGGCGCCCCGGACGGACCGCCGTGGCCGCGGTGATCACCCCGCACAGGCCCAGCACCAGCGCGAGGACCGGCCGGTCGGTCACCGCGAGCCCGAGCGCCGCCGCGCCCGCCGCCGCACCCGTCGCCTCCACCGGCACGGTCGCGGGGGAGTCGCCGAGGCGTGCGGCGAGCAGTGCCGCCACCGCCGGGACCGCCATCACCAGCAGCGCCGTGTGCGGCGCCGCCCAGCCCGCCGCCGCGCCCGCCGCACCGGCCAGCGCCGCACCGTACCCGAGCGCGACCGGGGCCGTGACCGGGACCGTCCGCGACCGCCACGCCGCCACCGCGAACAGCACGGTCAGCGCCGGCAGCACGGTCAGCGTGGCGCCCCGCGAGGCCAGGGCGAGCAGGGCGAGATGGACCGAGGCGACCAGCGAGAGCGCGACGGCCGTCTCCCGCCGGGGCAGCAGGAAGGCCGCCACCGCCATCGCACCGGCCGGCAACAGCCCCACCGCGTAGGGAAGTCCGAGCACCGCCGGCGCAGCGAGCGCCACGGCGCACGCCAGGGCCAGCGATCCGGTCATCGCCCGCGCACGCCATGCCGCGTCCCGCACCGCCAGGGCGAGCACGGCGGCGAGGGCCGCGAGGACCACCAGGGCCTGCCCCGCGAGCGGCGGCCACGCCAGACCCGGCGTCACCGCGGCACGGGCGTCCGCCGGCACCCCGGACCAGGGCCGCTCCAGCCAGGTGAGCGGACCCGCCAGCACGACGATCACCAGCGGCAGCGCCCACAACGCCGCCAGCCCCTGCACCAGCCCCGACGCCCAGAGCAGCCCGTGCCGCACCGGCCCGGGAAGCCGCGCCGCGCCCAGCGCCGCCAACAGAGCGACACCGCACGCCAGAAGAGCCGGGACGAGCCAGTCGCCCGGCACGAACACCCGCAGCACCCCGCCGAAGGCCACCACCAGCAGCAGACCGCCTGCTGTCGCATGCCCCAGCGCGGCGCCCGCCTTCGGCAGCCGCCACCCGGCGGTCAGGGCGGTCGCCGCCGCCAGCAGCACAAGCACCCCCGCGCCGCAGGCCGCCCCGAGGCCGCCCGCCGTCCCGGACAGCCAGCCCGCCTGCAGCACGCCCAGACCGCCCGCTCCGTACGCGCCGACCGCCGCGGTGATCCGCAGCGGCCGGACACCCGTACGCAGTGCGAGAGCCATGTCCAGCGCTGCCGTCACCAGCAGCGCCGCCGTCACCCAGTACGTCCCCGAAGTGGCCGCCACCGCCCCCAGCGGCAGCGTCAGCTGCGCCGCCGCCGACGCGCACGGCAGCGGAAGCCTCAGACCGGCCGCGCCCTTGGACGCGGAGCCGACAGGACGGCCGAGCACCCGCGCATACGCCGCCCACAGCCCCGCCAGCACCGCCGACGCCACCGCCGTGTACGCCGTACCGTCCGTCGCCGGCAGCGCGACCTCGTGCAGCGCGTAGGCGTCCAGCACGGTCAATGCCAGCCCGAGCCCCGCCACCGCCTCCGACGTCGACCGCAGCCCCCGCCGCAGCAGCGCCACCGGCGTGGCCAGCACCGCCACCGTGGCCGTGCCGAGCACCAGCGACCGCCCGGCGATCCCCAGCTCACCCCAGCCCACCAGCGTGAACGCGATCGCCGCGACGGTCAGCAGCACCCCGCCGAGCAGCAGCAGGACGTTCTGGACACCCGGCGCGGACGTCTCGGGGCGCGGCGGAGCGGGCACGGCAGGGGGCGCAGGCGGCAGCGGCACCGCCTGCTGGAGAGAGGCGAGCAGCCGGGCACGGCGGGCCAGCAACTGGGCCCGGCGGGCGTCCAGTCGCCACAGCTCGGCATCCAGGAGCCGCAGCTCCTCGGCCGGAGGCGGATTGTGCGTCATGCACCGGAGTGTGTCCCGCGTCACCCCCCGGGACATGAGCGCCGGTACTCAGGGACGTACTCAGATACCGCTCCGCCCCGCGGGCACACTCTCCCCATGGACTGGACGCACTACCGCTTCCGCAGCCTGTGGGCCCTGCCCGCGCCGCCCGCCGCCGTGTACGAGGCACTGGAACGCGTCGAGGACTACCCCCGGTGGTGGCGCCAGGTCCGCGAGGTCACCCGCCTCGACCCCGCCACCGGCGTCCTGCGCATCCGCTCCCTCCTGCCCTACGACCTCACCTTCACCGCCCGCGAGACCCGCCGCGACCCCGAGGCCGGCGTCCTGGAGATCGCGATGACCGGCGACCTCGACGGCTGGGCACGCTGGACGATCACCCCCGACGGCACCGGCGCCCTCGCCCGCTACGACCAGGTCGTCGACGTCCACAAGCCGCTGCTCAGACGCTTCGCCGTGCCCGGACGTCCGCTGTTCCGCGCCAACCACCGGCTCATGATGCGCTCCGGACACCGCGGACTGACCGCCCGCCTCGAAGCCGTTTGAAGGAAGCCCGCGGAGACCTGTATTGTTCAGTGCGTTCCCGGGCGATTAGCTCAGTGGGAGAGCGCTTCGTTCACACCGAAGAGGTCACTGGTTCGAACCCAGTATCGCCCACCGGGTAAGGCCGGTCCGCCGTGGCGGACCGGCTTTTTCATGCTCGCGTGCCCGCCGGCTCCCGTGTGCTCCTGCGGCTTTCGCCTCACGCCGCCGCCGGCAGATCCGGACGCAGCGGCCACGCCGGGTCCACCGCCTCCTGGCTGCCGCTGCGCGAGAACCACGCCTGCAGACCGCGCGCCTGCGCCGCGTGCCACACTGCCTGCCGGGTGTGCAGCTCGGCGGGCGACAGATGCTCCAGCCGCGACGCGTACCGCCGCCCCAGCGCCCGCACCACCTCCAGCGCCGCCACCGCGTCCGCGCCCGCGTCGTGCGCGCCGTCCAGCACCACCCCGTACTCCGCGCACAGATCCGTCAGCGTACGGCGGCCCTTGCGGTAGCGGTCCAGATGCTTGTCCAGCACCCGCGGATCCAGCACCAGCAGCGGCGCCGACTCGAACCAGCGCGCCAGCGACGAGGCCCGATGGCGGCGCAACTCCCGGTCCAGCAGCGTCAGATCGAAGGGCGCGTTCATCACCACCAGCGGGCGCCCCGCCCCGGCCTGCTCCGCCAGGCCCACGGCTATCTCCTGCATCACCGGCGCGGGCCAACGGCCGTGCCGCGCCACATGATCCTCCGTCAGCCCGTGCACCGCCGTCGCCGCGGCGGGCACCGGCACCCCCGGATTCACCAGCCAGCGCTGCGTCCGGGGCCGCATCCCCGGGGCCTCCTGAACGACGAGGGCGGCCGACACGATCCGGTCCCGCTCGACGTCCACGCCCGTCGTCTCCGTGTCGAAAGCCGCCAGTGGTCCCTCGTGCCAGTACGTCATACGCACCCAACTCCTCGTTCACCCACGGCAGCTGACGTTCCGTCTTCTGCCGGTTCGGTGATACCCGGGCTGTTTGCGCCGTACGCCGCGCGGAGACAACAGAAGTACGGGTCCTCGCAGTTCAGCGGCGTCCTTCGACCCGGCGCCCGCACCACCTCTTGCCTGGAAGGCTGCTCGTCATGGCGATAGCGCAGCCCGAGCGCGGCGGGCTGCTGCCCGAGCGCCCGGGCACCCATCGCGGATCCCTCGCCACCACCGCCTGCATGGAGACGCTGCAGGTGGGCTATCTGCACGCCGTCGCGGCCGCCGCCGGCTGCTCCCTCTCCCAGCCCTTCCCCGACAACGGCATCGACTGGCACGTCAGCCACAGCGCGCCCGGGCACACGATCGACGACGAGGTCACCATCAAGGTGCAGCTCAAGGCCACCTACCGGATCCCGCCCGACCCGCCCGGCCGGTTCTTCTCCTTCACGCTCGACAACGAGCACCTCGTGAAGCTCGCCCGCACGCCCGTCTCCGTGCACAAGATCCTGGTCGTCATGCTCGTCCCGCGCTCCCAGGACGACTGGCTCCGGGCCGGACACGACCGGCTCGACCTGCGGCACTGCTGCTACTGGATCAACCTCGCCGGACACCCGGTCACCGGGCGGCGCCGGACCAACGTGCGGATACCGACCACACGCGTCTTCGACGACCGCGCCCTGTGCGAGATCATGACGCGGGTCGGGACGGGAGGCAGACCATGACGCAGCGCCCGCTCCACGAACCACTCAGGACCGCCCGGCCCCACCCCGAGGCACCCTGGAGCCGCCCGCCCGAGCCCGGCCAGGTCGACCCGGCCGTTCTCGGCGCCCTGCTGCGCCAGCACGGCTGGCAGCGCCGCGGCGGGGCCGCGGGACGCTACGGCCGCTGGACCCCGCCCGGACCCGGCGGCCGCCCCACCAGCCTGCTCGTCCCCGAGAACCGCGACTTCCCCGACAGCGACGACCTGCTCGCAGAAGCGCTCACCGCCCTCACCCGCAGCAGCGACCCCGCCGCGCGCGACGTCCTCGTCGGCCTCACCGTGCCCAGCGACGAGATCCACTGGTGGCGCGACGTCCCCTGCGGACCCGCCGGCGTCGCCGCGTGGACCGTCGAGGAACAACTGCGCACCGCCGCCCGGCGACTGCTGCTCGCCGGCGCCCTCGCCACCCGCGCGCGAGCCGGCTACCACGGCGCCCGGCACCGCCGCTCCGCCGCCGCCCTGCTGGACAGCGTCCTGGTCGGCGCCCCGGCCGGCGGCCGGCGCCTGACCGCCTTCGTGCCCGTGGGCACCGGCCGCCCGCTCGCCCTGCGCCTCCACCAGGCCCTCCACGCCACCCGCGAGGCCGTCGACCACCGGCGCGCCACCGGCGGCATGGACGCCTTCGACGCCGCCGTCGAGGCGGGCGTCAGCCGGGAGCTCACCGAGGCCCTCGTCGCCCTGGTGAGCGGTGCCGAGGGCGCCCGGATCGCCGTCGAGTGGGCGCCCGCCGCCGCACCCCCCGACGGCGCCGCCCCCGCCGAGGCCGTCGGGTTCACCCCCGGCGACCTGCCCGCCCTGCGCGAGGCCGGCGCCCGCTACCTGCGCGAGGAGCCGTCCGTGCCCGCCCGCGTCACCGGCGACGTGATCCGCATGCGCCGGTCCGGGCGGGGCGGCACCGGCGTCGTACGGCTGCGCGTCCTGGCCGGCGCCGAGGTCCCCCACCTGCGGGTGATCCTCGACGAGGAGGACTACCGCGTCGCCGGACAGGCCCACCTCCTCGGGCTGCCGGTGCGCGTGCACGGGCGGCTGGACAGCAGCGGCGGCTTCCGGCGGCTGACCGGCGCCTCCGGCGTCGTACCGGTCCAGGTGGACGAGGCGGAGCGGGACCGGCTGATGAAGTCGCTCCAGGAGAATCTCGACTTCTTCGAGGATGCCTGCGCCGGGGACGACTGACACAACCGTTTCGCGGTCGGTGGCCGCGGGTCGGTACGATCCGCTATGGCGCGCGCAGTGGAACGCCGCGCATCCATTCGTCAGTCAGGAGAGACCGGTGTCAGACGTCCGTGTGATCATCCAACGCGATTCCGAGCGGGAAGAGCGCGTGGTGACGACGGGCACTACGGCCGCCGACCTCTTCGCCGGCGAGCGCGCGGTCATCGCCGCGCGCGTGGGCGGCGAGCTGAAGGACCTCGCGTACGAGCTGAGCGACGGCGACGAGGTCGAGGGCGTCGAGATCTCCTCCGAGGACGGTCTCGACATCCTGCGCCACTCCACCGCGCACGTCATGGCGCAGGCCGTGCAGGAACTCTTCCCCGAGGCCAAGCTGGGCATCGGCCCGCCGGTCAAGGACGGCTTCTACTACGACTTCGACGTCGAGAAGCCGTTCACGCCCGAGGATCTCAAGGCCATCGAGAAGAAGATGCAGGAGATCCAGAAGCGCGGGCAGAAGTTCGCCCGCCGTGTGGTCACCGACGAAGCCGCCCGCGAGGAGCTGGCCGGCGAGCCGTACAAGCTGGAGCTGATCGGCCTCAAGGGCGCCGCCTCCAGCGACGACGGCGCGGACGTCGAGGTCGGCGCCGGTGAGCTGACGATCTACGACAACCTGGACCCGAAGACCGGCGAGCTGTGCTGGAAGGACCTGTGCCGCGGCCCGCACCTGCCGTCGACCCGGCTCATCCCGGCGTTCAAGCTGATGCGCAACGCGGCCGCCTACTGGCGCGGCAGCGAGAAGAACCCGATGCTCCAGCGCATCTACGGCACCGCCTGGCCGTCCAAGGACGAGCTGAAGCAGTACCTGGACTTCCTCGCCGAGGCCGAGAAGCGCGACCACCGCAAGCTCGGCTCCGAGCTGGACCTGTTCTCCGTCCCGGAGCAGATCGGCTCCGGCCTCGCCGTCTTCCACCCCAGGGGCGGCATCGTCCGCCGCGTCATGGAGGACTACTCGCGCCGTCGCCACGAGGAGGAGGGGTACGAGTTCGTCTACACCCCGCACGCGACGAAGGGGGCGCTCTTCGAGACCTCGGGCCACTTGGACTGGTACGCCGACGGCATGTACCCGCCCATGCAGCTCGACGAGGGCGTGGACTACTACCTCAAGCCCATGAACTGCCCGATGCACAACCTGATCTTCGACGCGCGGGGGCGGTCCTACCGTGAACTGCCGCTGCGTCTGTTCGAGTTCGGGACCGTGTACCGGTACGAGAAGTCGGGCGTCGTGCACGGCCTGACCCGCGCCCGGGGCTTCACCCAGGACGACGCGCACATCTACTGCACCCGCGAGCAGATGTCCGAGGAACTGGACAAGACCCTCACCTTCGTCCTGAACCTGCTGCGCGACTACGGTCTGACCGACTTCTACCTGGAGCTGTCCACCAAGGACCCGGAGAAGTTCGTCGGCTCGGACGAGGCCTGGGAGGAGGCGACGGAGACCCTGCGCGAGGTCGCGGAGAAGCAGGGCCTGCCCCTGGTTCCCGACCCGGGCGGCGCGGCCTTCTACGGTCCGAAGATCTCCGTCCAGGCGCGCGACGCCATCGGCCGCACCTGGCAGATGTCGACCATCCAGCTCGACTTCAACCTGCCCGAGCGCTTCGACCTGGAGTACACCTCCGCCGACGGCTCCAAGCAGCGCCCGGTCATGATCCACCGCGCGCTGTTCGGCTCCATCGAGCGGTTCTTCGCGGTGCTGCTCGAGCACTACGCGGGCGCGTTCCCGGCGTGGCTGGCCCCGGTGCAGGCGGTCGGCATCCCCATCGGCGATGCGCACGTCGATTATCTGCAGCAGTTCGCCGCGGAGGCCAAGCGGAAGGGCCTGCGGGTGGAGGTCGACTCGTCGTCGGACCGGATGCAGAAGAAGATCCGCAACGCACAGAAGCAGAAGGTGCCGTTCATGATCATCGTTGGGGACGACGACATGAACGCAGGGACGGTGTCGTTCCGCTACCGCGACGGTTCACAGGAGAACGGCATCCCGCGCGACCAGGCGATCGCCAAGCTCGTCGACGTGGTGGAGCGTCGCGTGCAGGTGTGACGCGGTCCCCGCCGGTGCGGGGATTTCCGGCCCCCGGGAACTCCCGGGGGCCT
Source organism: Streptomyces sp. NPDC006610 (assembly GCF_040611575.1). Classification (NCBI taxonomy): domain Bacteria; kingdom Bacillati; phylum Actinomycetota; class Actinomycetes; order Kitasatosporales; family Streptomycetaceae; genus Streptomyces; species Streptomyces sp. NPDC006610. The sequence goes on from NZ_JBEXOP010000002.1 coordinate 272,016, forward strand.
TTCCCGTCCTCCCGGCGGCACGCCATATGCTGCACGCATGACGAGTGAGCCGGAACAGCAGTGGGGAGTGGGCACGCAGGACGCGTTCCAGCGTCTGTGGACGCCCCATCGGATGGCCTACATCCAGGGTGAGAACAAGCCGAGCGGCCCGGGCGCCGACGACGGCTGCCCCTTCTGCTCGATCCCGGCGAAGTCCGACGAGGACGGTCTGATCCTGAGGCGTGGGCAGCGGGTGTACGCGGTGCTCAATCTGTACCCGTACACCGGCGGCCACCTGATGACCGTGCCCTACCGTCACGTCGCCGACTACACCGACCTCACCGTCGAGGAGACGGCCGAGCTGGCCGAGCTGACCAAGCAGGCGATGACGGCCCTGCGCGCGGCGTCCGGCGCGCACGGGTTCAACATCGGGATGAACCAGGGCTCGGTGGCCGGCGCCGGCATCGCGGCCCATCTCCACCAGCACGTCGTCCCGCGCTGGGGCGGCGACACGAACTTCATGCCGGTCGTGGGCCACACGAAAGTGCTGCCGCAGCTGCTGGCCGACACCCGCAAGATGCTGGCGGAGGCCTGGCCGAAGGCATGACGGCCACGTGACGGCCGGGGCCGTCGCTCTCCGCCCGTCCGGCGCCTGGGACGAGGGCCGACGGGGCCCGGAGCGCAGCGCTGCTCCGGGCCCCGTCGGCCCGACGGCCGGCCGGAGGGCCTACGCGTCGTACACGTCCGCCTTGCGCGGGCTCGCGTCCTGCACGGCCGTGCTGAGGAACGCCGAGCGGGTGCCGAACTTCTCCGTGTCCACGCCGTTCTCCTTCAGGACCTTGATCGCCGCCGCGTGCACCACCCGCAGTACCGGCGTCGCCGCCCGCAGCGCGTCGTCGGCCATGAACCGGTGCCGCCAGGGCTTGTCGGCCCAGGCGTGGCGCAGGCCGAACGGCTCGGGCAGGGCGAGGGTGCCGCCGAGCCAGTTCAGCAGCGGGGGATACCAGGTCAGGGGGGCGCGGGCCGCGAGCCGTACGACCTCGTCGGTGTCGACCAGGGGGAGCTTTATCTTCCGGGTCTCCCACCGCTTCAGCGACTTCTGCACCTCCTTCTCCTTCGCCTCCGGCTTCGACGTGAACAGCCCGTGCACGGGGCCGAGGGCATGTCCGGTGACCTCGATGCGCAGGGTCTCGTAGAGCACGGTCACGGTGATCATCATGGTGATGACCAGCTGGCCGTCCCACAGCGTCCACTGGACGCCCAGGTAGTGCCGGTCGCCGCTGCCGAACTGCTGCTTGTTGCAGATGTCCTGTATGGCGTGCGGTTTGACCTGGTACGCCTCGACGTCCGTGCCCTCGGGCCGGGACACCGAGCCCGCGTTCTCACCGACCGGGGTGACGATCCAGTGGCGTATCGACGGGGTCGGGAAGCCGCCGGTGTTCAGCGGGCCGCGCTCCAGCATGCGCAGCTGGTCGTGGATGGAGCGGATCACGTCCCAGCTGCGGAAGGGGTGGATCTCCCGGTCGGGATCGGCCGGGGCCAGGTCCTCGGCGAGCTGCCAGGCGCCCCAGCGGGTGCCCATGCCGAGGATGCCCTTGGGGCCGGCGTAGAAGACGGAGTTGGACCGCTGCTCGGCGCCGAGCCGGGCGAGGGACTGGCGCAGCGCTTCGGCGGCGGTCTCGCCGGGGTTGCTGGGCACGGCCTCGGGCACCTTGGCGCCTACGCTGCCGCCGGACAGCAGGCTCTCCCAGCGTGCCCGCAGGTCGACGGCGGTGCGTTCGCAGATGCGCTTGGCCCAGAACCAGCCGACGACCGGGAGGACGACCGCCGCGCGTCCGTACCAGCCCCAGAAGCCGCCGAACGGCATGCGCAGCACGAACAGCAGGGCCAGCGCGCCCACGGCGAACAGCAGCACGGTCGCCAACGTGGAGGCGCGTTTGTCCTCGCGCTTGGCGACGGTGGTGCGCAGCGTGAACACCAGCAGCCACACCAGCAGGCCGGGCAGGACGAGCACGCCGCACAGCACCATGATGATCGCGAGCATGTTGTCCCGCTCGCGGCGGATGCGGTTGGCGGCGAGGCAGTGCTCGACCACCACCTGTGGCTCGATGCCGAAGGACTGGATGAGCGGCTTGCGCCCGGCGCCGAGCATGCGGTCGACCACCGCACGGGAGAACGCCTCGCCCAGGTTGGGACGGAAGATCCGGGCCCACCTCCGGCCCGGTTTCACGGTCGACTTGTGCCACTCGTTGTTGGCCTTGAGTATCTCCTCGACCTCGTTGTCCCGGTAGGCCGCCGAGGCCAGCGCGTACGTGGCCGTCTGGCCCTCGTCGCCCGTACGCGGCACCTGCGGCCCGAAGCTGTCCGCGTAACCGCCGTCAACGGTCATTCCCGCCCCCGATCGCCGCCACTGTCGTCCTGCGGCCTTCCCGACTTCCGTGCTCCGCACACCTGTTGATCAGGCCGTCAACAGCGTATCCGCAGGCGCGGACATTCGTCGGCGGACGACCGAAGCCGTCCGCCGAGTGCGGGCAAGCCCGCCCCACAGGTCACTTGGGTCGCGTTGCGCCCCGACTAGGCGACCTGGCGCTCGTGTTGGCGCAGCCTTTCGGCGACCTGGGCGGGCATCGGCTCGTGCCGGGCATACCCGCGGCTGAAGCGTCCGGTGCCGTGCGACAGGGAGCGCAGGTCCACGGCGTAGCGGCCGATCTCGATCTCGGGCACCTCGGCCCGGACCAAGGTACGTGCGCCGGGGGCCTGTTCGGTGCCGAGGACCCGGCCGCGCCGGCCCGACAGATCGCTCATGACGGCGCCGACGTACTCGTCGCCGACCAGCACGCTCACCTCGGCCACCGGTTCCAGCAGGTGGATCCTCGCGCTCGCCGCGGCCTCCCGCAGGGCGAGCGCGCCGGCCGTCTGGAAGGCGGCGTCGGAGGAGTCCACCGAGTGCGCCTTGCCGTCGAGCAGCGTCACCCGCACGTCGATGAGCGGGTATCCGGCGGCGACGCCCTTGGCGGCCTGGGCCCGGACGCCCTTCTCCACCGACGGGATGAACTGCCGCGGCACGGCGCCGCCGACGACCTTGTCCACGAACTCGATGCCCGAACCGCCCGGCAGCGGCTCGACCTCGATCTCGCAGATGGCGAACTGCCCGTGCCCGCCGGACTGCTTGACGTGCCGCCCGCGTCCGGACGCCCTGCTTCCGAAGGTCTCCCGAAGCGACACCCGGTGCGGTACGACGTCGACCTGGACGCCGTAGCGGCTGCGCAGCCGTTCCAGGGCCACGTCGGCGTGCGCCTCGCCAAGGCACCACAGCACGACCTGACGGGTGTCCTGGTTCTGCTCCAGCCGCATGGTGGGGTCCTCGGCGACGAGGCGGGCCAGCCCCTGGGAGAGCTTGTCCTCGTCGGCCTTGCTGTGCGCCTCGATGGCCAGCGGCAGCAGCGGGTCGGGCATGTCCCACGGCTCCATGAGCAGCGGGTCGTCCTTGGCGGAGAGGGTGTCGCCGGTCTCCGCGCGGCTCAGCCTGGCGACGCAGGCCAGGTCGCCGGCGATGACGTGGGAGACCGGGCGCTGCTGTTTGCCGAAGGGCGTGGACAGGGCGCCGATGCGTTCGTCCACGTCGTGGTCCTCGTGGCCGCGGTCGGTCAGCCCGTGCCCGGAGACGTGGACCGTCTGGTCGGCGCGCAGGGTGCCGGAGAAGACGCGGACCAGGGAGAGCCGGCCGACGTACGGGTCGGAGGAGGTGCGGACGACCTCGGCGACCAGCGGGGCCTCGGGGTCGCACGGGCGCAGCTCGCGGGGCCGGCCGTCGACGGTGGTCACGCGTGGGGTGCCGTGCTCCAGCGGGGTGGGGAAGCCGCGGGTGACCAGATCGAGCAGTTCCACCGTGCCGAGCCCCTGCCGGGCGCCCTCGGGGGCCGGGGCGGCGGCCAGCACGGGGAAGAAGCTGCCGCGCGCGACGGCCCGCTCCAGATCCTCGATCAGCGTCGTGACGTCGATCTCCTCGCCGCCCAGGTAGCGGTCCATGAGGGTCTCGTCCTCGCTCTCGGCGATGATGCCCTCGATCAGCCGGTTGCGGGCCTCCTCGATCAGCGGCAGCTGGTCCCCGACCGGTTCGGACTCCGCGCGCTCCCCGCCCGAGTAGTCGAACAGCTTCCGCGTGAGCAGCCCGATCAGCCCGGTCACGGGCGCGTGCCCGTCGGGCGACGCGGGTCCGCGCAGGGGCAGGTAGAGCGGCAGCACGGCGTCGGGGTCGTCGCCGCCGAAGGCCCCCGCGCAGATCCGGGTCATCTCCTCGAAGTCCGCGCGGGCGGCCTCCAGGTGGGTGACGACGATCGCGCGCGGCATGCCGACGGCCGCGCACTCCTCCCACACCATGCGGGTGGCGCCGTCCACGCCGTCGGAGGCCGAGACGACGAAGAGGGCCGCGTCCGCCGCGCGCAGACCGGCCCGCAGCTCCCCGACGAAGTCGGCGTAGCCGGGGGTGTCGAGGAGGTTGACCTTGATGCCGTCCCATTCGACGGGCACCAGGGACAGCTGTACGGAGCGCTGCTGCCGGTGCTCGATGTCGTCGTAGTCGCTGACGGTGCCGCCGTCCTCCACGCGGCCCGCCCGGTTCACGGCGCCCGCGGTCAGCGCGAGAGCCTCCACCAACGTCGTCTTGCCCGATCCGGAGTGGCCGACCAGCACCACATTCCGTACGGACGCGGGATGGTCGGCCGCCTCTGCCCTGCCGGCGGCTCCGGGGTGGGTGTGCGCCTTGTCGCCCATGACTTGCCTCCCGTGCACGGTGAGGTCACTGCGGGCGCGGGCACGCGAGAGCCGTGTGCGAGCGGCTTCTGCGGCGCCCGCGATCCTTCGAGCTTTCCACTCCCGTCACCGGTCGTCCATACGAGGGACCGGAACCCGTCGCCCGCGGCCGTGCGGCGGGCCCGGGTGCCCGGCCGTCGCCCGCCCGCGCGCGTGGCTACGATGGGCCAGCCGGCGGCCAGCAGGGGCCGCGCGGCGCAGCGACCCTCGGGAAGGCCATGCTGAACAAGTACGCGCGTGCATTCTTCACGCGTGTCCTCACACCGTTCGCCGCGTTTCTCATCCGCCGGGGCGTCAGCCCCGACACGGTCACGCTCATCGGGACCGCGGGTGTGATGGCCGGTGCGCTGGCGTTCTACCCGCGGGGCGAGTTCTTCTGGGGCACGGTCGTCATCACGCTGTTCGTCTTCTCCGACCTGGTCGACGGCAACATGGCCCGCCAGCTCGGCCGCAGCAGCCGGTGGGGCGCGTTCCTGGACTCGACGCTGGACCGGGTCGCCGACGGGGCGATCTTCGGCGGGTTCGCGCTGTGGTACGCGGGCGGCGGCGACGACAGCGTGCTGTGCGCGGTGTCGATCTTCTGTCTGGCCAGCGGCCAGGTGGTGTCGTACACCAAGGCCCGCGGCGAGTCGATCGGCCTGCCGGTCGCGGTCAACGGGCTCGTCGAACGCGCCGAGCGGCTGGTGATCTCCCTGGTCGCGGCGGGTCTGGCGGGGCTGCACGCGTTCGGCGTGCCGGGCATCGACGTGCTGCTGCCGGTCGCGCTGTGGATCGTCGCCGCGGGCAGCCTGGTCACCCTGGTGCAGCGGGTCGTCACCGTCCGGCGCGAGTCCGCCGAGGCGGAGGCGCGGGAGGGCGCCGCGCGGGACGACGCCGGCAACGCCTCCCGCGGGAGGGAGGCGACCACATGAGCGCCCGCGACCGGCTGACGGACGCCCTGTACGGGCTGGGCTGGAGCACGGTCAAGAACCTCCCGGAGCCCGCCGCCGCACGGCTCGGCCGCACCATCGCCGACCTCGCCTGGAAGCAGCGCGGCCAGGGAGTGCTGCGGCTGGAGGCCAACTACGCGCGCGTGGTGCCCGGCGCCTCCCCGCAGCGGCTCGCCCAGCTCTCTCGCGCGGGCATGCGCTCCTACCTGCGCTACTGGATGGAGTCCTTCCGGCTGCCGGCCTGGAGCCCCGAGCGGATCCGGGACGGCCTCGACGTCAAGGACCTGCACCACCTGACCGACGGCATGGCCGCCGGCAGGGGCGCGATCCTCGCGCTGCCGCACCTGGCCAACTGGGACCTGGCCGGCGCCTGGGTCACCACCCACCTCGGCATCCCCTTCACCACGGTCGCCGAGCGGCTCAGGCCGGAGACGCTGTACGACCGTTTCGTCGCCTACCGCGAGGGCCTCGGCATGGAGGTCCTGCCGCACAGCGGCGGCGAGGCTTTCGGCACGCTGGCACGGCGGCTGCGCCGGGGCGGCCTGGTCTGCCTGGTCGCCGACCGGGACCTGTCCGCGACCGGCGTCGAGGTGGATTTCTTCGGCGAGACCGCGCGGATGCCCGGGGGACCGGCGCTGCTGGCGCAGCAGACCGGCGCGGCGCTGCTGCCGGCGAACCTCTGGTACGACGACTCGATGATGCGGGGCAGGGTGCATCCCCCGATCGAGGTACCGGAGTCAGGCAGCCGGGCCGAGAAGACGTCTGTGATGACACAGGCGCTGGCAGACGCCTTCGCCACCGGCATCGCCGAGCACCCGGAGGACTGGCACATGCTGCAGCGGTTGTGGGTCGCCGACCTCGACCCCGCGAAGGGGCCCGCGTGAGGATCGGCATCGTCTGCCCGTACTCCTGGGACGTGCCGGGCGGCGTCCAGTTCCACATCCGCGACCTCGCCGAGTACTTCCTGCGGCTCGGGCACGAGGTGTCCGTCCTCGCCCCGGCCGACGACGACACCCCGCTGCCGCCGTACGTCGTCTCGGCCGGACGCGCGGTGCCGGTGCCCTACAACGGCTCGGTGGCCCGCCTCAACTTCGGTTTCCTGTCGGCGGCGCGGGTACGGCGGTGGCTGCACGACGGCGCGTTCGACGTGATCCACATCCACGAGCCGACGTCGCCGTCGCTCGGGCTGCTGGCCTGCTGGGCCGCGCAGGGCCCGATCGTCGCCACGTTCCACACGTCCAACCCGCGCTCGCGCGCGATGATCGCCGCGTACTCCATCCTCCAGGCCGCCCTGGAGAAGATCAGCGCCCGGATCGCGGTGAGCGAGTACGCCCGGCGCACGCTGGTGGAACACCTCGGCGGGGACGCGGTGGTGATCCCCAACGGCGTCGACGTGGACTTCTTCGCCAAGGCGGAGCCCAGACCCGAGTGGCAGGGCGACACCATCGGCTTCATAGGCCGCATCGACGAGCCCCGCAAGGGCCTGCCGGTGCTGATGCGCGCCCTGCCCCGCATCCTCGCCGAGCGCCCGGGGACCCGCCTGCTGGTGGCCGGCCGGGGCGACGAGGAGGAGGCGGTGGAGTCCCTGCCGGCCGCGCTGCGCCCCCGCGTGGAGTTCCTGGGCATGGTCAGCGACGAGGACAAGGCGCGTCTGCTGCGCAGCGTCGACCTGTACGTCGCGCCCAACACCGGCGGCGAGAGCTTCGGCATCATCCTGGTCGAGGCCATGTCGGCGGGCGCCCCCGTCCTCGCCTCCGACCTGGACGCCTTCGCCCAGGTCCTCGACCGGGGAGCCGCGGGCGAACTCTTCGCCAACGAGGACGCCGACGCCCTCGCGCAGGCGGCCCTGCGCCTCCTGGCCGACCCGGGCCGCCGTGCCGAACTCCGCGACCGGGGCAGCGTCCATGTGCGCCGTTTCGACTGGTCGACGGTGGGCGCGGACATCCTGTCGGTCTACGAGACGGTGACGGCGGGCGCGGCGGCGGTGGCCACGGACGACCGGGCCACGGGGCTGCGGGCACGGCTCGGGCTGGCGCGGGACTGAGCCGGGCAGCGCCTGCGGGGGGCGGGTGGCCGCGTCCCGTGCGACGGCCACCGCGGCCCGGCGCGGGGCCGCACGCGGGCCGACGGGCGGGCCGCCGTGCGCGCTGCCGGGCTGGGCAGCCGTGACCGACGTTCCCCGCGGGGCCTGCCACGCCAGGGCCGGGCGCCGCTGAGGGTCCACGACCCGGGCGGCCGACGCCGCGGAAGCCGCGGTCCAGGAGGCGGGATGCGGCCCGCCCTCGCCCCGGCCACCCAGGGCCGGCACCGAACATCGGGCGCACCGGCCGCGCGCGAGGCCGCCGATCCGGGAGCGCCCGGCGGCGCGGCCCCCGTGGTGCGACCGGTAGCCTTGCCGCCCGTGTACTCCACCCTCGTCTGGATCCTCGTCGGGCTCGCGGCGGTCGGGCTGTATCTCAGCTGGACCGCCGGGCGGCTCGACCGGCTGCATGCCCGGATCGACGCCGCGCGGGCCGCGCTCGACGCGCAACTGCTGCGGCGGGCTTCCGTGGCGCAGGAACTGGCCACCTCCGGGGTGCTGGATCCGGCCGCGTCGATCGTGCTGTACGAGGCCGCCCACGCGGCGCGGCAGGCCGAGGAGGAGCAGCGGGAGGTCGCCGAGAGCGAGCTGAGCCAGGCGCTGCGGGCCGTCTTCGCCGACGCGCCGCAGGTCGAGGCCGTGCGCGCGGCTCCCGGCGGTGAGGAGGCGGCGCGGGAGCTGACGGAGGCCGTACGCCGGGTGCCGATGGCGCGGCGGTTCCACAACGACGCCGTGGGCGCGGCCCGGCGGCTGCGCCAGCACCGCAAGGTGCGCTGGTTCCGGCTGGCCGGTCACGCCCCCTTCCCGCTGGCCTTCGAGATGGACGACGAGCCGCCGGCGGCTCTGGTCGACCGGACCTGAGACCACCGGAGGAGTCCCCCGAAAAGAGTCCACAGGGTGTCCATTGGCCCTTGCTGTGGACTGCTGTGTTCACGTTTCCTCGATCGGGCAGCAACCTTCTTTCCACCGAGTGAGGTCAACCCGTGTCCAGCACCCAGAACCAGGCTCCCGAGACCGGCACCGCCCGTGTGAAGCGCGGCATGGCCGAGCAGCTCAAGGGGGGCGTGATCATGGACGTCGTCACCCCGGAGCAGGCCAAGATCGCCGAGGACGCGGGCGCCGTCGCCGTCATGGCCCTGGAGCGCGTGCCGGCCGACATCCGCAAGGACGGCGGCGTGGCCCGCATGTCCGACCCGGACATGATCGAGGGCATCATCGACGCCGTCTCGATCCCGGTCATGGCCAAGTCCCGCATCGGCCACTTCGTGGAGGCCCAGGTCCTGCAGTCCCTCGGCGTCGACTACATCGACGAGTCCGAGGTCCTCACCCCCGCCGACGAGGTCAACCACTCCGACAAGTGGGCCTTCACCACCCCGTTCGTCTGCGGCGCCACCAACCTCGGCGAGGCCCTGCGCCGCATCGCCGAGGGCGCGGCCATGATCCGCTCCAAGGGCGAGGCCGGCACCGGCAACGTCGTCGAGGCCGTCCGCCACCTGCGCCAGATCAAGAACGAGATCGCCCGCCTGCGCGGCTACGACAACAACGAGCTGTACGCCGCCGCCAAGGAGCTGCGCGCCCCCTACGAGCTGGTCAAGGAGGTCGCCGAGCTGGGCAAGCTCCCCGTGGTGCTGTTCTCCGCCGGCGGCGTCGCCACCCCGGCCGACGCGGCCCTGATGCGCCAGCTCGGCGCCGAGGGCGTCTTCGTCGGCTCCGGCATCTTCAAGTCCGGCGACCCGGCCAAGCGCGCCGCCGCCATCGTGAAGGCGACCACCTTCTACGACGACCCGAAGATCATCGCGGACGCGTCCCGCAACCTGGGAGAGGCCATGGTCGGCATCAACTGCGACACCCTCCCCGAGACCGAGCGCTACGCCAACCGCGGCTGGTAGGACGCACCGACATGAGCGACACCCCCGTCATCGGCGTCCTGGCCCTCCAGGGCGACGTCCGGGAGCACCTCGTCGCCCTGGCCGCGGCCGACGCCGTGGCCAGGCCGGTGCGGCGCCCCGAGGAGCTCGCCGGGGTGGACGGCCTGGTCCTGCCCGGCGGCGAGTCCACCACCATCTCCAAGCTGGCCGTCCTGTTCGGCGTGATGGACCCCCTGCGCGCGCGGGTGCGCGACGGCATGCCCGTCTACGGCACCTGCGCCGGCATGATCCTGCTCGCCGACAAGATCCTCGACCCGCGCTCGGGCCAGGAGACCGTCGGCGGCATCGACATGATCGTGCGCCGTAACGCCTTCGGGCGACAGAACGAGTCCTTCGAGGCCGCCCTCGACGTGAAGGGCGTGGCGGGCGATCCTGTGGAGGGCGTCTTCATCCGCGCCCCCTGGGTGGAGTCCGTCGGAGCGGGCGCCGAGGTGCTCGCCGAGCACGACGGCCACATCGTCGCGGTGCGCCAGGGCAACGCGCTGGCGACGTCGTTCCACCCGGAACTGACGGGCGACCACCGCGTCCACGGCCTCTTCGTGGACATGGTGCGCGCAAACCGGGCGGCCGGGGCCTTGTAGGATTCCTGCGTCGTTGCAGAGATGGGTTACGCGAAGGAGACAGGCAGATGTCCGGCCACTCTAAATGGGCCACGACGAAGCACAAGAAGGCCGTGATCGATGCCAAGCGCGGCAAGCTCTTCGCGAAGCTGATCAAGAACATCGAGGTCGCGGCCCGGATGGGCGGTGCGGACCCCGAGGGCAACCCGACGCTGTACGACGCCATCCAGAAGGCCAAGAAGTCGTCGGTTCCGAACAAGAACATCGACTCCGCGGTCAAGCGCGGCGCGGGCCTGGAGGCCGGCGGCGCCGACTACGAGACGATCATGTACGAGGGCTACGGCCCCAACGGCGTCGCGGTGCTCATCGAGTGCCTCACCGACAACCGCAACCGCGCCGCCTCCGAGGTCCGCGTCGCCATGACCCGCAACGGCGGCTCCATGGCCGACCCGGGCTCCGTGTCCTACCTGTTCAACCGCAAGGGCGTGGTGATCGTCCCCAAGGGCGAGCTGACCGAGGACGACGTCCTCGGCGCCGTCCTGGACGCGGGCGCCGAGGAGGTCAACGACCTCGGCGAGACCTTCGAGGTCATCAGCGAGCCCGGTGACCTGGTCGCCGTCCGCACCGCCCTCCAGGACGCGGGCATCGACTACGAGTCCGCCGACGCCAACTTCGTCCCGACCATGCAGGTCGAGCTGGACGAGGAGGGCGCCAAGAAGATCTTCAAGCTGATCGACGCGCTCGAGGACAGCGACGACGTCCAGAACGTCTTCGCCAACTTCGACGTCAGCGACGAGATCATGGAGAAGGTCGACGCGTAACCGCGCGGGCTGAGCACGGCTCAACGGGCCGACGGGACACACCCGTCGGCCCGTCGTCTTGCCGGGCGTTGTCGGTGGCACCCGATAGCCTGCCCAAACAGGAGAGCGAAGGGAGGGGGCGACGTGCGCGTGCTGGGGGTGGACCCGGGGCTGACCCGGTGCGGCGTCGGCGTCGTGGAGGGCGTCGCCGGACGGCCGCTCACCATGCTCGGCGTCGGCGTCGTCCGCACGCCCGCGGACGCCGAACTGGGCGAGCGACTCGTCGCCGTCGAGCAGGGCATCGAACGGTGGCTGGACGAACACCGGCCCGAATTCGTCGCCGTCGAGCGGGTGTTCAGCCAGCACAACGTCCGCACCGTCATGGGCACCGCCCAGGCCAGCGCCGTCGCCATGCTCTGCGCCGCCCGCCGCGGCATCCCCGTCGCCCTGCACACCCCCAGCGAGGTCAAGGCCGCCGTCACCGGCAGCGGCCGCGCCGACAAGGCCCAGGTCGGCGCCATGGTCACCCGCCTGCTGCGACTCGCCGCACCGCCGAAACCCGCCGACGCCGCCGACGCCCTCGCCCTCGCCATCTGCCACATCTGGCGCGCCCCCGCCCACAACCGGCTCCAGCAGGCCGTCGCCCGGCACACGGCCGCCCACCCGATCGCATCGAAAGGCCGTACGGCATGATCGCCTTCGTCAGCGGCACCGTCGCCGCACTCGCCCCCGACGCCGCGGTGATCGAGGTCGGCGGCGTCGGCATGGCCGTCCAGTGCACGCCGAACACCCTCTCCACCCTGCGCACGGGACAGCCCGCCAGGCTGCACACGTCCCTGGTGGTCCGCGAGGACTCGCTCACCCTGTACGGCTTCGCGGACGACGACGAGCGCCAGGTCTTCGAACTGCTCCAGACCGCCAGCGGCGTCGGCCCCCGCCTGGCCCAGGCCATGCTCGCCGTGCACAGCCCCGACGCGCTGCGCCGGGCCGTCGCCACCGCCGACGAGAAGGCGCTCACCGCCGTCCCCGGCATCGGCAAGAAGGGCGCCCAGAAGCTGCTGCTGGAGCTGAAGGACCGCCTCGGCGCCCCCACCGGCGCCCCCGCGGCGGCCGGCGCCGCCCCCACGGGCTGGCGCGACCAGCTGCACGCCGCCCTCATCGGCCTCGGTTACGCCACCCGCGAGGCCGACGAGGCCGTCGCCGCCGTCACCCCCCAGGCCGAGGCCGCCGGGGGCGCGCCCCAGGTGGGCGCGCTGCTCAAGGCCGCGCTGCAGACCCTCAACAGGGCCCGCTGACGCGCCGGCCCGCGCACCGGCGCGCCGGAACGGCCGGAAACCACCCCGGCGAGGGCGCCGCCCAACCCGTACGAACCACCCGACCGCGACCCCGAGGCACACTCCATGAACTGGGACGACACGACCGACAGCACCGCCGACGACCGGCTGGTGGGATCTGTCGCCGACCGTGAGGACCAGGCCGTCGAGGCCGCCCTGCGCCCCAAGGACCTCGGCGAGTTCATCGGCCAGGAGAAGGTTCGCGAGCAGCTCGACCTGGTGCTGCGCGCCGCCCGCGCGCGCGGCGCCACCGCCGACCACGTGCTGCTCTCCGGCGCCCCCGGCCTCGGCAAGACCACCCTCTCGATGATCATCGCCGCCGAGATGGGCGCCCCGATCCGGATCACCTCCGGCCCCGCGATCCAGCACGCCGGCGACCTCGCCGCGATCCTGTCCTCCCTCCAGGAGGGCGAGGTCCTCTTCCTCGACGAGATCCACCGCATGTCCCGGCCCGCCGAGGAGATGCTGTACATGGCGATGGAGGACTTCCGCGTCGACGTCATCGTCGGCAAGGGCCCGGGCGCCACCGCCATCCCCCTCGAACTGCCCCCCTTCACCCTGGTCGGCGCCACCACCCGCGCGGGCCTGCTGCCGCCCCCGCTGCGCGACCGCTTCGGCTTCACCGCGCACATGGAGTTCTACGAACCCGCCGAGCTGGAGCGGGTCGTGCACCGCTCGGCGCACCTGCTCGACGTCGAGATCGACGCCGACGGCGCCGCCGAGATCGCCGGCCGCTCCCGCGGCACACCCCGCATCGCCAACCGCCTGCTGCGCCGCGTCCGGGACTACGCCCAGGTCAAGGCCGACGGGATCATCACCCGCGAGATCGCCGAGGCGGCCCTCGCGGTCTACGAGGTCGACGCCCGCGGGCTCGACCGGCTGGACCGCGCCGTCCTGCACGCCCTGCTCAAGCTGTTCGGCGGCGGCCCGGTCGGCCTGTCCACCCTCGCCGTCGCGGTGGGGGAGGAACGCGAGACCGTCGAGGAGGTCGCCGAACCCTTCCTGGTCCGGGAGGGCCTGCTCGCCCGCACCCCGCGCGGCCGGGTGGCCACCCCCGCGGCATGGGCGCATCTCGGCCTCACTCCGCCCCGCTCCGCGTCCCCGGGAAACGGACAACAGGACCTGTTCGGGGCGTGACGGCCCGGGCATTCGCCCCCGCAGGAACCCCGATGCCATGCTGAGCGTTGTTCCCTGCGCGCGGACTCGCTTAGACTCCGCCGATGCCGCCTCTCCGCGGCGGCAGACACACCCCCAGCCAACAGGCCGCTCACCTGCGCGGTCGTGCGAAGGAAAATCGTCCCGTGAATAGCCTCGTGACCCTCCTCCCGTTCATCGTGCTCATCGGGGCCATGTTCCTGATGACCCGCTCGGCCAAGAAGAAGCAGCAGGCCGCCGTCGACATGCGGAACCAGATGCAGCCCGGTTCCGGCGTCCGCACCATCGGGGGCATGTACGCGACGGTCAAGGAGGTCAACGAGGACACGGTCCTCCTCGACGCCGGCCCGGGCGTCGAACTGCTCTTCGCCAAGAGCTCCATCGGCGCCGTCCTCTCGGACGACGAGTACAACCGCATCGTCCACGGCGTCGAGCACGACCTGAAGTCCGACGCCGACGTGGTCCCGGACGACGCCTCCTCCCTCACCGAGACCGACGAGCAGGCCGCCGCCGACGACACCTCCGTCGACCTTGGCAAGAAGGACGCCGCCGAGGACGCGCCGAAGACGGACGCCCAGCCGAAGAAGACCGACGGCGACACCGACGCGAAGTAGTCATGTCCCGCAGTGCGCCGGCCGGGCTCGAGCGCACCAGGACATGCGCACCCCGCACGGGATCCCCACACCATGTCATGGCCGCCCGCCCGCCGACCCGGCGCCGGGCGGCCCGAGAGGGAGTACGAGAAGGTGGCAGCACCTAAAAAGGGCCGGAGTGCGAGCGCCCAGAGCAAGCCGTGGCGCTCGCTGGCCCTGATCCTGATCGCCATCCTGGCGCTCACCGGCGGCATGTTCGCCTCCGGTCACACCACTCCGCGTCTCGGCATCGACCTGGCCGGTGGTACGAGCATCACGCTCGGCGCGGTCCCCGAGGACGGCAATGAGTCCGCGATCAACCCGACCAACATGAACACGGCCGTCTCCATCATGGAGCGCCGCGTCAACGGTCTCGGCGTCTCGGAAGCAGAGGTCCAGACGCAGGGCGATCGCAACATCATCGTCAACATCCCCAAGGGCACCAACTCCGAGCAGGCACGCGAACAGGTCGGCACCACCGCCAAGCTCTACTTCCGCCCGGTCCTGGCCACCGAGGCCACCGGCGCCCCGGCGACGACCCCCTCGCCCAGCGGCTCGCCCTCGGCGAGCGGCTCCCCGAGCCCGTCCGCCTCGGCGTCCGCCTCCGAGAAGGCCACGCCCTCCGACGACGAGAGCGCGAGCCCCTCGGCCTCCGCGACCACGCAGGGCCGCGCCGTCACCGACGCGCTGAAGGCCGACCCCACCCCGTCCGCGAGCGCCTCGGCGTCCGCGAGCCCCAGCGCCTCCGCGCCGGCCGGGGACGCCGGCAAGGCGAGCAAGGCGGAGTCCCAGTACGCCACCCTCGACTGCAGCAAGCCCGCGGTCCGAGCGGAGGCCGGCGACGGCTCCAAGCCCGAGGAGACCACCGTCGGCTGCGGTGAGATGGACGGCGTCTGGTACAAGTACCTGCTCGGCCCCGCGGCCGTCGACGGCACCGAGGTCGACGACGCCCAGGCCGTCTACGACACCCAGAGCGGCGCCGGCTGGAAGGTCCAGATGGACTTCACCGGCAGCGGTTCCAAGAAGTTCGCCGAGATCACCGGCCAGCTCGCGAAGAACTCCCAGCCGCAGAACCAGTTCGGCATCGTCCTGGACGGCGAGGTCGTCTCCAGCCCGTACGTCAGCCAGTCGATCACCGGCGGCAACGCCGAGATCTCCGGCAGCTTCACCCAGGACGAGGCCCAGAACCTCGCCAACATGCTGTCGTACGGCGCCCTGCCGCTGACCTTCAAGGAGGACAGCGTCACCACGGTGACCGCGGCCCTCGGCGGCGAGCAGCTCGAGGCAGGCCTCATCGCGGGCGCCATCGGCCTCGCGCTGGTCATCGTCTACCTGCTGGTGTACTACCGCGGCCTGTCCTTCATCGCGATCCTGTCGCTGCTGGTCTCCGCCGCGCTCACCTACGTGATCATGTCGCTGCTCGGCCCCGCGATCGGCTTCGCGCTGAACCTGCCGGCCGTCTGCGGCGCCATCGTCGCCATCGGCATCACGGCGGACTCGTTCATCGTGTACTTCGAACGGGTCCGGGACGAGATCCGCGAGGGCCGCTCGCTGCGCCCCGCCGTCGAGCGGGCCTGGCCGCGTGCCCGGCGCACCATCCTGGTCTCCGACTTCGTCTCGTTCCTCGCCGCGGCGGTGCTCTTCATCGTCACCGTCGGCAAGGTGCAGGGCTTCGCGTTCACGCTCGGCCTGACCACCGTCCTCGACGTCGTGGTGGTCTTCCTGTTCACCAAGCCGCTGCTGACGCTGATGGCCCGCCGGAAGTTCTTCGCGAGCGGCCACCCGTGGTCCGGCCTCGACCCGAAGCGCCTGGGCGCCCGCCCGCCGCTGCGCCGCACCCGCCGTCCCGTCGCCCCCGTCGACCCGAAGGAGGCGTGAGATGTCGAAGCTCGGCACGCTCGGCGCCCGACTGCACCGTGGCGAGGTCGGTTACGACTTCGTCGGCAACCGCAAGCTCTGGTACGGCATCTCGATCCTGATCACCATCACGGCCATCGTCGGCCTGGCGGTGCGCGGCCTGAACATGGGCATCGAGTTCCAGGGCGGAGCCGTCTTCACCACCCCGAAGACGTCCGTCTCCGTGTCCCAGGCCGAGGAGTACGCGGAAGAGGCCTCCGGCCACGACGCCATCGTCCAGAAGCTCGGCAACGGCAGCCTGCGCATCCAGATCGCCGGCACCGACACCAGCAAGTCCGACCGGATCAAGGCGGACCTCGCAGAGAACCTCAAGGTCGACGGCGAGAAGATCAACGCCGAACTCGTCGGCCCCAGCTGGGGCGACCAGATCGCCAACAAGGCCTGGCAGGGACTCGGGATCTTCCTGGTCCTGGTGGTGATCTATCTGGCGATCGCCTTCGAGTGGCGGATGGCGCTGGCGGCGTTCGTCGCGCTCATCCACGACATCACCATCACGGTCGGCATCTACGCCCTCGTCGGCTTCGAGGTCACACCGGGCACGGTGATCGGTCTGCTGACAATCCTCGGCTACTCGCTCTACGACACGGTCGTCGTGTTCGACAGCCTCAAGGAACAGACGAAGGACATCGCCAAACAGACCCGCTGGACGTACAGCGACATCGCCAACCGCTCCATCAACAGCACCCTGGTCCGCTCGATCAACACCACGGTGGTCGCGCTGCTGCCGGTGGCGGGCCTGCTGTTCATCGGCGGCGGCGTCCTCGGCGCGGGCATGCTCAACGACATCTCGCTGTCGCTGTTCGTCGGTCTCGCGGCCGGCGCGTACTCCTCGATCTTCATCGCCACGCCGCTCGTCGCGGACCTCAAGGAGCTGGATCCGCAGATGAAGGCCCTGCGCAAGCGGGTCCTCGCCAAGCGCGCCCACTCCGGCGACCAGGGACCGGCCGAGGACGAGCACACCACCGCCGAGCCCTACGACGAGGACGACGAGCCGGGCGACGCCGCCCCGGCGGTGGTCGGCCCCCGCAACCAGCCCGCGTCCCGCACCCGGGGCCGCGGCCGGCCGTCGGGCAAGCGCCGATGACGGACGTCCAGGAACTGCTGCTCAGCCGCATCCGCGACGTTGCCGACTACCCGGAGCCGGGCGTGATGTTCAAGGACATCACCCCGCTCCTGGCGGACCCGGCGGCGTTCACGGCGCTCACGGACGAGCTGGCCGCCGTCGCCGGGCGCACCGGCGCCACCAAGGTCGTCGGTCTGGAGGCCCGGGGCTTCATCCTCGGCGCCCCGGTCGCCATCCGGGCCGGCGTCGGCTTCATTCCCGTGCGCAAGGCGGGCAAGCTCCCCGGCGCCACCCTCCGCCAGGCCTACGACCTGGAGTACGGCTCCGCGGAGATCGAGGTGCACGCCGAGGACCTGAGCGCGGGCGACCGCGTCCTGGTCGTGGACGACGTGCTGGCCACCGGCGGCACCGCCGAGGCGTCCCTCACCCTCGTCCGCCGCGCCGGGGCCGAGGTCGCGGGCGTCGCCGTCCTGATGGAACTGGGCTTCCTGGGCGGGCGCGCCCGCCTCGAACCGGCCCTCGCCGGAGCGCCCCTGGAGGCACTCCTCACCATCTGAGACCCGTAGCCACCACCCGAGGCGGGCCCGGAGGAATCCGGCGCCCGCCTCCGGCGTTCCACCGGGGACGGTCCGCACAGTGGCCTGAAGGCGATCTGGGAGCCCCGGCTCGCTACCATGGGATTTCCGGAGCCTGACCGGGGACCCGGATCGCGCACGAGGAGCCCTCTTGCCAGACGAGGCCCAGCACCTGACCGCCGCCAAGCCCGAGCAGCCCTCGGAGCCCGCGGCGAAGCCCGCGCCGCGCCCGACGAACGACACCCGCGGGACGGCCGGGCACGCCCAGCCCGAGCCCGTCGCGCAGCCCGCCGAGCAGGCCCGCCCCAAGCCCGCGCCGCCAGAGCGCCCCGCGCCCGCGATCCGCCCCGCCGCGACCCCGCAGCCCGCCCGCTCCGGCTCCTCCAACCGCGTGCGCGCCCGTCTCGCCCGCCTCGGCGTCCAGCGCGCCAACCCGTACAACCCGGTTCTGGAGCCGCTGCTGCGCATAGTCCGCAGCAACGACCCCAAGATCGAAACGGCGACATTGCGCCAGATCGAGCGCGCCTACCAGGTCGCCGAACGCTGGCACCGCGGACAGAAGCGCAAGAGCGGCGACCCGTACATCACCCACCCGCTCGCCGTCACCACCATCCTCGCCGAGCTGGGCATGGACCCCGCCACCCTCATGGCGGGCCTGCTGCACGACACCGTCGAGGACACCGAGTACGGCCTGGACGACCTGCGCCGCGACTTCGGCGACGTGGTCGCCCTCCTGGTCGACGGCGTGACCAAACTGGACAAGGTCAAGTTCGGCGAGGCCGCGCAGGCCGAGACGGTGCGCAAGATGGTCGTCGCCATGGCCAAGGACCCGCGCGTCCTGGTCATCAAGCTCGCCGACCGCCTGCACAACATGCGCACCATGCGCTACCTCAAGCGCGAGAAGCAGGAGAAGAAGGCGCGCGAGACCCTGGAGATCTACGCGCCGCTCGCCCACCGCCTGGGCATGAACACCATCAAATGGGAGCTGGAGGACCTCGCCTTCGCGATCCTCTACCCCAAGATGTACGACGAGATCGTCCGCCTCGTCGCCGAGCGCGCCCCCAAGCGCGACGAGTACCTCGCCATAGTCACCGACGAGGTCCAGCAGGACCTGCGGGCGGCCCGCATCAAGGCGACCGTCACCGGCCGCCCCAAGCACTACTACAGCGTCTACCAGAAGATGATCGTCCGCGGCCGGGACTTCGCGGAGATCTACGACCTGGTGGGCATCCGCGTCCTCGTGGACACCGTCCGCGACTGCTACGCGGCCCTGGGCACCGTGCACGCGCGATGGAACCCGGTCCCCGGCCGGTTCAAGGACTACATCGCGATGCCCAAGTTCAACATGTACCAGTCGCTGCACACGACGGTCATCGGCCCCAACGGCAAGCCGGTCGAGCTGCAGATCCGCACCTTCGACATGCACCGCCGCGCCGAGTACGGCATCGCCGCGCACTGGAAGTACAAGCAGGAGGCCGTCGCCGGCGCCTCCAAGGTCCGCACCGACGCCCCGAAGTCGTCCGGCAAGGGCAAGGACGACCACCTCAACGACATGGCGTGGCTGCGGCAGCTGCTGGACTGGCAGAAGGAGACCGAGGACCCGGGCGAGTTCCTCGAGTCCCTGCGCTTCGACCTCTCCCGCAACGAGGTCTTCGTCTTCACGCCCAAGGGCGACGTCATCGCGCTGCCGGCCGGGGCCACCCCGGTCGACTTCGCCTACGCCGTCCACACGGAGGTCGGCCACCGGACCATAGGGGCACGGGTCAACGGCCGTCTGGTGCCGCTGGAGTCCACCCTGGACAACGGCGACCTGGTCGAGGTCTTCACCTCGAAGGCGGCCGGCGCGGGACCGTCGCGGGACTGGCTCGGCTTCGTCAAGTCGCCCCGCGCCCGCAACAAGATCCGCGGCTGGTTCTCCAAGGAGCGCCGGGACGAGGCGATCGAGCAGGGCAAGGACGCCATCGTCCGCGCCATGCGCAAGCAGAACCTGCCGATCCAGCGCATCCTCACCGGCGACTCGCTGGTCACCCTGGCCCACGAGATGCGCTACTCGGACATCTCCGCGCTGTACGCGGCCATCGGCGAGGGTCATGTCTCCGCGCAGAACATCGTGCAGAAGCTCGTCCAGGCCTACGGCGGCGAGGAGGCCGCCACCGAGGAGATCGACGAGAGCGTCCCGCCGGCCCGCGGTCGCCGCAAGCGCCGTTCCAGCAGCGACCCGGGCGTGGTCGTCAAGGGCGTCGACGACGTGTGGGTCAAACTGGCCCGCTGCTGCACCCCCGTCCCCGGCGACCCGATCATCGGCTTCGTCACCCGGGGCAGCGGCGTCTCGGTGCACCGCAGCGACTGCGTCAACGTCGAGTCGCTGTCCCGGGAGCCCGAGCGCATCCTCGACGTCGAGTGGGCGCCCACCCAGTCCTCGGTCTTCCTGGTCGCCATCCAGGTCGAGGCGCTGG
This sequence comes from Streptomyces sp. NPDC006610, assembly GCF_040611575.1. Taxonomy (NCBI): domain Bacteria; kingdom Bacillati; phylum Actinomycetota; class Actinomycetes; order Kitasatosporales; family Streptomycetaceae; genus Streptomyces; species Streptomyces sp. NPDC006610. The sequence continues at coordinate 292,236 of NZ_JBEXOP010000002.1, forward strand.
ACCGCTCCCGCCTGCTGTCGGACGTCACCCGCGTGCTGTCCGACCAGCACGTCAACATCCTCTCCGCGGCCGTCCAGACCTCCCGCGACCGCGTCGCCACCTCCCGCTTCACCTTCGAGATGGGCGACCCCAAGCACCTGGGCCACGTCCTGAAGGCGGTCCGGGGCGTGGAGGGCGTCTACGACGTCTACCGCGTGACGTCGGCGCGCAGCCGGTCGTAGGGGGGCCGCCGCACCCACGAGGGGCAGCGGCCGGACAGCACGAGGAGGGGACAGCACGAGGAAGGGGCTCCCGTACGCGGTACGGGAGCCCCTTCCTCGGTGCGCTGCGTCAGCCGCCGAACTCCTGCAGACCCTTCAGCGCCTGGTCCAGCAGGGCCTGGCGGCCCTCCAGCTCACGCTCGAGCTTCTCCGCCTTCGCGGTGTTGCCCTGGGCGCGCGCCTGCTCGATCTGGCCCTTGAGCTTGTCCACGGCGGCCTGGAGCTGCCCGGTCAGACCCTCGGCACGTGCCCGCGCCTCCGGGTTCGTCCGGCGCCACTCGGCCTCCTCGGCCTCCTGGATCGCCCGCTCCACCGCGTGCATGCGGCCCTCGACCTTCGGCCGGGCGTCGCGCGGCACGTGGCCGATGGCCTCCCAGCGCTCGTTGACCGAGCGGAAGGCGGCCCGCGCGGCCTTCAGGTCCGTGACCGGGAGGATCTTCTCGGCCTCCTCGGCCAGCTCCTCCTTCAGCTTGAGATTCTCGGCCTGCTCCGCGTCCCGCTCGGCGAAGACCGAGCTGCGGGCGGCGAAGAACACGTCCTGGGCGCCGCGGAAACGGTTCCACAGGTCGTCCTCGTGCTCGCGCTGGGCGCGGCCCGCGGCCTTCCACTCGGTCATCAGCTCGCGGTAGCGCGCGGCGGTCGGACCCCAGTCCGTCGAACCGGACAGCGACTCGGCCTCGGCGACCAGCCGCTCCTTGATCCGACGGGCCTCCTCGCGCTGCGCGTCCAGCTGCGCGAAGTGCGCCTTGCGTCGCTTGGAGAACGCCGACCGCGCGTGCGAGAAGCGGTGCCACAGCTCGTCGTCCGACTTGCGGTCGAGCCTCGGCAGCCCCTTCCAGGTGTCCACCAGCGCCCGCAGCCGCTCGCCGGCCGCCCGCCACTGGTCGGACTGCGCCAGCTCCTCCGCCTCGGCGACCAGCGCCTCCTTGGCGTGCCGGGCCTCGTCGGTCTGCTTGGCCCGCTGCGCCTTGCGCTCCTCGCGGCGCGCCTCGACGGTCGCGACGAGCTGGTCCAGCCGGGCCCGCAGCGCGTCCAGATCACCGACCGCGTGGTGCGCGTCGACCTGCTCGCGCAGATGGTCGATGGCGGCCTGCGCGTCCTTCGCGGACAGGTCGGTGGTCTTCACTCGCTTCTCGAGGAGGCCGATCTCGACAACCAGGCCCTCGTACTTGCGCTCGAAGTAGGCCAGCGCCTCGTCAGGAGAGCCGGCCTGCCAGGAACCGACGACCTTCTCGCCGTCGGCCGTACGCACGTACACGGTCCCCGTCTCGTCGACGCGGCCCCACGGGTCGCTGCTCACAGCGCCTCCTCCACATGATGCCCGCGGGGGCCTCAGCTGCCCCGGGCATCGTCCACAGTTTCGTCACGGCCAACATAGGCGACCGGCGGGCGGCCTGTCCGCATCCCGCGCGACCGAAGTTCCGCAGTTGGGGGTCAGGATTCGGTGACCGTCATCTTGTTGATCACGACGGTCGCGTTCGGGGCCCCGTCACCGGCTCCGGTGCTCTCGCCGGCGTCGGCGATCTTCTTCAGCACCTTCATGCCCGACTCCGAGACCGTACCGAACGGGGTGTAGCTGGGCGGCAGCTGGCTGTCCTGGTAGACGAGGAAGAACTGGCTGCCGCCGGAGTCCGGCTGGCCGGTGTTGGCCATCGCGACCGTCCCCGCCGGATAGACGTTGTCCTTGAGGCTCTTGTCCTTCAGATTCTCGTCGGGAATCGTGTACCCCGGACCGCCGCTGCCGCTGCCCGTCGGGTCGCCGCACTGGAGCACGTAGATGCCGTTGGTGGTGAGCCGGTGGCACTTGGTGTGGTCGAAGTAGCCCTTGCCGGCGAGGAAACCGAACGAGTTGACCGTGTGCGGGGCGGCGGACGCCTTCAGGTCGACGTCGATGTCGCCGCAGGTCGTCGCGAGCTTCATCGTGTACTTCGCCGACTTGTCGATCGTGAGCTTTGGCTCCTTCTTCCAGGTCATCTTCTCGACCTTGCCCGCGGCCGGCTTCTCGCACGGGTCCGGAGCCTTCTTGGTCGGCGACGCGCTCGGCGTGACCTCGGCGCCCGCGTTCGTCTTGTCGTCGTCGCCCTTCATGACCCCGGTCGTGTACAGCGCAAGGCTGCCGATGAGGACCACGCCGAGCGCCGAGGCGATGGCCGCGTTGCGCGCGCGGGCCTTTCGCCTGGCGGCCGTACGCCGCTGCTGCTGCCGCAAGAACTTCTCCCGGGCGAGCTGACGCCGCCGCTGTTCCTGGGTGACCACCGGGTTTACTCCTCATGCGTCTCGGACGTCGACGGTTACGCGTGCGCCCCAGTGGGCCGATCGCGTGCGTGTGCCCCGTACCGTATATGGGTTCGCTGAGGAAACGGCAGCGCCGGTAGGCTCTGAACGCGGGCGCAGCCGGCCCGTGATTCCGCCCGAACCGACACAACGAAGGACGATCGTGCTCATTGCCGGGTTCCCCGCCGGGGCCTGGGGGACGAACTGTTATCTCGTCGCCCCCGCCGCCGGTGAGGAGTGCGTGATCATCGACCCCGGCCACCAGGCCGCCCCCGGCGTCGAGGAAGCGGTCCGCAAGCATCGGCTCAAGCCCGTCGCCGTCGTCCTCACCCACGGCCACATCGACCACGTCGCCTCGGTCGTCCCGGTGTGCGGCGCGCACGACGTGCCCGCCTGGATCCACCCGTCCGACCGCTACATGATGAGCGACCCCGAGAAGGCCCTGGGGCGTTCCATCGGCATGCCGCTGATGGGCGAGCTGACGGTCGGGGAGCCGGACGACGTCCGGGAGCTGACCGACGGGGCGCGGCTGGAGCTGGCCGGCCTGGAGTTCTCCGTCGCGCACGCGCCGGGCCATACCAAGGGGTCGGTGACCTTCCGGATGCCCGAGGCCGGCGACATCCCGCCGGTGTTCTTCTCGGGCGACCTGCTGTTCGCCGGCTCCATCGGACGCACCGACCTGCCCGGCGGCGACATGGCCGAGATGCTCGACTCGCTGGCCCGCGTGTGCCTGCCGCTCGACGACTCGACCGTGGTGCTGTCCGGCCACGGCCCCCAGACGACCATCGGCCAGGAGCGCGCCACCAACCCCTATCTGCGGCAGGTGGCGGCCGGCCAGGGAGCATCCCCGGCTCCCCGACGAGGAATGTGACGAGAGACCTTCCGTGAGCACCTTCAAGGCCCCCAAGGGCACGTACGACCTGATCCCGCCGGACAGCGCCAAGTACCTCGCCGTCCGCGAGGCCATCGCCGCCCCCCTGCGCAGCTCCGGCTACGGCTACGTCGAGACGCCCGGCTTCGAGAACGTCGAGCTGTTCGCGCGCGGCGTCGGCGAGTCCACCGACATCGTCACCAAGGAGATGTACGCCTTCGAGACCAAGGGCGGCGACCGGCTGGCGCTGCGCCCCGAGGGCACCGCGTCCGTGCTGCGCGCCGCGCTGGAGGCCAACCTGCACAAGGCGGGCAACCTCCCCGTCAAGCTCTGGTACTCGGGCTCCTACTACCGTTACGAGCGCCCGCAGAAGGGCCGCTACCGCCACTTCTCGCAGGTCGGCGCCGAGGCGATCGGCGCGGAGGACCCGGCCCTGGACGCCGAGCTGATCATCCTCGCCGACCAGGCGTACCGCTCGCTGGGGCTGAGCCGGTTCCGCATCCTGCTCAACTCCCTGGGCGACAAGGAGTGCCGCCCGGTGTACCGGGAGGCGCTGCAGAACTTCCTGCGCGGCCTCGACCTCGACGAGGAGACCCTGCGCCGGGCCGACATCAACCCGCTGCGCGTCCTCGACGACAAGCGCCCCGACGTCCAGAAGCAGCTCACCGACGCCCCGCTGCTGCGCGACTACCTGTGCGACGCCTGCAAGGCGTACCACGAGGAGGTCCGCGAGCTGATCACGGCCGCGGGCGTCGCCTTCGAGGACGACCCCAAGCTGGTGCGCGGTCTGGACTACTACACCCGCACCACCTTCGAGTTCGTCCACGACGGCCTCGGCTCGCAGTCCGCGGTCGGCGGCGGCGGCCGGTACGACGGCCTCTCCGAGATGATCGGCGGCCCCGCCCTGCCGTCGGTCGGCTGGGCCCTCGGCGTCGACCGCACGGTGCTCGCCCTGGAGGCGGAGGGCGTCGAGCTCCAACTGGCGCCCACGACCAGCGTGTTCGCGGTCCCGCTGGGCGAGGAGGCCCGCCGGGTGCTGTTCGCGAAGGTCACCGAGCTGCGCAAGAACGGCATCGCCGCCGACTTCTCCTACGGCGGCAAGGGCCTGAAGGCGGCGATGAAGGCCGCCAACCGCTCCGGCGCCCGCTACGCCCTCGTGCTCGGCGAACGCGACCTCGCCGAGGGCGTCGTCCAGCTCAAGGACATGGAGTCGGGCGATCAGACGGCGTTCGGCGTCAACGAGATCGTCGCCGAACTCGAGTCCCGGCTGGGCTGATCGTCGTACCGGAGGGCGCCGGTTGTCCGTACGGGCATTCGGCGCCCTCCGGTGTGTCCGAATCCGTGCGGCGATCCCTGCCCCTTTATGCGCAGTGAACGGTGACGACGGGTGTGCGTGCGGCACAATGGCCCCTGCCGGAAGCAGCCCCCCTCGAGTGACGGATCGGCGTGATGAGCAAGACGACAGTGAAGGACGTCTCCACCGCCCCGGAGCCGCAGCGTGCCGCCCCCGGGGCGCGGACGGTCGGCGCGGGCCGGGCCTTCGCCCTGCTGCTGGTGATCACCGGCGCGGCGGGACTGCTCGCCGCGTGGGTCATCACGATCGACAAGTTCAAGATCCTGGAGGCCAAGGCCGAGGGCAAGACGTTCACGCCGAGCTGCAGCCTGAACCCGATCGTCTCCTGCGGCAGCGTGATGGAGAGCGACCAGGCGTCCGTCTTCGGCTTCCCCAACCCGATGCTGGGCCTCGTCACCTACGGCATCGTGATCTGCGTGGGCGTCGGCCTGCTCGCGAACGCCCGCTTCCCGCGCTGGTACTGGCTCACCTTCAACGCCGGCGCCCTCTTCGGCGTCCTGTTCTGCACCTGGCTGATGTTCCAGTCGCTGTACCGGATCAACGCCCTGTGCCTGTGGTGCTCACTGGCCTGGGTCGCCACGATCTTCATGTTCTGGTACCTGACCTCGTTCAACGTGCGCAATGACCTGCTGCCCGCGCCGACCTGGCTCAAGGGCTTCTTCGGCGAGTTCAGCTGGGTCCTGCCGGTCACCCACGTCGGCGTCATCGCCATGCTGATCCTGACCCGCTGGGGCTCCAAGCTCTGGGCCTGACGCTCCCGGACCCGGTCCGGGGGCCGGCGGCGTTGTCGGTGCCGTGCTCTAGGGTTTCAAGCGTGGAGCCCGACCTTTTCACCGCCGCCGCCGAAGACCGCCAGGAGAAGGACCCGACCAGCAGCCCCCTGGCGGTGCGGATGCGCCCGCGCACGCTGGACGAGGTGGTGGGACAGCAGCACCTGCTCAAGCCCGGCTCGCCCCTGCGCCGGCTCGTCGGAGAAGGCGCCGGGGGACCGGCCGGCCCGTCCTCCGTGATCCTGTGGGGTCCGCCCGGCACCGGCAAGACCACCCTCGCCTACGTCGTCTCCAAGGCCACCAACAAGCGCTTCGTGGAGCTGTCCGCGATCACCGCCGGCGTCAAGGAGGTCCGCGCGGTCATCGACGGCGCCCGCCGCGCCACCGGCGGCTACGGCAAGGAGACCGTCCTCTTCCTGGACGAGATCCACCGCTTCAGCAAGGCCCAGCAGGACTCCCTGCTGCCCGCCGTCGAGAACCGCTGGGTGACCCTGATCGCCGCCACCACCGAGAACCCGTACTTCTCAGTGATCTCCCCGCTGCTCTCCCGTTCCCTCCTGCTCACCCTCGAACCGCTCACCGACGACGACCTGCGCGGCCTGATCCGCCGCGCCCTCGCCGACGAACGCGGCCTGGGAGCCGCCGTCGCCCTCCCCGACGACACCGAGGACCACCTGCTGCGCATCGCCGGCGGGGACGCCCGTCGCGCCCTGACCGCGTTGGAGGCCGCCGCCGGGGCCGCCCTCGACAAGGGCGAGAGCGCGATCGCCCTGAGCACGCTGGAAGAGACCGTCGACCGCGCGGCGGTGAAGTACGACCGCGACGGCGACCAGCACTACGACGTCGCCAGCGCCCTGATCAAGTCCATCCGCGGCTCCGACGTCGACGCCGCCCTGCACTACCTGGCCCGGATGATCGAGGCCGGGGAAGACCCCCGCTTCATCGCGCGCCGGCTGATGATCTCCGCCAGCGAGGACGTCGGCCTCGCCGACCCCAACGCCCTGCCCATCGCGGTCGCCGCCGCCCAGGCCGTCGCCATGATCGGCTTCCCGGAGGCCGCTCTCACCCTCAGCCACGCCACCATCGCCCTCGCCCTGGCCCCCAAGTCCAACGCCGCCACCACCGCGATCGGCGCCGCCCTGGACGACGTGCGCAAGGGACTGGCCGGCCCCGTCCCGCCCCATCTGCGCGACGGCCACTACAAGGGCGCCGCCGAACTGGGCCACGCCCAGGGGTACGTCTACCCGCACGACCTGCCCGAGGGCATCGCCGCCCAGCAGTACGCCCCCGACGCCCTCAAGGACCGGGAGTACTACGCGCCCACCCGGCACGGCGCCGAGGCCCGCTACGCGGACGCGGTCGAGTGGACCCGCAAGCACCTCGGTCGCAAGCCCTCCTGAGCACCCTGTAAACTTCCTCGAAGCGCTGCGTCCCGTGTCCGGCCCCGGTCGGCTCACCAGAGCGGGACATCCAGCCGGAGCCCTGGTCCGCCAGGCCTCCAGGAGCGTCGCGCACCGTCGAACGGTGTCGCGGGCAGCCCACCACCACCCGGAGTCCCGGAGCGGTCGGTGGGCCACTCGCGTGCTGCACGTATGTGCCCAGATCAGGGGAGCGGCTGCCCGGCGAGTCCGGTGACGGACCCGCAGGGTTTCCCCGGCTGCGGATTGCGACCTCCCGTAACCCTGGTGAAGCCGTAAACAGACAGAGAGACAAAGACAGTGGCGAACCAGTCCCGCCCCAAGGTCAAGAAGTCGCGTGCCCTCGGCATCGCGCTGACCCCGAAGGCCGTCAAGTACTTCGAGGCCCGTCCCTACCCGCCGGGTGAGCACGGCCGCGGCCGCAAGCAGAACTCGGACTACAAGGTCCGTCTGCTCGAGAAGCAGCGCCTGCGCGCGCAGTACGACGTGTCCGAGCGCCAGCTCGTCCGCGCCTACGAGCGTGCCTCCAAGGTCCAGGGCAAGACCGGCGAGGCCCTGATCATCGAGCTGGAGCGTCGTCTCGACGCCCTGGTCCTGCGTTCGGGCATCGCCCGCACGATCTACCAGGCCCGCCAGATGGTCGTCCACGGCCACATCGAGGTCAACGGCCAGAAGGTCGACAAGCCGTCCTTCCGCGTCCGCCCGGACGACGTCGTGATGGTGCGCGAGCGCAGCCGTGAGAAGCCGCTGTTCCAGGTCGCCCGCGAGGGCGGCTTCGCCCCCGACGGCGAGATCCCGCGCTACCTCCAGGTGAACCTCAAGGCCCTGGCGTTCCGCCTGGACCGCGAGCCGAACCGCAAGGAGATCCCGGTGATCTGCGACGAGCAGCTCGTCGTCGAGTACTACGCCCGCTGATCCCTCGGCAGGCGCGGTACCCAGCGGTGCCTCAGCCCGTCGTCTCCCCGCCCTGCCGGGTGGGGGAGGCGGCGGGCTCTCGCGTGTCCGTGCCGGGCGGACCCGGCGGCACCGGCCCGCGCGGTCCCGGCAGCGCCGCCGCGCCCCGGGCCGCCCCGCCCAGCGCCCGGCCCACGGCCTCCGCGCGGTCCAGCCGCCCGCCGGCCCGCACGCACTCCTCGTACCGCTCGTCGCCCAGCCGCCGGCGCGCCTCGGCCTCGCACAGCCGGTGCGGCGTCGAGAAGTACGCCGAGCCGAACAGCGGCAGCCCCACCGACGGCCACATCCGCGCCGCCGCCCCCTGCAGCACCGCGGCCTCGCCCGGATCGCCGTCCGCCGTGGTCACCAACGCCAGCAACTCGATCGACAGCACCTGCCCGAGCAGGTCGTGGAAGGCGTCGGCGCCCGCCAGACAGTCCCGGAGCAACTCCCGCGCCCGGCCGGGGTCGCCCTCGGTCCAGGCCGCGTACGCCAGCACGTACAGGGCGTAGCCGCGGGCCCACCGCTCGCCGTGGTCCTCGCACACCCGGCGCACGTCCTCGCACAGGCGCACCGCCTCCGGCAGATCACCCTGGAACGCCCGCGTCATCGCCAGCTCCACCTGCGCCATCAGCACATTGCTGTTCAGCTCGCCGATCTCCCGGTAGCGCGCCAGCGCCGAGCGCAGCAGCGTCCGAGCCCGGGCCATGTCGTCCGTGACCAGTGCCAGACAGCCCGTGCGGTGCTCGGCGTACGCCACCGCCACCGCGCTGCCCGCCCGCTCCGCCCGCCGGCGGCACTCCTGGAGCGCCGCGAGCGCCGGCGCCGCGTCGCCCTGGAGGATCGCCACATAGCCGAGCACCCACAGCGCCTTCAGCCGCGACTTCTCGTTGTCCGAGCCGAGTTCCAGGCCGCGCTCCAGCCAGTGCCGCCCCTCGGCGAGCCGCCCGCAGCCGGCCCAGTAGAACCACAGGGTGCCCGCCAGGTACTGGCCCAGATGCGTCTCGCCCCGCTCGGTCAGACAGAACTCCAGCGCGGCCCGCAGATTCGGCAGCTCCGCCGCGATCCGCCCGGCCGCCTGCGCCTGGCGCGGCGAGAACCACTCCAGCTCGCACCAGGTCGCCAGGCCCAGGTACCAGTCGCGGTGCCGCCGCCGCAGCCGGGCCGCGTCCCCGCTCGCCTCCAGCCAGTCGCCGCCGTACGCCCGGATCGTGTCCAGCATCCGGTAGCGCGGCCCCGACGGGGCGTCCTCCCGTACGACCACGGACTGCGCGATCAGCTCCGACAGCACGTCGAGGACGTCGTCGGCGGGCAGCCCGTCCCCGCTGCACACGTACTCCACGGCCTCCAGGTCGAACGGCCCGGCGAACACCGACAGCCGCGCCCACAGCAGCCGCTCCTCGGGGGCGCACAGCTCATGGCTCCAGCCGATCGCCGTGCGCAGCGTCCGGTGGCGCGCCGGCGCCTCGCGGCTGGACCTGCCCAGCAACCGGAACCGGTCGTCCAGCCGGGCCAGCAACTGCTCGCAGGACAGTGCCCGCAGCCGCCCCGCGGCCAGCTCGATCGCCAGCGGAATGCCGTCCAGGCGCCGGCACAGCTCCCGTACCGCCGCCTCGTCGGCGGGCGGCGCCCCCTGCTGCGCGGCGCGCTCCGCGAACAGCCGGGCCGCCTCGTCCTCCTCCAGCGGGGCCAGCGGGAACAGCCGCTCGCCGGTGACGTCCAACGGCCGGCGGCCCACCGCGAGCACCGTGAGCCCCGGCGCGTGCCGCAGCAGTTCGGACACCAGCTCCGCGCACGCGTCCACCAGATGTTCCACCCCGTCGAGCAGCAGCAGGAGCCGGCGGTCGCGGACGTGGCCGAGCAGGGTGTCGCGGGGCGCTCGCGTGGTGTGGTCGGTCAGGGCCAGGGCCTCCACGACCGCGTAGTCCAGCAACGTCGCGTCGCGCACCGGCGACAGGTCCACCCGCCACACCCCGTCGGGCGGCGCGGCCCGCGCGGCCGCGCGGGCGGCCAGCCGCGACTTGCCGACGCCGCCGGCGCCGGTCACGGTCACCAGCCGGGCGGTGTCGAGCGCCCGGGCCAGCGCCGCGAGTTCGGCGGCGCGTCCGACGAAGGCGTCCAGTTCGAGCGGGAGATTGCCGGGCAGGGGAGTACCGGCGGGCTCAGGGTCTCGCATGGGATACGGAGCGTAGTGAATCGTCATCGCTCCGTACAATCGCGCGGACGGTCCGGGGGCCTGGCGCGGCGAGGTAATCCGGTACGGAGCCCCAGCCCCGGCGCGATAGGCTCGGTGCACGACTTTTTCGATGCAGAGGCACGTTCTCAGGGAGCGGGTGCGCGGTGTCCGGTGGAGAGGTGGCCGGGATTCTGGTGGCCGTCTTCTGGGCGATCCTGGTCTCCTTCCTCGCGGTGGCCCTGGCGAGGCTGGCCCAGACGCTCAGGGCGACCACCAAGCTGGTGGCGGACGTGACCGACCAGGCCGTCCCGCTGCTGGCGGACGCCTCCCAGGCGGTGCGCGCGGCGCAGACCCAGATCGACCGGGTCGACGCCATCGCCTCCGACGTCCAGGAGGTCGCCTCGAACGCCTCCGCGCTCTCGACGACCGTCGCCTCCACGTTCGGCGGCCCCCTCGTCAAGGTCGCGGCCTTCGGCTACGGAGTGCGGCGGGCCCTCGGCCGCAAGGACGACGTGCCCGCCGAGGACTCCCGGCGTACCGTGATCGTGGGCCGCACCGTGCCGGCCACCCGGCGGGAGAAGCGGAACCTCCGTGGGAAGAAGGACTGAGCCGAGATGTTCCGCCGCACCTTCTGGTTCTCCACCGGCGTCGCCGCCGGCGTCTGGGCCACGACCAAGGTCAATCGCAAGCTGAGGCAGCTGACGCCGGAGAGTCTCGCCGCCACGGCCGCGACCAAGGCGCTCGAGGCAGGCCACCGGGTCAAGGACCGCGCGGTCGGCTTCGCCCTGGAGGTCCGCGACAACATGGCCCGGCGGGAGGCCGAACTCGGCGAGGCGCTCGGCCTGAACGCGCCCGTCGACCGGGAGCTCCCGCCGCCCGCGGGGTTCGCCGTCATCGAGAACCGCAACGACCCCAAGTACGTCGAGACCACGACGTACTCGTACAACCGGAATGAGGACCACTGATGGAGTCGGCTGAGATCCGCCGTCGCTGGCTGAGCTTCTTCGAGGAGCGCGGGCACACCGTCGTCCCTTCGGCGTCGCTCATCGCGGACGACCCGACTCTGCTGCTCGTCCCGGCCGGCATGGTGCCCTTCAAGCCCTACTTCCTGGGCGAGGTCAAGCCGCCCTTCGACCGCGCCACCAGCGTGCAGAAGTGCGTGCGCACGCCGGACATCGAAGAGGTCGGCAAGACCACCCGGCACGGCACCTTCTTCCAGATGTGCGGCAACTTCTCCTTCGGCGACTACTTCAAGGAAGGCGCCATCAAGCTCGCCTGGGAGCTGCTCACCAGCCCTCAGGACAAGGGCGGTTACGGCCTCGACCCCGAGCGCCTGTGGATCACCGTCTACAAGGACGACGACGAGGCCGAGCAGATCTGGCACGAGGTCGTCGGCGTGCCCAAGGAGCGCATCCAGCGCCTGGGCATGAAGGACAACTTCTGGTCCATGGGCGTGCCCGGACCGTGCGGCCCCTGCTCCGAGATCAACTACGACCGCGGCCCCGAGTTCGGCGCCGAGGGCGGCCCCGCCGTCAACGACGAGCGGTACGTGGAGATCTGGAACCTCGTCTTCATGCAGTACGAGCGGGGCCAGGGCATCGGCAAGGACAACTTCGAGATCCTCGGGGACCTGCCGAGCAAGAACATCGACACCGGCCTCGGCCTCGAGCGGCTCGCCATGATTCTGCAGGGCGTGCAGAACATGTACGAGATCGACACGTCCATGGCCGTCATCGACAAGGCCACCGAGCTGACCGGCGTCCGCTACGGCGACGCCCACTCCTCCGACGTCTCCCTGCGCGTGGTCACCGACCACATGCGCACCGCCGTGATGCTCATCGGCGACGGCGTCACCCCGGGCAACGAGGGCCGCGGCTACGTGCTGCGCCGGATCATGCGCCGCGCCATCCGCAACATGCGCCTGCTCGGCGCCACCGGCCCGGTCGTCAAGGACCTGGTCGACACCGTGATCGGCATGATGGGGCAGCAGTACCCGGAGCTGATCACCGACCGCGAGCGCATCGAGAAGGTCGCCCTCGCCGAGGAGAACGCCTTCCTCAAGACGCTGAAGGCCGGCACCAACATCCTCGACACCGCCGTGTCCGAGACCAAGGCCGCCGGCGGCAGCGTCCTGCCCGGCGACAAGGCCTTCCTGCTCCACGACACCTGGGGCTTCCCGATCGACCTCACCCTGGAGATGGCCGCCGAGCAGGGGCTGTCCGTGGACGAGGACGGCTTCCGGCGCCTGATGAAGGAGCAACGCGAGCGCGCCAAGGCCGACGCCCAGGCCAAGAAGACCGGCCACGCCGACATGGGCGCCTACCGGGAGATCGCCGACCTGGCCGGGGAGACCGAGTTCATCGGCTACACCGACACCGAGGGCGAGTCGACCATCGTCGGCATCCTCGTGGACGGCGTCTCCTCGCCGGCCGCCACCGAGGGCGACGAGGTCGAGATCGTGCTGGACCGGACGCCGTTCTACGCCGAGGGCGGCGGCCAGATCGGCGACACCGGCCGGATCAGGGCCGACTCCGGCGCCGTCATCGAGGTCCGCGACTGCCAGAAGCCGGTGCCGGGCGTCTACGTCCACAAGGGCGTCGTCCAGGTCGGCGAGGTGACCGTCGGCGCCCGCGCCCAGGCATCCATCGACGCCCGCCGCCGCAAGGCCATCGCCCGCGCCCACTCGGCCACCCACCTCACCCACCAGGCCCTGCGCGACGCTCTCGGCCCCACGGCCGCCCAGGCCGGCTCCGAGAACCAGCCCGGCCGCTTCCGCTTCGACTTCGGCTCGCCGTCCGCCGTTCCGACGGCCGTGATGACCGACGTCGAGCAGAAGATCAACGAGGTGCTCGCCCGCGACCTCGACGTCCGCGCCGACGTCATGGGCATCGACGAGGCCCGCAAGCAGGGCGCCATCGCCGAGTTCGGCGAGAAGTACGGCGAGCGGGTCCGCGTGGTGACCATCGGCGACTTCTCCAAGGAGCTGTGCGGCGGCACCCATGTGCACAACACCGCCCAGCTCGGCCTGGTGAAGCTGCTCGGCGAGTCCTCCATCGGCTCCGGCGTGCGCCGTATCGAGGCCCTCGTCGGCGTCGACGCCTACCACTTCCTCGCCCGCGAGCACACGGTCGTCAACCAGCTGACCGAGCTGCTCAAGGGCCGTCCGGAGGAGCTGCCGGAGAAGGTCTCCGCCATGCTCGGCAAGCTCAAGGACGCCGAGAAGGAGATCGAGAAGTTCCGCGCCGAGAAGGTGCTCCAGGCCGCCGCCGGCCTCGCCGAGTCCGCCAAGGACGTCCGGGGCGTCGCCCTGGTCACCGGTCAGGTCCCGGACGGCACCACCGCCGACGACCTGCGCAAGCTGGTCCTCGACGTGCGCGGCCGCATCCAGGGCGGGCGGGCCGCCGTCGTGGCTCTGTTCACCACGGTGAACGGCAAGCCGCTGACGGTCATCGCCACCAACGAGGCCGCCCGCGAGCGCGGCCTCAAGGCCGGCGACCTGGTCCGTACGGCCGCCAAGACCCTCGGCGGCGGCGGTGGCGGCAAGCCGGACGTCGCCCAGGGCGGCGGCCAGAACCCGGCCGCCATCGGCGACGCCGTCGACGCCGTCGAACGCCTCGTGGCGGAAACGGCCCAGTGACGATGCGCCGAGGACGCCGGCTCGCGATCGACGTCGGCGACGCCCGGATCGGGGTCGCCTCGTGCGACCCCGACGGGATTCTCGCCACCCCGGTGGAGACGGTCCCGGGCCGGGACGTCCCCGCGGCCCACCGCCGGCTGGGGCAGCTCGTCGAGGAGTACGAGCCGATCGAGGTCGTCGTCGGTCTCCCTCGCTCCCTCAAGGGGGGTGAGGGCCCGGCCGCGGTCAAGGTCCGCGCCTTCGCGGGAGAACTCGCACGCATGATCGCGCCCGTTCCGGTCAGACTCGTCGATGAGCGCATGACGACGGTCACGGCCACCCAGGGGCTGCGCGCATCCGGCGTGAAGTCCAGGAAGGGCCGTTCCGTGATCGACCAGGCCGCGGCGGTGATCATTCTGCAGCAGGCCCTGGAATCCGAACGGGTGTCAGGTACAGCGCCGGGCGAGGGCGTCGAAGTGGTCATCTGATCGCGATACGGTAACGTTCCGCGCGATGCGGCGGCGTTCGAAACAGCCGGCGCACAGCAAGAGGCGGGACGGGAGCCGGGACTCGCAGGCCGCGCACCCGCCGCCTCGCGGCTCTAGGGGATCGATGACTGAGTATGGCCGGGGCCCAGGCTCCGAACCGTGGCATCCGGAGGACCCGTTGTACGGGGACCGCGGATGGGCAGGACAGCAGGCCGCAACGGGCCCGCAGTCCCCCTACGGCGGCCAGCCGCAGCACCACCCGCACCAGCAGCAGCCGCAGCAGCCGCAGTACGGCGACTGGAGCCAGGGAGGCCCGCAGGACCCCTACGGCCAGGGCCGGCAGCAGCACCCGCAGCCGTACGACCAGCAGCCTTACCACCCCGGCCACGGGCAGCAGCCGTTCGACCCCGCATACCCCCAGCAGCCCGGCCAGGAGCAGGAGGGCTGGAGCACCGGCGCGCAGCCGCACGTCCCCTACGCAGCCGACCCCGCCGACCCGTACGTCCAGCAGTCCGAGGCGTACACCGGCGAACAGCCCGACTTCTACGGCACCCCGGACGCCTACCCGCCGCCCGAGCCGCCCGCCCGGAGACGCGCCGAGCCGGAGCCGGAACGGGCCGGCGGCGACTGGGATCCCGGCCCCGACCGGGGCGAGCACGCGTTCTTCGCGGACGACGACGAGGACGGCGACGACGACGCGCGGAGCACCCGCAGCGGGCGCGGCGACCGGCGCGGACGGGGCGGCAAGAGCCGCAAGAGCCGCAGCGGCTGCGCCTGCCTGGTGGTCGTCCTGGTCTTCGGCGGCGGCCTGGCCGGCGTGAGCTACTTCGGCTACCAGTTCTACCAGGACCGTTTCGGCAGCGCTCCCGACTACGCGGGCGACGGCAACGGCGAGCAGGTCACCGTCCAGATTCCCAAGGGCGCACTCGGCTACGAGATCGGCCGGCGGCTCAAGGAGGCGGGCGTGGTCAAGAGCGTCGACGCGTTCGTCGCCGCGCAGGCGCAGAACCCCGAGGGGCAGTCCATCCAGGCGGGCGCCTATCTCCTCAACAAGGAGATGTCCGCCGAGAGCGCCGTCGAGCTGATGCTCGACCCCAAGAGCCAGAACAATGTGATGGTCACACCGGGGCAGCGCAACATCACGGTGTACCGGGCCATCGACGAGCGGCTCGGCCTCAAGGACGGCACCACCCGGGACGTCGCCGGGAAGAAGTACAAGAGCCTCGGCCTGCCCGAGTGGGCCAACAGCGACCGCGACATCAAGGACCCGCTGGAGGGCTTCCTCTACCCGGGCACCTATCCCGCGGCCAAGGGCATGAAGCCCGAGGCGGTCCTGAAGCAGATGGTCACGCAGGCCAACGAGAAGTACGGGCAGTACGACCTGGACGACAAGGCCCGGGAGCTCGACCTCGACAACCCCCTGCAGGTCGTCACGGTCGCCAGCCTCGTCCAGGCCGAGGGCAAGACGGAGGAGGACTTCCGCAAGATGGCGGAGGTCGTCTACAACCGCCTCAAGCCGTCCAACACCGAGACCTACCAGCTGCTCCAGTTCGACTCGACCTTCAACTACCTGAAGGGCGAGAGCAACATCCACATCAGCGAGTCCGAGATCAACAGCAACCGGGACCCGTACAACACGTACACCCGCAAGGGCCTGCCCCCCGGACCGATCGGGAACCCCGGAGCGGAGGCGCTCAAGGCGGCGCTGAACCCGACCGGCGACGGCTGGCTCTACTTCGTGGCGACCGACGGAGCGAACAAGACAGAATTCGCCCGGACCCACGACGAATTCCTGAAGCTCAAGGACAAGTTCAATGACAGCACGGGCAACTGACGCCCGCCGTGCGGCCGTTCTCGGCTCGCCCATCGCCCACTCCCTCTCCCCGGTGCTGCACCGGGCCGCGTACGCGGAGCTGGGGCTGACCGGCTGGACGTACGACCGGTTCGAGGTGGACGAGGACGCCCTGGCGGGCTTCGTGGAGGGGCTCGGTCCCGAGTGGGCCGGGCTGTCGCTGACCATGCCGCTGAAGCGGGCCGTGATCCCGCTGCTGGACGGAATCAGCGAGACGGCGGCCTCGGTCGAGGCGGTCAACACACTGGTGTTCACCGACGACGGCCGCCGCCTCGGCGACAACACCGACATCCCCGGCATGGTCGCCGCGCTGCGGGAGCACGGCATCGAGCAGGTCGCCTCGGCGGCGGTCCTCGGCGCCGGCGCCACCGCCTCCTCCGCGCTGGCCGCGCTGGCCCGGATCTGCACCGGTGAGGTCGTGGTGTACGTGCGCAGCGCGGCGCGCGCCGCCGAGATGCGGCAGTGGGGCGAGCGGCTCGACGTCGAGGTGCGCACCGAGGACTGGGCGGACGCGGCCGACGCGCTGCACCGGCCGCTGGTGATCGCGACGACCCCGGCCGGGGCCACCGACGCGCTCGCCGCCCGGGTGCCGGAACGGCCCGCGACCCTGTTCGACGTGCTCTACGAGCCGTGGCCGACCACCCTCGCCGCCCGCTGGTCCGCCTACGGTGGCGCCGTCGTCAGCGGTCTCGACCTGCTGGTGCACCAGGCGGTGCTCCAGGTCGAGCAGATGACCGGCCGGACGCCGGCGCCCGTGGACGCCATGCGGAAAGCTGGCGAGCAGGCGCTGGCGGAACGCTAGGATCACTGCGGTCCGCAGGGGGCGGATCTTCTCTTGTGACCGTGGGGGAGCGGTAGTTCATGTCCACAGGTGTGTCCCTGGCGTCCGTCAAGGCGCAGATCTTCGACGCCGTGCTGGGGTTTCTGCCGGACTGGGTGCAGATCACCGTACTGGCGCTGATCGTGCTCGCCGTCGTGGCGTCCTGGGTGATCAGGATCAAGCGCAGGATCGCCCGGCGCCGGGCGGCCCGTTCCGGCCGCCCGGTGCACGCGGCGGCGCAGTACGGGCAGGGGAGCGGCGCCGACCACCTCGGTCCCTACGCGCCGCAGCAGGCGCCGGCCCGGGGGAGCGGCGCGGACCACCTCGGCGCCTACGCGCGGCAGCAGGCGCCCGCTCCGGGGAGCGGCGCCGACTACCTCGGCGCCTACGCGCCGCACAGCGCCCGGCGTGACGGATCGGGCTGACGCGACTACGTCCGCCTGATGGAACAGCGGCCGGGGCAGCCGCGGGGACATGGGAGGATCGGAGATGGCCGGCCAGGGCCGCGCACCCCGGTCGCGCCACCACGGCACGCGAGGACGAAGGCGTGCCGCAAGGGCAGTACCGGGGCGCGAATCATGAGGAGCACCGTTGAGCAGGTTGCGCTGGCTGACCGCGGGGGAGTCCCACGGTCCCGCACTCGTCGCGACGCTGGAGGGCCTTCCGGCAGGTGT
>NZ_JBEXOP010000003.1:0-270109 GCF_040611575.1 Streptomyces sp. NPDC006610
CGCCCGGTTACATTCCGAACCCGGAAGCTAAGCCTTACAGCGCCGATGGTACTGCAGGGGGGACCCTGTGGGAGAGTAGGACGCCGCCGAACAATCTTTGAGAAAACCCCGTGCCTTTCGGCACGGGGTTTTCTGCGTTCAGGCGTTCAAGGGCTGGCCGACCGCGAACTGACGGCGGTCGGTGGTCGCAGGTCAGAGTCGGCCGGCCGCTTTCAGGGCCAGGTATGCGTCCGCCAGTGCCGGGGCCAGTTCCTCGGGCCTCGCGTCCACGACCGTAACCCCGTGACGGTGGAGTTGTTCGGCGGTGCGGTGGCGTTCGGACTGCGCCTGGGCAGCAGCCGCTGCGTCGTACACCGAGTCGATGTCTCCTCGGGACGCTGCCATGCGGGTGACGTGCGGGTCCGCTACTGACGCCACCAGGACCGTGTGGCGTTGGGTGAGCTGCGGCAGGACGGGGAGCAGGCCCTCCTCGACCGGGGCGGCGTCCAGCGTCGTGAGCAGGACGATCAGGGAGCGGCGGGGGGCCGTACGGAGGGCCGTGGCGGTCAGGCCGCGGGCGTCGGTTTCCACGAGCTCGGGTTCGAGAGTGGCCATGGCGTTGACCATGGATGGAAGGACTTCTCCGGTCGGGCGGCCCTGGACCAGGGCGCGGACGCGGCGGTCGTAGGCGAGCAGGTCGACGCGGTCGCCGGCGCGTGAGGCGAGTGCCGCCAAAAGCAGGGCCGCGTCCATGGAGGCGTCGAGTCGGGGGGCGTCGTCCACGCGGCCTGCGGAGGTGCGGCCGCTGTCCAGGACCAGGAGGATGTGGCGGTCCCGTTCGGGGCGCCAGGTGCGTACGGCGACCGTCGATTGGCGGGCTGTGGCGCGCCAGTCGATGGAGCGGGTGTCGTCGCCGGGGACGTACTCGCGCAGGCTGTCGAACTCGGTGCCCTCGCCGCGCTGCAGGACGCTGGTGCGACCGTCGAGTTCGCGCAGGCGGGCCAGCTTCGACGGGAGGTGCTTGCGGCTGGTGAAGGGAGGCAGGACGCGTACGGTCCACGGGATCTTGTGGGCGGCCTGGCGTGCGAACAGGCCCAGGGGACCGTAGGAGCGAACGGTGACGCGGTCCGCCTGGTGGTCGCCGCGGCGGGTGGGGCGCAAGCGGGTCGTCACGCGGCGGCGTTCGCCGGCCGGGACGGTCAGGCGGTGGCGGGACGAGGTCTCCGCGCCGGGCTGCCGGCTGCTCGGCGGCCAGGCGTCGCGGATGTCGGCGCGGAGGAGGCGGCCGGAGGGGTTGGTGACCGTGAGGGTCACGTCCGCCGTCTCGCCCAGTCGTGCCGAGGTGTCGCCGGAACGGGCCAGGATCAGGCGCCGTACGGGGGCCGCGAGGGCGAAGTCGCAGGCGCAGGCCAGGACGAGTGGACCGTTCACGGCGAGGATGCCCGTCCAGCCGGGTTCCCACAGGCCGACGGGGAGGGAGCCGAGGGCCGCGAGGAGCGCGGCGCGTCCGGTGAGAGCCATCAGCGGGGCACGGGGACGTGGGTGAGGATCGCGTTGATGACGGAGTCGGCCGTCACGCCCTCCATTTCGGCCTCGGGGCGGAGCTGGATCCGGTGCCGGAGGGTCGGCAGGGCCAGGGCTTTGACGTCGTCGGGGGTGACGTAGTCGCGGCCGGTGAGCCAGGCCCAGGCGCGTGAGGTGGACAGCAGGGCGGTGGCTCCGCGCGGGGAGACGCCGAGCGTGAGGGACGGCGATTCGCGGGTGGCGCGGCAGATGTCGACCACATAGGCGGTGATCTCCGGGGAGACCGTCGTCTTGGAGACCGCGGCGCGGGCGGCGTCGAGAACGGCCCGTCCCGCGACGGGGCGCACGCCGGCGGCGCGCAGGTCGCGCGGGTTGAAGCCCTCCGCGTGCCGGGTGAGGACGGCGATCTCGTCCTGGCGGGAGGGGAGGGGGATGGTGAGTTTCAGGAGGAAGCGGTCCAGCTGCGCTTCCGGGAGGGGATAGGTGCCCTCGTACTCGAGCGGGTTCTGGGTCGCGGCGACCAGGAACGGCTCGGGGAGCGGGCGTGGGGTGCCGTCGACGGTGACCTGGCGTTCCTCCATGGCCTCCAGGAGGGACGACTGGGTCTTGGGGGGCGTGCGGTTGATCTCGTCGGCCAGGAGGAGGTTGGTGAAGACCGGGCCGGGCTGGAAGGAGAACTCGGCGGTGCGAGTGTCGTAGACCAGGGAGCCGGTCACGTCGCTCGGCATCAGGTCGGCGGTGAACTGGACGCGCTTGGTGTCGAGCTCCAGGGCCGAGGCGAGGGCGCGGACGAGGAGGGTCTTGGCGACGCCGGGGACGCCTTCGAGCAGGACATGACCGCGGCACAGCAGCGCCACCACGAGGCCGGTCACCGCGGGGTCCTGGCCGACCACGGCCTTGGCGATCTCGGCGCGCAGGGTTTCCAGGGCGGCCCGGGCGTCACCCGGGGTCCCGCTCTGCCCGGCGTTGTCAGTGGTCGGGTCCATCATGGACGGCGTACCTCTCTTTCGAGGGCGTCGAGTCGGTCGGCGAGGGTGATCAGGCCTGCGTCGTCACGGGGCGGCGGGCCGAAGAGGAGGGTGTGCAGGGCCTGATCGCCGCCGAGTTCGCCGTGGAGGCGGGCGGACAGGGCCGGGAGCAGGGTCTCGGGCGAGTGCGCCCGGGCGACGGGGACGCCTACGAGGGGGGCGAGGCGGGTGCGGGTGGCGGAGCGAAGAGCGGTGGACGCGCGGTCGCGGGCGTTCGCCTTGCGGTAGAGGCGGGCGCGGCCTTCGACGGTCTCGGAGGCGCGGATCGCGACGGGGAGTTTCTCGGGCACCAGGGGGCCCAGTCGGCGAGCCCGCCACAGGGCGGCGAGGGCTGCGGCGATGAAGAGCTGGAGCGTGCCCCAGAGCCAGCCCGGAGGGAGCAGTTCGAACAGGGTGCGTTCGTCGTCCTGGCCCGCGGCGGAGGCGTCGGCCAGTGAGGGGAGGTACCAGACCAGATGCGGGCGCGAGCCGAGGAGTTGCAGGGCGAGCGAGGCGTTGCCGTGCTCGTCGAGGCGGTCGTTGTAGAGGATGTCGGGCGCGCCGAGGACGACGGTGTCGCCGTCGCCGGTCGGGGAGGGGAGCCGGATCAGGGTGGCCAGGCGCTGGCTGGCGTAGCACTGGTCGGCGTCGGGGTGGGTGGTGGTGTAGCGCAGGCCGCCGGTGTCGGCGGTGCCCGCGCGCCGGGCGGCGGGCAGGTCGCAGCCGGGGGTGAGGGTGGACCCGAGGCTGGTGGCGGGGTCGGCGGTGACGCCGGGGGCGAGCTGTTCGACGGAGGAGCCGCCGGGGGCGACGAGCAGGGTGCGGCCGCCGGAATCGGCGGTGCCGGCGTGCAGAAGGGCCTGTTGAGGGCGTGTCAGCAGGTCGGGGGTGGCGATCAGGAGGGTGGTGTCCGGGGCGGCCGCGGCGCGTGCCTCGTCCAGGGTGGTGACCACGCGGGTGGACACGCCGCGGTCGGCGAGGAGTTCGGCGACGGCTCGGCTGCCCTGCGCCTCGGCGGAACGCGGGTCGAGGGTGCCGCGCTGGGCGTCGGAGCGGATCACGGCGAGGACGACGGCCCCCGCGAGGAGCACGGCGAAGGCGAGGGCGACGCCTCGCGCGCGGGTCCACACCTGACGGACCGTGAGCGAGACCGAGGTGGTGGCGGGCTGGGCCTCGGTGGTCATCCGGCGGCTCCCGGGCGGGCGTTGTGGTCCGCGCTGCGGGCGTGGCTGCTGCTCGCGGCGGCAGTGAGCCGGGGCTTGGTGCGCTCCAGGTCGCGGTCGAGTTCGGTGATGCGGCGGTACGACTGTTCGTCCGCGGTGCGGCCACCGTATGTCACGTCGTCGAAGTCCCGGGCGGCGGCGCGGAGTCGGTCGGTGTGGGAGGGCAGGACGCGAGCGGCTTCGGCGGCCGCCTCGTCGGCGGTGCGGCCGGGGCGGGAGTCGAGCAGGGCGCGTTCCTCGAGGGAGCGGACGACGGCCCGCATGCGTTCCTGGAGGGCCTGGCTCCAGGAAGCCTGGGCGGCGTGGGCGTCGGCTGCGGCCCGGTGTTCCGCGGCGCTGCGGGGGCGGTCGTCGAACAGTGCGGGTGCGGAGGAGGCGGACCGGCGGTGCGGGGTGCCCAGCCGCCACCACAGGGCGGCCAGGACGGCGACCACCGCGAGGACGACGACGATCAGGCCCGCGGCGCCGCCGGGGGTCGCGGTCGCGGCGGCGCCGAACAGGTCGCCGACCCACTCCCAGAAGGCGTCGAGGGCTCGCTGGAGGAGGCCGGGGTCGTCCTCGTGGTACAGGCGCTTGGACAGCTCGCGGCGGGCCGCCTCGCGGGCGGGGTCGCGCGGAACGGTCAGCGGCGGCGCGTCGTCCGAGCCGTCGGCCGACAGCACCCACAGCGCCCGCGGTGCCGGGAGGACGAGCGTGGCGGACGCGTCGTGCGGCGGCCGTGTCGCCGCGGTGGCGCCCGGCAGCGCCTGCACCGCGGTGAGGACTCCCCCCGGCAGGATCACCGCATCAGCTCCCCGGGGTGGGACCGTAGCCCTGGACGCCGGCGGCCCGGGCCAGTTCGAGGTCGAGGGCCTCGCGGCGGATGCGCTGGTCGATGTAGAGCAGCACGGTCACGCCGGCCGTGATCGGGAAGGTGATCATGGAGCCGATCACCGAGCCGATCCCGGTGACGATGAGGAAGGTCCAGCTGAGGTGGCCGGTGCCCTCGATGAAGCCGTCGAGGCCCTCCGCGCCGAAGACCGCGGCGAGCACGGTGAAGGGGATGACGACGATCGCCGCGACGATGTTCGCGATGAGCGTGGCCAGCAGCTGGATGCCGAAGACGCGCCACCAGGAGCCGCGGACGAGCTTCGCGGAGCGGCTCATGGCCTTGCCGATGCCCTGCTTCTCCAGCATCAGTGCCGGGGAGGCCAGAGAGAAGCGGATCATCAGCCAGAGGGCGACGACCGCGCCGGTCAGGCCGCCCAGAACGGCCAGGGCGCCGCCTGCCGCGCCGCCGCCGCCCGCGAGCACCAGGATGCCCGGCAGCGCGCCGACGAGGGTCAGGCCGAACGCGATGAGCAGCAGCAGGACGATCAGGCCGAGCAGCTTCACCACGAGGGGGCGGGCGTCCTGCCAGGCCTCCTTGGTGGTCACCGGCTTGCCGAGGACCGCGCGGCTGGTGACGGTGGTGAGCAGCGCGGTCGCGGCGACCGTGCCGACGAGGGTGACGAGGAAGATGACGCCGTTGCCGAGCAGGACGTCGCCCAGGGCGCCGGCGAGTTCGTCGGTGGTGGCGCTCGGGTCGTTGAGTGCCTCGCTGCTGAGGGCGTCGTTGAGGAAGAAGCCCTGGAGCAGGATGACGGCGATCTGCATGACGACGGCGACGGTGAGGGAGATGCCGAGGACCGTGCGCCAGTAGGCGCGCATGGTCGAGACCGCGCCGTCGAGTATTTCACCGATGCCGAGCGGGCGGAGCGGGATCACGCCCGGCTTCGCGGCGGGAGGGGGACCGCCCCAGGGGCTGCCCCAGCCGCCGTAGGGGGCGCCTCCGGGGCCCTCGGGGCCGGTGGGGCCTCCAGGGCCTCCGGGACCGAAGCCGCCGGGTCCGCCGTGGGGCTGTTCGCCCCAGCCGGGGACCGGGGGCGGTGGGGGAGCCTGGCCGGGGCTCGCGGCGCCGGTGGGCGCGGACCACTGGGCAGGCGGCGGCTGCTCCTTGGACCACTGCGCGCCGGGGCCCTGTGGGTCGTGGGCCGGCTGCTCCGGCTGGCCCGGCCGATCCGCGGGCTGCGCGGGGCCGGGCCGGTCACCGGGACCGGACGTGCCGGACGGCTGCCCGTCGGACGGGGTGGATCCGGGCGAGGCCCAGCCCGGAGTGTCGTTCATCGTCGCTCCTTCACGGTGCCCGTCCGCAGGCGCGGCGGCAGGTTGGCAGACATCGTGCCATGGCGCGCTCCCCCGGGGCCCGGCCGAGGTCGGGGGTGCGCGCCTTCAATTGTCCGCCGTTCACGGGGCAGACTGACGACATGGCAGATCACTACGCGCGAAGCGGCGAGGACACATGGCCGAGTGACATACCCGCGATCCGCTGGGAGGAGCCGCCCGAGGGCCCGGTCGTGGTCCTGCTGGACCAGACCAGACTGCCCGCCGAAGAGGTCGAGCTGGTCTGCACGGACGCGTCCGCGCTGGTGGAGGCGATCCGTTCGCTCGCCGTGCGCGGGGCGCCGCTGCTCGGGATCGCGGGCGCGTACGGAGTCGCGCTCGCCGCCGCGCGGGGGTTCGACGTGGAGGAGGCGGCGACGGCGCTCGCGGGCGCCCGGCCCACCGCGGTGAACCTCTCCGTCGGCGTACGCCGGGCCCAGCAGGCGCATCAGGCGGCGCTGACCGGCGGCGGCACCCTCGGGCAGGCCGCCGGGGCGGCGCTGGCGGCGGCACGGCAGCTGCACCGTGAGGATGCGGAGGCCAGCGCCCGGATGGCGGAGCACGGGCTGGCGCTGCTGGACGAGCTGCTGCCCGGCGGCAACCACCGGATCCTCACCCACTGCAACACCGGCGCGCTGGTGTCGGGCGGGGAGGGGACCGCGTTCGCGGTGGCCCTCGCCGCGCACCGCCAGGGGCGGCTGAGGCGGCTGTGGGTGGACGAAACCCGTCCGCTGCTGCAGGGGGCGCGGCTCACCGCGTACGAGGCGGCGCGCAACGGTATGGCGTACACGCTGCTCACCGACAACGCGGCCGGTTCGCTGTTCGCGGCGGGAGAGGTCGACGCCGTGCTGATCGGCGCGGACCGGATCGCGGCGGACGGCTCGGTGGCGAACAAGGTGGGCAGTTATCCGCTGGCGGTGCTGGCGCGGTACCACCATGTGCCGTTCATCGTGGTGGCGCCGCTGACGACGGTCGACCCGGACACCGCCGACGGGGCGTCCATCGAGGTCGAGCAGCGGCCCGGGTTCGAGGTGACCGAGGTCGCGGTTCCGCAGGCGCCGGTGACCGGGGCCGGCGGCGGCGTGCCGGTGGCGCCGCTCGGGACGCAGGCCTACAACCCGGCGTTCGACGTGACGCCGCCGGAGCTGGTGACGGCGATCGTGACCGAGGAGGGCGTCGTCTCGCCGGTGACGGCGGAGGGCCTGGCCGAGCTGTGCGCGAGGTCGCGAGGGGCGGCGCCGGCCGGCGGATGACGGTGGCCGAGACCGTTCGCAGGGGGCCATGACGGGTGTGGGCAGACAGTGACGCCCTCGTACGACTATGGTCACGAGGCAGTGACCTGCCTCACCTGCGCCTTCGCCACCGTTATGAGAATGGGATGATGTCGTTTATGAAGGGAAGAGTCCTTGTCGTCGACGACGACACCGCACTGGCCGAGATGCTCGGCATTGTGCTGCGTGGTGAAGGTTTTGAGCCGTCTTTCGTAGCCGACGGCGACAAGGCGCTGGCCGCTTTCCGGGAGAGCAAGCCCGATCTGGTGCTGCTCGACCTGATGCTGCCCGGCCGTGACGGCATCGAGGTGTGCCGCCTGATCAGGGCGGAGTCCGGGGTGCCGATCGTGATGCTCACGGCCAAGAGCGACACCGTCGACGTCGTCGTGGGCCTGGAGTCGGGCGCGGACGACTACATCGTGAAGCCGTTCAAACCCAAGGAGCTGGTGGCCCGTATCCGGGCGCGGCTGCGCAGGTCGGAGGAGCCGGCGCCGGAGCAGCTCGCCATCGGCGATCTGGTCATCGACGTGGCCGGGCACTCCGTGAAGCGGGACGGGCAGTCGATCGCGCTGACGCCGCTGGAGTTCGACCTGCTGGTGGCGCTGGCCCGCAAGCCGTGGCAGGTGTTCACGCGCGAGGTGCTCCTGGAGCAGGTCTGGGGCTACCGGCACGCGGCGGACACGCGGCTGGTCAACGTCCATGTGCAGCGGCTGCGCTCCAAGGTCGAGAAGGACCCGGAGCGGCCGGAGATCGTGGTGACGGTCCGTGGTGTCGGATACAAGGCCGGGCCGAGCTGACATGACCGGGGACAGTGCCGCTTCGGCGCCCGGCCGGTCCGGGGCCCGCGCCGGGCGGCCTGTCGGCCGGAAGGCGGCGGGCTCCCGCTGGGGACGGTTCCCGGAGGGCGGCCTGCTGCAGGGCGGAGTGCAGGGCAGCCCGGTGTTCCGCCTGTTCATGCGGTGGGTGCGCCGCCCGCTGCTGCCCGTCATGCGGTTGTGGCGGCGCAACATCCAGCTCAAGGTCGTCGTCACGACCCTGCTGATGTCGCTGGGCGTGGTGCTGCTGCTGGGCTTCGTCGTCATCGGGCAGGTGCGCAACGGCCTGCTGGACGCCAAGGTGAAGGCGTCGCAGAGCCAGGCCACGGGCGGGTTCGCGGTGGCCAAGCAGGCGGCCGACGAGGCGGCGGGCGGGACCGCCGACGAGCCGGCGCCGGTGGACGGCCGCCCCTCCCAGAACGTCATCCAGTGGATGAGCGACCTCGTGTCCGACCTGTCCAGCGGCGGTCAGGGCGCTTTCGACGTGGTCACGCTCCCGGCGGGCGACGACAGCGGCAGCGGGCTCGGTCCGCGCGCCTCCGGCGGAGTGGACCCGAACAAGAGCGTTCCCGAGGACCTGCGGGCGCGGATCAACGCCAGCTCGGCCGCCGCGCAGAGCTACACGCGCATCATCTACAGCGGCGAGGCCAAGGAGGCCCAGCCGGCCCTGGTCATCGGCAAGACGGTCGACGACCCGAACGGCGACCCGTACCAGCTGTACTACCTCTTCCCGCTCACCCAGGAGGAGCGGTCCCTGAGCCTGGTCAAGGGGACGCTCGCGACGGCGGGGCTGTTCGTCGTCGTCCTGCTCGGGGCCATCGCCTGGCTGGTGGTGCGCCAGGTCGTCACGCCGGTGCGGATGGCGGCGGGGATCGCCGAGCGGCTGTCCGCCGGGCGGCTGCAGGAGCGGATGAAGGTCACCGGCGAGGACGACATCGCCCGCCTGGGCGAGGCGTTCAACAAGATGGCGCAGAACCTCCAGCTGAAGATCAGCCAGCTCGAGGACCTGTCGCGGATGCAGCGGCGGTTCGTGTCGGACGTGTCGCACGAGCTGCGGACGCCGCTGACGACCGTGCGGATGGCCGCCGACGTCATCCACGAGGCGCGCGAGGACTTCGATCCGGTGACCGCGCGGTCGGCGGAACTGCTCGCCGACCAGCTGGACCGCTTCGAGTCGCTCCTCGCCGACCTGCTGGAGATCAGCCGCTTCGACGCGGGAGCCGCCGCGCTGGAGGCGGAGCCGATAGACCTCCGGGAGGTCGTGCGACGCGTGGTCAGCGGGGCCGAGCCGCTCGCCGAGCGCAAGGGCTCGCGCATACGCGTCGTCGGCGATCAGCAGCCCGTCGTCGCCGAGGCCGACGCCCGGCGCGTCGAGCGGGTGCTGCGCAACCTCGTCGTCAACGCCGTCGAGCACGGCGAGGGCAGGGACGTCGTCGTCAGGCTCGCCGCGGCGGGCGGCGCGGTCGCCGTCGCGGTGCGCGACTACGGCGTCGGGCTCAAGCCCGGCGAGGCGACCCGTGTCTTCAGCCGCTTCTGGCGGGCCGACCCGGCCCGCGCGCGGACGACCGGCGGCACGGGCCTGGGGCTGTCCATCGCTTTGGAGGACGCGCGGCTGCACGGCGGCTGGCTGCAGGCGTGGGGCGAGCCGGGCGGCGGTTCCCAGTTCCGGCTGACGCTGCCGCGGACCGCGGACGAGCCGCTGCGGGGCTCGCCGATACCGCTGGAACCCAAGGACTCCCGACGCAACCGAGGACTGAACGAGGCCGGTGCGCCCCGCGGCGGCGAGAAGACCGCCACGGTGCCCGCGCAGCCCTCCGGCGGCCAGGGACCGGCCAGGGACCCGATAGGCGCCCGCACGGCGTCCGCCGCCCCCACGGCCGATCCGACAGCGCTGCCCGGCAACGGCGCGCGGGTGGTGCCGCGGCCCGCGGAGGCGGCGCGCAGAGCGGCTCCCTCCGGACCGGGGGACGCCCGCACCGAGGAGCGGAACGGACAAGGGGAGGCATTTCGTGGTCGCTGACCGCGAGGGGGGCGCCCGGCGTACGCCGGCGCGCGCGGTGGCGTACGCCGCCTGTGGCGCCGTACTGCTGGCGGGGTGCGCCTCGATGCCCGACCGCGGGGATCTGCGCGGGGTGGAGTCCACGCCCCGGCAGGACGCCCCGGTGCGCGTGTTCGCCGTGCCGCCCCGGGAGGACGCCTCGCCGTCGGAGATCGTGCGGGGCTTCCTGGAGGCGTTGACCAGCGACGATCTGCACTACGAGACGGCGAGGCAGTATCTGACCCCGGCCGCGGCGAAGCAGTGGCGGCCCGAGCTGTCCACCACCGTGCTCGCGGACGGGCCCGACGCCGACGCCGACTCGTACGCCGTCCGCGCGGAGGGCGTCGACTTCTCGTTCACGCTGACCGGCAGCAAGGTCGCGCTGGTGGACGAGCAGCAGTCGTACGTGCCGGCCGACGGCGAGTACAGCAAGCAGGTCCATCTCACGAAGGACGACAAGACCGGGCAGTGGCGCATCGACGGGCTGCCGCAGGGCGTGGTCCTCGGACAGTCGGACTTCCAGCGCAACTACGTGTCCGTCAACAAGTACTACTTCGCCTCCAACGGCACGGTCGTCGGGTCCGCGCAGCAGGCCGCCGTGGCGGATCCGGTGTACGTGCGGCGCGTGGACTCCATGACGCAGATGGTGCGTTCGGTGCTCAGGGGGCCCACGAGCTGGGTGGAGCCCGTGGTCCGGTCCAGCTTCCCTGCCGGTACGGCGCTGGAGAAGGGCGTCGCCACGCTGACGGAGGACGACCGGAGCAGGCTGACCGTGCCGCTGAACGGCAAGGCGGCGCGGGTCGGACCGGGCCGGTGCAACGAGATGGCCGCCCAGTTGCTCTTCACTCTCCAGGACCTCACCCCCGCGGTGGAGGAGGTCGAACTGCGGTCGGACGACCGGGAACTGTGCGTGCTCGACGCCGACGGTGCGGCCACCGTCGCCGCACACAGCACGGCCGGGCGCCCCGACTACCTGTACTTCCTCGACGGCGAGCACCAGTTGGTGCGGATCCCGGCCGGCAGCAAGGGCACGCGGGCCGAACCGGTGCCGGGGCAGTTCGGCGGGGGCGAGCAGGCCCTGCGGTCGGTGGCGGTGTCGCGCGACGAGCAGGCCGCGGCCGGCGTGACCCTCGACGGCTCGCGGCTGTACGTCGCCGAGCTGGTGTCGGGCGGTTCGCTCGGCGAGCCGGTGGTGCGCAGCACGGGCCGCACCGAGGCCGACCGGCTGACCACGCCCAGCTGGGACAGCCGGGGCGATCTGTGGGTCGCCGACCGTGATGACCGCAAGCCGCGGCTGCTGCTGCTCCGGCAGGGCAAGGGAGAGCCGCTGGAGGTGCGGGTGCCGGGGCTCGACGGGCGGATCAACTCGCTGCGGGTGGCCGCCGACGGGGTGCGGATCGCGCTGGTCGTGGAGAAGGACGGCAAGCAGTCCCTCCAGGTGGGGCGGATCGAGCGGGGCGCGGAGGACGAGCGGACCGGGGTGCAGCCGGTCTCGGTCCTGGACCTGCGGTCGGCCACGCCCGCGCTGGAGGAGGTGGCCGCCATGTCGTGGGCCGGGGACAGCCGGCTCGTGGTGGTCGGGCGGGAACACGAGGGCGTGCAGCAGCTGCGGTACGTCCAGGTCGACGGCTCCACGCCGGAAGGGCCCGCGCCCGACGCGCTGTCCGGCGTGGAGGAGATCGCCGCGGCGGAGGACGAGCGGCTTCCGCTGGTGGCGTACTCGGAGGACGGCATCGTGCGGCTGCCGGACGGGACGCAGTGGCAGAAGGTGGTCAAGGACGGGTCGGCACCGGTTTATCCCGGGTGATCGGCGCCGGCGCCCGGGTCGGCCGGGCGAGGGCCGGGGCGGTGTTCGTCCGGTCCGGTGAGGGGGAGGCTCGGCGCAGGTGACGCGGCCGTTCCCGGCGCGCTTGTCGAGGCACGCCGGGGACGGCCGTTTTCGCTGGTCGCCGCGGTGGGGCGGCCTGTGGGCGAGGCGGCCGGAGTTTTCCACAGGCGGTTTCCACAGGGGTGGCAGGCCCGCGGCGGCCTTGGCACAGTGGTGGTCATGCGGGGGTGGTGGCGGGATCTCACCGACCTGGTGCTGCCGGCCGAGTGCGGAGGCTGCGGACGGCCGCGCACGGTGCTCTGCCCGGAGTGCCGTGCCGTCCTCACGGCCGCCGTGCCGCGCCGGGTGCGGCCGGCGCCGGAGCCGTCCGGGCTGCCGGTGGTGCTCGCGGCGGCCCGGTACGCCGACGAAACGCGGGCCCTGCTGCTGGCCCACAAGGAACGCGGCGCGCTCGCACTCGCCGGGCCGCTCGGCACGGCTTTGGCGGGCGCGGTGCGGGCCACGCTCGGCGGTGGCCGGGCGAGGACGGGCGGCGCGACCGTGCTGCTGGTTCCCGTGCCGTCCGGGCGCGGTGCGGTGCGGGCGCGCGGGCACGACCCGACACGGCGGATCGCGCTCGCGGCGGCCGGTGAGCTGCGGCGGACCGGGACACCGGCGCGGGTCGTCGCCGTGCTCCGGCAACGGCGGCCGGTCGCCGACCAGTCCGGGCTCGACGCCCGGCAGCGGCGGGCGAACCTCTCGGGCGCGCTGGGAGTGGCGGCCGCAGGCGCGGGACTGCTCGGCGGCGGCCCCGTGGTGCTCGTCGACGACCTGATGACGACGGGCGCGTCCCTCGCGGAGGCGGCGCGGGCGCTGCGGGCGGTCGGTGTCGGCGCGGCGGTGTACGAAGGAGCCGACCGGGAAAGGACTGGAGAACGGATGGCAGCGGCAATGGAGGGGAACACGGACCACACCATCCGTGCCGCCGTGATCGCGGCGTCACCGGATTCTTTGGAAATAAACCGGAACTGACTGCGAACTTGCATCGTTCCAGCTAGTGAGAGCCTTAATTCACCTGAACGGAGGTACGCGTCGCTAGAGGGTGACGACATCCGTCCGGGCGAGATATGTTCGGTTGTGAGGGAAAGCCGCAGGCCAAGCGCAGGTCGCACCTCGCATATCCGAATGCCGTCCCGCGGGATTCAGCACAATCACCCGGGACGGTGGGGTGGACATCCCGCCCGTGGGGGAGGAGGAGGTGGACGTCACCGAGTCCGAGGTTCCGGAATCCCCGGAACCTGGTGCACAAGGGAGATGCTCCGCCAGTGGAGCGGAGCGATCCGGGAACGGAGTTCTGCGTGGACATCGTCGTCAAGGGCCGCAAAACAGAGGTGCCCGAGCGGTTCCGCAAGCACGTGGCCGAGAAGCTGAAGCTGGAGAAGATCCAGAAGCTCGATGGCAAGGTGATCAGCCTCGACGTCGAGGTGTCCAAGGAGCCCAACCCCCGACAGGCCGACCGTTGCGACCGGGTGGAGATCACCCTCCGCTCCCGCGGTCCGGTGATCCGGGCGGAGGCGGCGGCCAGTGACCCGTACGCGGCACTCGACCTGGCGGCGGAGAAACTGGAGGCGCGGCTGCGCCGGCAGCACGACAAGCGCCACACGCGCCGGGGTCTGCGCCGGCTCACGGCGGCCGAGGTCCCCGACCACGTCCCGGGCGCGGCGACGCTCAACGGCAACGGCGGCATCGTCCCGGCCGAGGGGGCGGACGAGGTCCCGACCAAGAAGATCGGCTCGCTGGAGGTCAAGGGCGAAGGGCCGCTCGTCGTCCGCGAGAAGACCCACGTCGCGGCGCCGATGACGCTCGACCAGGCGCTCTATGAGATGGAACTGGTCGGGCACGACTTCTATCTCTTCGTCGACTCCGAGACCAAGGAGCCCAGCGTCGTCTACCGGCGCCACGCCTACGACTACGGCGTGATCCACCTCAGCACCGACACGATGGTCACCGAGGCGTCCCCCGACGCGGGCGGGACGCTGGGCGGCTGACGTCGCGGACGGCGGTCGAAGCGGTGCCCCTGGAGCGCCTGTGCGCCCCCAGGGGCACCGGCGTGCGACCGCTTCCGCACCGCTTGGTCACCGAGGTGCCGCCCGGACATGGAATCATGGCGGCAACGGCTCAACCGGTGGGCCGTTGCCTTGGGTTGGCGATGGCACAGGACCACGGGCCACAGCCTTCAGGGGGAGGAACGATGGCGGACAGCTTCGGACCGATGCATCACGGGGACGCCGACGTCGGCGCCGCCGGCATGGGCCCGGACGCGGACTCACCACGCAAGGAACCGATCCGGGTCCTGGTCGTGGACGACCATGCCCTGTTCCGCCGCGGACTGGAGATCGTGCTCGCGGCCGAGGAGGACATCCAGGTCGTGGGGGAGGCAGGGGACGGCGCCGAGGCCGTGGAGAAGGCGGCCGACCTGCTGCCCGACATCGTCCTGATGGACGTGCGCATGCCGAAGCGGGGCGGGATCGAGGCCTGCACCTCCATCAAGGAGGTGGCGCCGAGTGCGAAGATCATCATGCTGACGATCAGCGACGAGGAAGCCGATCTCTACGACGCCATCAAGGCGGGAGCCACCGGTTATCTCCTCAAGGAGATCTCCACCGACGAAGTGGCCACGGCGATTCGCGCGGTGGCCGACGGCCAGTCGCAGATCAGCCCGTCCATGGCGTCGAAACTGCTCACCGAGTTCAAGTCGATGATCCAGCGCACGGACGAACGACGTCTGGTGCCCGCGCCCCGGCTCACCGACCGCGAACTCGAAGTGCTGAAACTGGTCGCCACGGGGATGAACAACCGGGACATCGCCAAAGAGTTGTTCATCTCCGAGAACACCGTGAAGAACCACGTGCGCAACATCCTGGAGAAACTGCAACTGCACTCCAGGATGGAAGCGGTGGTCTACGCGATGCGGGAGAAGATCCTCGAGATCCGGTGAGCGGCCCGTCAGGCCAGGGCCCGGGTGAGCTCCCTCGTGAGCGGCTCGCGCAGTTCGGGGGCGTCCACGCGCTCCACGCGCACGTTCGTGCAGTCCACCCAGCTCGCCGCCTCGATCAGCGCCTGCGCCACCGCCGGGACCGCCTTCGGCCCCTCCAGCGTGACCTGCCGGGCCACCAGCGTGCGGCCCTCGCGGGCGGGGTCCACCCGGCCGACCAGCCGGCCGCCGGCCAGGACCGGCATGGCGAAGTAGCCGTACACCCGCTTCGGCTTCGGGACGTAGGCCTCCAGCCGGTGGGTGAAACCGAAGATCCGCTCCGTGCGGGCCCGTTCCCAGATCAGCGAGTCGAACGGGGACAGCAGCGTCGTACGGTGCCGGCCGCGCGGGGGCGTCTCCAGGGCCGCCGGATCCGCCCAGGCCACCTTCCCCCACCCCTCGACCGTGACGGGCACCAGGCCCGAGTCGGCGATCACCGCGTCGACCTGCTCGGCCTTCAGCCGGTGGTAGTCGGCGATGTCCGCGCGGGTGCCGACGCCCAGGGACCGGCCGGCCAGCCGGACCAGCCGCAGCAGGCACTCGGCGTCGGACGGCTCCTCCCGCAGCAGGTCCGCGGGCACCGCGCGCTCGGCCAGGTCGTACACGCGCTTCCAGCCGCGGCGCTCCACGCAGACCACCTCGCCGTACATCAGCGCCCGCTCGACGGCGACCTTGGTGCCGGACCAGTCCCACCAGTCGCTCGTCTTCTTCGCCCCGCCCAGCTCGGTCGCGGTCAGCGGGCCCTCCGCGCGGAGCTGCTTGATCACCTGGTCGTAGACGCCGTCGGGCAGTTCGTGGTGCCACTGCGGGCGGTTGCGGTAGGCGCGGCGGCGGAAGGCGAAGTGCGGCCACTCCTCGATCGGCAGGATGCACGCGGCGTGCGACCAGTACTCGAAGGCGTGCGGCGGGGAGGCGGGCCCCTCGGCGGGCGACTTCCAGTAGGCGTTCTCCACCGCCCTGCGGCCGACGGCGCCGAGGCGGGCGTAGGGGACCAGCTCGTGGGAGCGGGCGAGGACCGAGATGGTGTCGAGCTGCACCGCGCCGAGGTGGCGGAGTATCCCGCGGACGCCGGAGCGGCGGTCCGGGGCGCCGAGGAAGCCCTGGGCGCGCAGGGCGATGCGGCGGGCCTCGGCCGCGGAGAGCTGGGTGGGACGCGCGGTCGTCATGCCCTCGAAGATAGGGGCTGCCACTGACAACCGGTCCGCTGCCGCCGACGACCGGTCCCCGCCGCAGAGTTGGCCGGTGTCACGGCCGGCCCGGCAGATACGGGGCCGTCGAGGGCAGGCCCAGGTCCGAGGGGAGCAGCGAGGCCACCCAGCAGTCGCGCAGGACGCCCTTGTTGTTGATGGCCGAGCGCAAGGTGCCCTCCAGGGTGAAGCCGGCCCGGGTCGCCACCGCGCGGGAGGCGGTGTTGCCGACCTCCGCGCGCCACTCCACGCGGTCGACGGACAGCTCGGTGAAGGCCCACCGGCAGGCGGCGACGGTGGCCTCGGTGATGTAACCGCGGCCACGGTGCTCCTTGGCGGCCCAGAAGCCGACCTCGGCGGTGCCCAGGGAGCGCATGGTCAGGCCGAGCATGCCGGTCAGGTCGCCGCCGGGCAGGAAGACGCCGAAGGTGAACATCGAGGCGCTCGCCCAGCCGTCGGGGGCGAGCTGTCCGGTGAAGCTCTCCGCGTGCTCGGGCAGGTAGGGCGAGGGGACGGTGGTCCAGCGCTGGATGTCGGGGTCCTGACACGCCGTGCAGACGGCGTCCGTGTCCTCGGGGCCGACGGTGCGCAGGCGCAGACGGGCGGTAGTGATCGTGACGGGCTCCATCGCCCGATTCTGCTCGCGACCGCGGCGACACGCCATCCGTTTTGCCACTGCGCGACTGTCCGGTCACCCTCCGCGAATTCGCCGGCGCGGCGCGGCACCATCCGCAACCCCGGGCCGTTGTCCGGGTGAAGGCAGAACCGAGAACCGATCTGCGGCGGTGGGCGTCGTCGTCCCGCAGGGCCTCCCGGCGCGGCGGGGTCCTCGCATACGATGGCCGTTGCTCAGTACGTCAAAGGAAACCGACCGTCCCAGGCCCGACCGGCAAGGAGACCAACCCCCGTGTCCGTCCTCTCGAAGATCATGCGTGCAGGCGAAGGCAAGATCCTGCGCAAGCTGCACCGCATCGCGGACCAGGTCAACTCCATCGAAGAGGACTTCATCGACCTCTCCGACGCCGAGCTGCGGGCCCTCACCGACGAGTACAAGCAGCGGTACGCCGATGGTGAGAGTCTGGACGACCTGCTGCCCGAGGCCTTCGCCACCGTGCGGGAGGCCGCCAAGCGCGTCCTCGGACAGCGGCACTACGACGTCCAGATGATGGGCGGCGCCGCCCTGCACATGGGCTACGTCGCCGAGATGAAGACCGGTGAGGGCAAGACCCTGGTCGGCACCCTGCCGGCGTATCTCAACGCGCTGTCGGGCGACGGCGTCCACCTCATCACGGTCAACGACTACCTGGCCGAGCGCGACTCCGAGATGATGGGCCGCGTCCACAAGTTCCTGGGCCTGAGCGTCGGCTGCATCCTCGCCAACATGACGCCGGCCCAGCGCCGCGAGCAGTACGCCTGCGACATCACGTACGGCACGAACAACGAGTTCGGCTTCGACTACCTGCGCGACAACATGGCGTGGTCCAAGGAGGAGCTGGTCCAGCGCGGCCACAACTTCGCCATCGTCGACGAGGTCGACTCCATCCTCATCGACGAGGCCCGTACGCCGCTGATCATCTCCGGCCCGGCCGACCAGGCCACCAAGTGGTACGGCGACTTCGCCAAGCTGGTCAAGCGCCTCAAGCGCGGTGAGGCCGGCCAGCCCCTCAAGGGCATCGAGGAGACCGGCGACTACGACGTCGACGAGAAGAAGCGCACGGTCGCCATCCACGAGTCCGGCGTCAGCAAGGTCGAGGACTGGCTGGGCATCGACAACCTCTACGAGTCGGTCAACACCCCGCTCGTCGGCTATCTGAACAACGCCATCAAGGCGAAGGAACTGTTCAAGAAGGACAAGGACTACGTCGTCATCGACGGCGAGGTCATGATCGTCGACGAGCACACCGGCCGTATCCTCGCCGGCCGCCGCTACAACGAGGGCATGCATCAGGCGATCGAGGCGAAGGAAGGGGTGCCGATCAAGGACGAGAACCAGACCCTCGCCACGATCACCCTGCAGAACTTCTTCCGCCTCTACGGCAAGCTCTCCGGCATGACCGGTACGGCGATGACCGAGGCCGCCGAGTTCCACCAGATCTACAAGCTCGGCGTGGTCCCGATCCCGACCAACAGGCCGATGATCCGCAAGGACCAGTCGGACCTGATCTACCGCACCGAGGTGGCGAAGTTCGAGGCGGTCGTCGACGACATCGCCGAGAAGCACGAGAAGGGCCAGCCGATCCTGGTCGGCACCACCTCGGTCGAGAAGTCCGAGTACCTCTCGCAGCAGCTGTCCAAGCGCGGCATCCAGCACGAGGTGCTCAACGCCAAGCAGCACGACCGTGAGGCGCAGATCGTCGCCCAGGCTGGCCGCAAGGGCGCCGTGACCGTCGCGACGAACATGGCCGGCCGCGGTACCGACATCAAGCTCGGCGGCAACCCCGAGGACCTCGCCGAGGCCGAGCTGCGCCAGCGCGGGCTCGACCCCGAGGAGCACATCGAGGAGTGGGCCGCCGCCCTCCCGGCCGCCCTGGAGCGGGCCGAGCAGGCGGTCAAGGCCGAGAAGGAGGAGGTCGAGGCGCTCGGCGGCCTGTACGTGCTGGGCACCGAGCGGCACGAGTCGCGCCGTATCGACAACCAGCTGCGCGGTCGTTCCGGCCGTCAGGGCGACCCCGGCGAGTCCCGCTTCTACCTCTCCCTCGGCGACGACCTGATGCGGCTGTTCAAGGCCCAGATGGTCGAGCGCGTGATGTCCATGGCGAACGTCCCGGACGACGTGCCGATCGAGAACAAGATGGTCACGCGCGCGATCGCGTCCGCCCAGTCCCAGGTCGAGCAGCAGAACTTCGAGACCCGCAAGAACGTCCTCAAGTACGACGAGGTGCTCAACCGCCAGCGCGAGGTCATCTACGGCGAGCGCCGCCGCGTCCTGGAGGGCGAGGACCTGCACGAGCAGATCCAGCACTTCATGGACGACACGATCGACGCGTACATCGCCGCGGAGACCGCCGAGGGCTTCGCCGAGGAGTGGGACCTGGACCGCCTGTGGGGCGCGTTCAAGCAGCTCTACCCGTGCGGCGTCACCATCGAGGAGCTGGAGGAGGCGGCCGGCGACCGGGCCGGGCTCACCGCCGACTTCATCTCCGAGTCCATCAAGGACGACATCCACCAGCAGTACGCGGCGCGTGAGGCGCAGCTCGGCTCGGAGATCATGCGCGAGCTGGAGCGCCGGGTCGTGCTGTCGGTCCTGGACCGCAAGTGGCGCGAGCACCTCTACGAGATGGACTACCTCCAGGAGGGCATCGGCCTGCGCGCGATGGCCCAGAAGGACCCGCTGGTCGAGTACCAGCGCGAGGGCTTCGACATGTTCCAGGCCATGATGGACGGCATCAAGGAGGAGTCCGTCGGCTACCTGTTCAACCTGGAGGTCCAGGTCGAGCAGCAGGTCGAGGAGGTCCCGGTCGAGGACGCCGCGCCGAGCCTGGAGAAGCAGGACGCGGTGCCGGCGCAGGCGGGCACCCCGCGCCCGGAGATCCGCGCGAAGGGCCTGGAGGCCCCGCAGCGGCGGAACCTGCACTTCACCGCGCCGACCGTCGACGGTGAGGGCGGCACCATCGAGGGCGAGTTCGCGGACGAGGAGCCGGTGCGTTCGTCCGCCGACGGCCTGACCCGCGCCGAGCGCCGCAAGCAGGCCAAGGGCGGGCGTCGCCGCAAGAAGTAGGCGATGGGGATGCGTTGAGGGCCGGGTCACCTTCGGGTGGCCCGGCCCTTCGCCGTGACGGCGGCCGGGTACGGCCGGACCGGGTCGGGTGTGCGGACCGGGGGCTGCTCCCGGGGGTGCGGGGCCGGGGGCAGCCCCCGGGTCTGTGGGCCGGGGGCTGCCCGCGCGGCCCTGGCCGTTCGGTGACCCGGGTTCTAGTCGGGTTCCGTGGGGCGGGGGCCGCCCGCTTCCACCGCCGTGCAGCGCCAGCGCAGGTCGCGGCCGAGTTCCAGGCGGAAGGCCAGGGCGCGCAGCCGGTCGCCGGCGCCGATGCGGGCGAAGGCCTCGATGGCGCCCGGGCGGGGCTCGAAGTAGCCGATGTCGCGGACGACCGGGCGGGCGCCGCGGGTGCGCAGGGGCCCGCGTTCGGCGAGCCGGGCCAGTTCGTCGTAGGCGCGTCCGGCGGTGTGGCGCAGCATGCAGTGCACGGGGCGCTGGCCGCTGAGGACCAGCACGAGACGGTCGGCGAAGACGTCGGTGGGGCGGGGTTGGGGGACGGCGACGGGGTGGCGGGGCGACTGGGCGGGGACTCGGAGCGGCGCGGCGGCGCGGTGGGGCGGTGCGTGGCGGGGTGGCGTGGAACCGGCCGGGGGCGGGGCGGGCGTCGGTGCGGGTCCCGGCCCGGCCGGCATCGCCGTCGTACGGGTCGCCTGGGTCGCCGTACGGGACGCCGGGGCCGTTGTGCCGGGGGTGGCGCGGGAAGGCCCCCTGCCGGGCGTGGGCGGGCGGCCCGTACCGGGCGGGTACGGGCGGCTCCTGCCGGGCGCGCCGACGGAAACCGCGGCGGGCGTGCCGGGGCCCGGGCGGGGCGCCTCGGATGGCGGTGCCTCGGGAAGGGGCGCCTCGCGGGTCCGGGACGAGCCCCGGACGGCGGGGCGTGGGGTGGTGCTGCCCGGGCGGCGGGGATCCCGGCGGGTCGGAGGGCGGGTGCCGGGGGAGGGGCGGAGGCGGGTCATGACCTTGTTCATCGGGGCCCCGTTCGGTGCGGCCGGTTGTACCGGTCGGTAACTTGCGGTCGGAGATCTTGTACGGGGACGAGGGCCGCGGCCGCAAGGCGGGAGGGAGCCGGGCGGAGGACCGGCCAGGTTCACTTATTCGGGTGATATCGAGCGATCGAGCCCAGGTCGGGGGCGTGTACGGGGTGAATTCGCCGCCCGCGGGTTGACCTGGACGGGGGTGCCGGGTACGCCCCGAAGGGGGACCCCCGCACGTATCCTGAAGGCCGTCCAGAGGTCTTGCGGAGCCCTCCGACCACGAGAAAGCGGCCAGCCCATGCGCGTCTACGTCCCCCTGACCCTCTCCGGTCTCGCCGAGGCGTACAGGACCGGCGAGGTGGGCGCCGGGCCGCTCGTCGCGTACGCCGTCACGCCCGCGTTGCGCGAGTGGTACCTCTCCGACGACATCGAGGAGCTGGAGTACGCGGCGCTCAGCAGGGCCGCGCTGGCCTCCCTGCGGCTGCTCGCCGCCGACCCGGACGCACCGCGGCGGCGGGTCGTCGTCGCCGTCGACGTGCCGGACGGCGCCGCTGCCGCCGACCCCGATCGGGGCCTCGACCCGGCCGCGCTCGGCGAGGTGCGGGTCAAGGGCGCCGTACCGCTGGCCAAGGCGGCGGCGGTGCACGTCGACGCGGACGAGGCGGAGGCGGACGTGACGGCCGCCGCGCAGGCGCTGGAGGCGGCGGACGCCGGGGACGACGACGCCCAGTTCGTGGTGGACGGGGCCGACGACCACGAGCTGCTGTGGTTCGCGACGCAGGAGATCCCGAACCTGGTGGGGCAGGACGGCTGAGTCCGGCCGTCACTGATTGTCAGCGGCGGCGGGTACGGTTTTCGGCATGGGGAAGCAGCAGACCGCGCACATCGTCTGGGACTGGAACGGCACCTTGTTCCACGACAATGACGCGATCATCGGGGCGACGAACGCGGCGTTCGCCGAGCTGGGACTGGATCCGATCACGATGGAGCAGTACCGGGCGCTGTACTGCGTGCCGGTGCCGAAGTTCTACGAACGGCTGATGGGCCGGCTGCCCACGGACGCCGAGTGGGAGGTCATGGACGCGATCTTCCACCGGCATTACAGCGAGCACCGGGTGCGGTGCGGGCTGACCGAGGGCGCGGCCGAGCTGCTGGCGCGGTGGCGGTCGGCGGGGCGCAGCCAGTCGCTCCTCAGCATGTACGGGCACGAGGACCTGGTCCCGCTGGTGCGCGGCTTCGGCATCGAGACCCACTTCATACGCGTCGACGGGCGTACCGGGCCGTCCGGCGGCAGCAAGGCCGAGCACATGGTGCGGCACCTGGAGGCGCTCGCGGAAGCCGTGCGCCCCGAGCGGACCGTGGTGATCGGAGACGCCGCGGACGACGCGGTCGCGGCCCTGCACGTCGGCGCGCAGGCCGTCCTTTACACCGGGGGCTCGCACAGCCGGGCGAGCCTGGAGGTCGTGGGCGTGCCGGTCGTGGACAGCCTGGCCGAGGCGGTCGACGAGGCGGGAAGACTCGCGGCGGCGGCCTGAGAGCCGGACGGAGCCGTCACGGGACGCGGCAGGACGCCGACCCCGCAACGGCTCCCGCCCGGTCCGTCGGGTCCCGGGTCCGTCGGGTCACGGGTTCGCCGGGGCCTTCTCCCGCAGGACCTTCAGGAACTCCCGCATCCACGCCGGATGGTCCGGCCAGGCGCGGGAGGACACCAGGGCGCCGTCCACCACGGCCTCCGTGTCCTGGAAGGTGGCGCCGGCGGCCTGCATGTCGAGTTCGAGAGCCGGGTACGCGGTGACCCGTCGGCCGCGCAGGCCGTCGGACGCCGCGGTCAGGAGCGGGCCGTGGCAGATCTGGGCGACGGGTTTGTCGGCGTCGAAGAAGGACTTGAGGATCTTGCGGAGTTCGGGATCGTTGCGCAGGTACTCCGGGGCGCGGCCCCCGGGGATCACGACGGCGGCGTACTGGCCGGGGTCGACCTCGGAGAAGGCGAGATCGGCGGGCCAGGTGTAGCCGGGCTTCTCGGTGTAGGTGTCGAAGCCCTCTTCGAAGTCGTGCACGACGAACCGCAGCGTCTTGCGGGTGGGAGCCGCGATGTGGACTTCGTAGCCCTCTTCGAGGAGGCGCTGGTAGGGGTAGAGGACCTCCAGCGACTCTGCTGCGTCGCCGGTGACGATGAGGATTTTGGCGGTCATGGGGGCAACGTGCACCGGACGGCGGACCCTGCCAAGGGGACGCGCGGGAACGCGTCGTGATCCGGCGCCGTGCGGGCTCCGTCCCGGACCCCGTCTCTGTGCAGAGTGTCAAAGTTCGGACCCCTGTTTTGTACACATACGGCTCATGACGCGCGCCCGGAGGGGAGAGATAGCCTTGTGGCGTGATCAGCGCGATAGCTCGCGGGGACATCGGTGTCCCCGCCCCGCGCCCGGGACGCACGGACCACATCCGTGACCGGGCGGCAGTCGCTGGTCCTCGCGGGCGGGCCGGGGACGCGAAGCGCCCCGCAGTGGCGCGCACACCCCGTTCGGGGGCGCCGGAATTGGCTGAAAACCCACCGCTCATCTCCCTTTGCGGCATAGCGTCGGTGAGGACCGGACACCCCGTGTCCCGGCGTGACGCCGGAAGGCCGGAGACCGTACTTCCTTCTACGTCACGCAACGGCGCGCGACAGGAGCCAGAGGACAATGCAGACCAAGCTGGACGAAGCAAAGGCCGAGCTGCTCGAGAGGGCCGCCCGGGTAGCTGAGAACAGCCCGGTCGGGGGGTATCTACCGACTGGGACGACCGAGGGCGGCACTCCGGACGCGGACGCCGTGCTCGCGTTCCTCCAGCGCTACTACCTGCACACCGCGCCCGAGGACCTCACCGACCGCGACCCGGTCGACGTCTTCGGCGCCGCCCACTCCCACTACCGGCTGGCCGAGAACCGCCCCCAGGGCACGGCCAACGTGCGGGTGCACACCCCGACGGTCGAGGAGAACGGCTGGACGTGCAGCCACTCCGTCGTGGAAGTCGTCACCGACGACATGCCCTTCCTGGTCGACTCGGTCACCAACGAGCTGACCCGGCAGGGCCGCGGCATCCACGTCGTCATCCACCCCCAGGTGGTCGTCCGCCGGGACGTCACGGGCAGGCTGGTCGAGCTGCTCACCACGCGCCCGACCGGGGACCTCCCGCACGATGCGCACGTCGAGTCCTGGATCCACGTCGAGATCGACCGCGAGACCGACCGCTCCGACCTCAAGCAGATCGGCGCCGACCTGCTGCGCGTGCTGTCCGACGTCCGCGAGGCCGTCGAGGACTGGGGCAAGATGCGCGAGGCGGCCCTGCGGATCGCCGAGGGGCTGCCCGGCGAGCCGGTCGCCGCCGACCTGCCCGGCGAGGAGATCGAGGAGGCCCGCGAGCTGCTGCGCTGGCTGGCCGACGACCACTTCACCTTCCTCGGCTACCGCGAGTACCAGCTGCGCGACGACGACTCGCTGGCCGCCGTCCCCGGCACCGGCCTCGGCATACTGCGCGCCGATCCCCACCACGCCGGCGGCGAGAGCCACCCGGTCAGCCCGTCCTTCGAGCGGCTGCCCGCCGACGCCCGCGCCAAGGCCCGCGAGCACAAGCTGCTCGTGCTGACCAAGGCCAACAGCCGGGCCACCGTGCACCGGCCGTCGTACCTGGACTACATCGGCGTCAAGAAGTTCGACGAGCAGGGCAACGTCGTCGGCGAGCGGCGCTTCCTGGGGCTGTTCTCCTCCGCCGCCTACACCGAGTCCGTCCGGCGCGTCCCGGTCATCCGGCGCAAGGTCGGCGAGGTGCTCAGCCGCGCCGGGTTCTCGCCCAACAGCCACGACGGCCGCGACCTGCTGCAGATCCTGGAGACCTACCCGCGCGACGAGCTGTTCCAGACGCCGGTCGGCGAGCTCCAGGCCATCGTCACCTCCGTGCTCTACCTCCAGGAGCGCCGCCGGCTGCGGCTGTACCTGCGTCAGGACGAGTACGGCCGCTACTACTCCGCCCTCGTCTACCTCCCGCGCGACCGCTACACCACCGGCGTCCGGCTGCGGATCATCGACATCCTCAAGGAGGAACTGGGCGGTATCAGCGTCGACTTCACCGCCTGGAACACCGAGTCGATCCTGTCCCGGCTGCACTTCGTCGTCCGCGTCCCGCAGGGCACCGAACTGCCCCAGCTGTCCGACGCCGACAAGGAGCGCATCGAGGCCCGTCTGGTCGAGGCCGCCCGCTCCTGGGCGGACGGCTACACCGAGGCGCTGAACGCCGAGTTCGGCGAGGAGCGCGCCGCCGAACTGCTGCGCCGCTACGGCAACGCCTTCGCCGAGGGCTACAAGGCCGACCACTCGCCGCGCGCCGCGGTCGCCGACCTCGCCCGGCTGGAACGGCTCGGCGAGCACAACGACTTCGCGCTCAGCCTGTACGAGCCGGTGGGCGCCGCCCACGACGAGCGCCGCTTCAAGATCTACCGCAAGGGCGACGCCGTCTCCCTGTCCGCCGTCCTGCCGGTGCTGAACCGGCTCGGCGTCGAGGTGATCGACGAGCGGCCGTACGAACTGCGCTGCGCCGACCGCAGCGTCGCCTGGATCTACGACTTCGGCCTGCGCATGCCCAAGCCGCAGGGCGCCGCCGGGGACTACTCGGGCGACGACGCGCGCGAGCGGTTCCAGGAGGCCTTCGCCGCCACCTGGACCGGCAAGGCCGAGAACGACGGCTTCAACGCCCTGGTGCTCGGCGCCGGGCTGACCTGGCGGCAGGCGATGGTCCTGCGGGCGTACGCGAAGTACCTGCGCCAGGCAGGATCGACGTTCAGCCAGGACTACATGGAGGACACCCTCCGCAACAACGTCCACACCACCCGGCTGCTCGTCTCCCTGTTCGAGGCGCGGATGTCGCCCGAGCGGCAGAGCGCCGGACGGGAGATCGTCGACGCCCTGCTGGAGGAGCTGGACGCGGCCCTCGACCAGGTCGCCTCGCTGGACGAGGACCGCATCCTGCGGTCGTTCCTCACCGTCATCAAGGCGACCCTGCGGACCAACTTCTTCCAGGAGGCCTCGGGCGGCAGGCCGCACGACTACGTCTCCATGAAGTTCGACCCGCGGGCCATCCCCGACCTGCCCGCGCCCCGGCCGGCGTTCGAGATCTGGGTGTACTCCCCGCGCGTCGAGGGCGTGCACCTGCGGTTCGGCAAGGTCGCGCGCGGCGGACTGCGCTGGTCCGACCGGCGAGAGGACTTCCGCACCGAGATCCTCGGCCTGGTCAAGGCGCAGATGGTGAAGAACACCGTCATCGTCCCGGTCGGCGCCAAGGGCGGCTTCGTCGCCAAGCAGCTCCCGGACCCGTCCGTGGACCGCGACGCCTGGATGGCGGAGGGCGTCGCCGCCTACCGGACGTTCATCTCCGCCCTGCTCGACATCACCGACAACATGGTCGCCGGCGAGGTCGTGCCCCCGCCGGAGGTCGTCCGGCACGACGAGGACGACACCTATCTCGTCGTCGCCGCCGACAAGGGCACCGCGACCTTCTCCGACATCGCCAACGAGGTCGCCCAGTCGTACAACTTCTGGCTCGGGGACGCCTTCGCCTCCGGCGGCTCGGCCGGCTACGACCACAAGGGCATGGGCATCACCGCGCGCGGCGCCTGGGAGTCCGTCAAGCGGCACTTCCGCGAGCTGGGCACGGACACCCAGAGCGAGGACTTCACCGTCGTCGGCATCGGCGACATGTCCGGCGACGTCTTCGGCAACGGCATGCTCCTCAGCGAGCACATCCGCCTGGTCGCCGCCTTCGACCACCGGCACATCTTCATCGACCCGACCCCGGACGCGGCCGTCTCCTACGCCGAGCGCCGCCGGCTGTTCGAACTGCCGCGCAGCTCCTGGGCCGACTACGACACCGCCCTGCTGTCGCCCGGCGGCGGGGTCTTCCCCCGCTCCGCCAAGTCCATCCCGGTCAACGCCCACGTCCGCCAGGCCCTCGGCATCGAGGACGGCGTCACCAAGCTGACCCCGGCCGACCTGATGAAGGCCATCCTCAAGGCGCCGGTCGACCTGCTGTGGAACGGCGGCATCGGCACCTACGTCAAGTCGAGCGCGGAGTCCAACGCCGACGTCGGCGACAAGGCCAACGACGCCATCCGCGTGGACGGCCAGGACCTGCGCGTCAAGGTCGTCGGCGAGGGCGGCAACCTGGGCCTGACCCAGCTCGGCCGGATCGAGTTCGCGCTGCAGGGCGGGCGGATCAACACCGACGCCATCGACAACAGCGCGGGCGTGGACACCTCCGACCACGAGGTGAACATCAAGATCCTGCTCAACGGCCTGGTCACCGAGGGCGACATGACGGTCAAGCAGCGCAACAAGCTGCTCGCCGAGATGACCGACGAGGTCGGCCG
Source organism: Streptomyces sp. NPDC006610 (assembly GCF_040611575.1). NCBI lineage: Bacteria > Bacillati > Actinomycetota > Actinomycetes > Kitasatosporales > Streptomycetaceae > Streptomyces > Streptomyces sp. NPDC006610. The sequence continues at coordinate 27,195 of NZ_JBEXOP010000003.1, forward strand.
GCTGGTCCTGCGCAACAACTACGCGCAGAACACGGCCATCGCCAACGCCCTCGCCCAGTCCGCGGACATGCTCCACGCCCAGCAGCGCTTCATGCGCCACCTGGTCCGGGAGGGCCACCTCGACCGGGCGCTGGAGTTCCTGCCGACCGACCGCCAGATCCGCGAACGCCTCGGCTCCGGGCAGGGCCTGACCGGCCCCGAGACGGCCGTCCTGCTGGCGTACACGAAGATCACGGTCGCCGAGGAACTGCTGCACACCTCGCTGCCGGACGACCCCTACCTGCAGGGCCTGCTCCACGCGTACTTCCCGAGCGCGCTGCGCGAGCGGTTCCCGGAGCAGATCGACGGTCACCCGCTGCGCCGCGAGATCGTCACGACGGTGCTGGTCAACGACACCGTCAACACGGGCGGCACGAGCTTCCTGCACCGGCTGCGCGAGGAGACCGGAGCCTCGCTGGAGGAGATCGTCCGGGCGCAGACCGCGGCCCGCGCGATCTTCCACTCCGCCGCCGTGTGGGACGGCGTCGAGTCGCTCGACAACAAGGTGGCGGCCGACGTCCAGACCAGGATCAGGCTGCACTCCCGCCGCCTGGTGGAGCGGGGCACCCGCTGGCTGCTCAACAACCGGCCGCAGCCGCTGGAGATCGCCGAGACGGTGGAGTTCTTCGGCGAGCGGGTCGAACAGGTCTGGTCACAGCTGCCGAAGCTGCTGCGCGGCGCGGACCTGCAGTGGTGGCAGAAGATCCACGACGAGCTGACCGGGGCCGGCGTCCCGGACGAGCAGGCCACCCGCGTGGCCGGGTTCTCCTCCGCCTTCCCGGCGCTCGACATCGTCTCGGTGGCCGACCGCACGGGCCGTGAGCCGCTGGACGTCGCCGAGGTCTACTACGACCTCGCCGACCGCCTCGGCATCGCTCAGCTGATGGACCGGATCATCGAGCTGCCCCGTGCCGACCGCTGGCAGTCCATGGCCCGCGCCGCCATCCGCGAGGACCTCTTCGCCGCCCACGCGGCCCTGACGTCCGACGTGCTGGCGGTGGGCAACGGCACGTCGACGCCGGAGCAGCGGTTCCAGCTCTGGCAGCGGAAGAACGCCGCGATCCTGAGCCGGGCCCGCACCACCCTGGAGGAGATCCAGAACTCGGACGCGTTCGACCTCGCCAACCTGTCGGTGGCGATGCGGACGATGCGGTCGCTGCTGCGGGCGCACTCGTAGGGGCACGCCGTACGGCGGTTCGCAGCAGCACACCGAACGGCGGCTCTGTCGGGGCCTTGCGCGAAGGGCGCCCCGGGCCGGAATCCCCGGCTCGGGGCGCCCTTCGCCCTTCGCCCTACGGCCGTCGGGCGCGTCAGGCGGGTGCGGCGGTCGCGGGCGGCGTCTTGCGCCGGGGGGCTGGCGGGCGCCCCGGCGTCTTGTCGCCGGTGAAGGCCTCGTACTCCTTCATGACCTCCTCCGTGGGCCCGTCCATGCGCAGTTCGCCGCGCTCCAGCCACAGCACGCGCTCGCAGGTGTCGCGGATGGACTTGTTGTTGTGGCTGACCAGGAAGACCGTGCCGGCCTGGCCGCGCAGCTCCCGGATGCGGGCCTCGGAGCGTCGGCGGAAGGAGCCGTCGCCGGTGGCGAGGGCCTCGTCGATGAGCAGCACGTCGTGGTCCTTGGCGGCGGCGATGGAGAATCGCAGCCGGGCCGCCATGCCGGAGGAGTAGGTGCGCATCGGCAGGGTGATGAAGTCGCCCTTGTCGTTGATCCCGGAGAAGTCGACGATCTCCCGGTAGCGCGCCCGGATCTGCTCCCGGCTCATGCCCATCGCGAGCCCGCCCAGGTGGACGTTGCGCTCGCCGGTCAGGTCGTTCATCAGGGCGGCGTTGACGCCGAGCAGGGAGGGCTGCCCGCCGGTGTAGATGCGGCCGCGCTCCACCGGCAGCAGGCCCGCGACGGCCTTGAGCAGCGTCGACTTGCCGGAGCCGTTGGTGCCGATCAGCCCGATCGCCTCGCCCTTGTACGCGACGAAGGAGACGTCCCGCACGGCGTGCACGGTGCGTACGCCGGCCGCCCTCTCGGCCTTCTCGCGGCGCAGGATGCGGTTGAGCGCGGCGGTGGCGGAGCCGCGTCCGGCGCCGGTGCCGTTGACGCGGTAGACGATGTCCACGTGGTCCGCGATGACGGTGGGGACCCTGTCGCCCCGGGGGTTCTCAGCCACGGCCGTACATCTCCTCGGCCTTCCAGAAGTAGAGGAAGCCGCCGACTCCGGCGAGCAGTGCCCAGCCGGTGGCCAGCGCCCAGACGTGCGGAGGCAGCTGGCTCGCGTGGAAGCTGTCGATCAGCGCGAAGCGCATCAGGTCGATGTAGAGGGCGGCGGGGTTGGCCTGGAGCACGGTGCCCACCCAGGACGGCCAGTCGGTGTGCTTGCTGAGCACGTGCTCGATGCTCCACATCACGCCCGACGCGTACATCCAGGTCCGCAGCACGAACGGCATCAGCTGGGCGATGTCCGGCGTCTTCGCGCCGACCCGCGCGAGAACCATGGACAGGCCGGTGTTGAAGACGAACTGGAGCACCAGCGCCGGGACGGCCAGCAGCCAGGAGGCGGCGACGGGCACGCCGAACACGAGCAGGATGACGACGAGGGTCGCCATCGAGAACATCAGCTGCTGGAGCTGCTGGAGGCACAGGGCGATCGGCAGCGAGGCCCGCGGGAAGTGCAGGGCGCGCACGAGGCCGAGGTTCCCGGAGATCGCGCGGGTGCCCGACAGGAGCGACGTCTGGGTGAACGTCCAGATGAACACGCCCGTGACCAGGAACGGCACGTAGTCCGGCACGCCGTTCTTGGTCTGCAGCAGCACGCCGAAGATCAGATAGAAGACCGCCGCGTTGAGCAGCGGGGTCATCACCTGCCAGATCTGGCCCAGCTTGGCCTGGCTGTACTGGGCGGTGAGCTTGGCGGTCGAGAAGGCGGTGATGAAGTGGCGGCGTTCCCACAGCCGGCGCAGGTACTGGGGCAGGGTCGGGCGGGCGCCGCTGACCGTGAGGCCGTGGCGGGCGGCGAGGGCCGCGAGGTCGTCGTAGGCCGGGGTAGGGGCCACGGCCGTGGTCGAGGCCGTGGTCGTGGTCGACGGGTTCGTCGTCGGGGGCGGTGTGTCGAGGACCTGGCTCACATCCGCTGCTTTCGGTCGGGGGGTGGGGGGCGGGCGGTGCGGCGTCCGGCGTTCTCCGGGGGTCTCCCTCGCGGCCATACGACGGGACGGCACCGTATCGTCGCAACGCGAGCGTAGGCCGAGTGGGCGTCGGAACGCAACCGTTTCGTCGTCACGGCCTATGCTGTGGGGCATGACCACGAACGCCGACGGACCGCCGCCGCGCCCGCGCCGCCGCCCCGCGGGGGCGGCCGTGCTGCGCGAGGACGTGACCGAGGCGATCCGGGCGGCCGTGTTCGAGGAACTCGCGGCGGTCGGCTACGCGCGCATGTCGATCGAGGGCATCGCCCGCCGGGCCGGCGTGGGCAAGACGGCGGTGTACCGCCGCTGGCGCTCCAAGCTGCACCTGGTGCTCGACGTCGTCTCCGCCCTCGCGGTGCAGGGACTGCCCGCGCCGGACACGGGCTCGCTGGAGGGCGATCTGCGGCTGCTGTACGAGGTGACGTCACGGGCGCTGCGGCACCCGGTCGCCTCGCAGATCATCCCCGACCTCCAGGCGGAGGCGGCCCGCAACCCGGAGATCGCCGAGGCGCTCCAGAAGGCGGTGCGCGAGGGGCAGGACGGCGTCGCCAGCACGATCGTGGCGGCGGCGCAGCGCCGGGGCGAGGTCCGGCAGGGCATCGACGGAGACCTCGCCCTCGACCTGATCTCCGGGCCGCTGTACTGGCGGTCGGTGGTGATCCGGGGCGGGAAGCTGCCCAAGGGCTATCTGGCGTCGCTGACGCGGGCCACGGCGGGGGCGCTCAAGGCGCTGTGAGGGCGGGCCCGGTGGGCGGGTGCCGAGTGCCCGCACCGAGTGCCCGCACCGGGGACTTGCCCCGGGGACTCGGCCCGGGGAGTGGGCCGGGGGCTTCACCGCCGCTTCGGTTCACCGCCGCCTCAGTTCACCGCCGCCCCGGGATGCAGCCGCACCCAGCCCTCCCACGCCGATGTGATCATGTCCTCGACGTCGTACCGGGCCTTCCAGCCCAGCTCGGCGGCGATGCGGTCGGCGTCGGCGACGACGCGGGGCGGGTCGCCGGGGCGGCGCGGGGTGACGGTCGGGGCGCGGTGGTGGCCGGTCACGGCGTTGATGCGGTCGATCATCTCCCGCACCGAGACGCCCTCCCCGCGCCCGACGTTCAGGGTGAGGTCGCGGCCGGGGGCGGAGCGCAGGGCGCGGGCCACGGCGACGTGGGCCTCGGCGAGGTCCACCACATGGATGTAGTCCCGGATGCAGGTGCCGTCGGGGGTGGGGTAGTCGTCGCCGAAGATGCGCGGCGAGGCGCCCTCGGTGAGCTTCTCGAAGACCATCGGCACGAGGTTGAAGACGCCGGTGTCGGCCAGCGCGGGGGCCGCCGCGCCCGCCACGTTGAAGTAGCGCAGGGACGCGGTCGCCAGCCCGGTCGCCCGGCCCGTGGCCCGCACCAGCCACTCGCCGGCCAGCTTGGTCTCGCCGTACGGGCTCATCGGCGCGCACGGCGTCTCCTCGGTGACCGGCGCGCCCGCGCGCGTGGCGTCCGGCGTCCCGTACACGGCGGCCGAGGAGGAGAACACGAACGTGGCCACGTCGGCCTCCGTCACCGCCTCCAGCAGGACGCGCAGGCCCTCGACGTTCTCCCGGTAGTAGTGCAGCGGGCGGTCCACCGACTCGCCGACCTGCTTCTTCGCCGCCAGATGGACCACGCCGGTGATGCCGTGGCGGGTGAGCGCCCGCCGCAGCAGCGTGCCGTCCAGGGTCGAGCCGACGACCAGCGGGACACCGTCCGGCACCCGGTCGGCGACGCCGGTCGACAGGTCGTCGTACACGACCGTCCGCTCGCCCGCCTCGGTCATCGCCCGGACGACGTGCGCCCCGATGTATCCGGCCCCGCCGGTGATCAGCCAGGTCATCTGAGGCCGTCCCCTCGTGTCGCGCCTTTCGTGCCGCTCACAGTGAAGCAGGCCGCGGGGAGGAGCCGCAGGTCCGCTGGATCGCGGGTCTGCCGGGCCGCGAGTCGGCTGGGACGCGGGTCTTCCGGGAGGTGGGTCTGCCGGGGCGAGGGTCGGCTGGGACGCGGGTCTCCCCGACCGAGGGCTGTCCCGGTCGCGGGTCCTACCGGGAGGCCTCCGCCGCCACCGCCGCGTCGAGGGCGGTGGTGAGGCGGTCCAGGCGGGCCCGCAGTTCGCCGATCTCGTCGACGTCGCAGCCGGTCGCCGCGACGATCCGGCGCGGCACCTCCAGCGCACGCTCGCGCATCGCCGCGCCCTCCTCCGTCAGCCGCACCTCGACCGAGCGTTCGTCGCGGGTGCTGCGCTCACGGCGTACCAGCCCGGCCGATTCCAGCCGCTTGAGCAGCGGGGAGAGCGTGCCGGAGTCGAGGCGCAGATGTTCGCCCAGCCGCTTCACCGGCAGATCGCCGTGCTCCCACAGCACGAGCATCACCAGGTACTGCGGATAGGTGAGGCCGAGGTCCTTGAGCAGGACGCGGTAGACGCCGCCGAAGGCGCGCGAGGCGGCGTTCAGCGAGAAGCAGATCTGCTGGTCGAGTCTCAGCCAGTCGGCGGTGGGGGCGGTCATGGCTCCAGGGTAGCCGGGGACGTCCCTGCCCGCCATTTAGTTGTGCGCAACTCAATTGTGTGCTCTACTCATGTCCGTACTCGCCCGGCGGCCCGGTCCGACCGACCCGCCGCCGGGACACGACACGAGAGGGATGGTTTTCCATGGACGCGCTCTACACCGCCGTCGCCACCGCGACCCACGGCCGCGAGGGCCGCGCCGTCTCCTCCGACGGCAAGCTGGACCTCCAGCTGGGCATCCCCGTGGAGATGGGCGGCAACGGCCAGGGCACCAACCCCGAACAGCTCTTCGCCGCCGGCTACTCCGCCTGTTTCGCCAGCGCCCTCGGTCTCGTCGGCCGGCAGGCCAAGGTCGACGTCAGCGACGCCGCCGTGACCGCCGAGGTCGGCATCGGCAAGGACGGTCAGGGCTTCGGGCTCGCGGTCACCCTGCGCGTGGAGCTGCCCGAGGGCCTCGACGAGGCGACCGGCCGCAAGCTGGTCGACGCCGCTCACCAGGTCTGCCCGTACTCCAACGCCACGCGCGGGAACGTCCCGGTCGAGATCGTCGTGGAGTAGTCCGGGCCCGGCCGCGGATCAGACGGAGCGCATGGACCGGGCGGCGGTCGCCACGGCGCGGTACGCGTACCGCGCCGGTTTCCCGCCCGGGCCCGCCGTCCGTGCGGCCAGCCGGTCGGCCGCGCGCAGCGCCGGGTACGCCCCGGCCGCCAGCAGCCGCCGCCGTACGTCGGGGGCGCGGTGGCCGACGGGGCGGTGGCGGCGGTACAGGGCGCGCGCCCGGTGGAAGAAGATGCGGCGCTCGCGCGGGGACGTCACGCCGGGCAGCGCCCTCAGTACCGCGGCGAACAGCTGGTCGAACAGCGCGTACGACCGCCCGGCGGACAGTTCCTCGGCGGCGGCCCAGGACAGCACCAGCTCCACCTGGTCCAGCAGGGCCAACCGGTCGCCGGGGCCCCGCCCGGCCGGCCCGCGCCGTACGACGGCCGAGTCCAGCACCGCCAGCCGCCCGGCCAGGACCGTCACCAGCCCGCCCCAGCCGACGTCGGCGAAGTCGCCGTACGGGAAGGCGAGCTGGTGGACGGTGAGGAAGCCGCGCCGGTAGGCCGCGCCGCACACCGGGCGGTTCACGGCCGTGAGGTGCGGGGCCGCGTCCGGGGCGAAGGCGGCGGCCGGGGCCGGCGGAAGGGGGTGGGGGCGCGGCCCCGTCCCCTCCCGTTCGTACCCGAAGTGCAGGACGTCGACCGGGCCCGTCTGTCGCAGCCGTGCGTCCAGTGCCGCCAGCGCCCCCGGGAGCAGCAGGTCGCCGCCGTCGAGGAACAGCAGATGGGCGCCGGCCGCCTCCCGCATCCCCGTCGTGCGCGCCGCGCCCGCACCGGCGCGGGGCGGGCAGTGGGCCGCCCGTACCCGGCCGTCGCGCTCGGCGAGGGCGGCGACCAGGCGCCCGGAGGGGGTTCCGGGCTCGTCGCACACCGCGATCAGCTCGACGTCGCCGAACGGCTGGGCGAGGACGGAGTCCAGGGTCCGGGCCGCCGGGCCGCCGGGGGCGTCGTGCGCCGACACGACGACGCTGAAACGGGGCATGCGGGTTCCTCCGTTTCCTCGGGCCGGGTACGACGGGCTGCTGTGCCGCCGCGTCGTGTGCTGCTGTACTGCCGTGTTGCTGTGCCGCCGTGCTGCTGTCGGGTGGAGACGGCCGCTGCCAGGTGAAACGGCGCAGTCCGCTTTCGGTGACGGTGAAATGACCGGAAGGTTGCGAAATGGTGGCCCGGAGTGGTGAGTCCCGCACTGGTGTTCCCGCCGAACAGCCGAAGGGGCGGGCCGTCGCCGGTCCGCCCCTTCCCCGCCGTGACGCCGCTACTTGACCGCCCCCGCCATCACGCCGGACACGAACTGCCGCTGGAACGCGAAGAACACCGCCAGCGGGACCACCATGGAGATGAACGCGCCGGGCGCCAGCACGTCGATGTTGTTGCCGAACTGCCGTACCTGCGTCTGCAGCGCGACCGTGATCGGCTGGTTGCCGGAGTCGGAGAACACCAGCGCCACCAGCATGTCGTTCCACACCCACAGGAACTGGAAGATGCCCAGGCTCGCGATGGCCGGCCCGCCCAGCGGCATCACCACCCGCGTGAACAGGCGCAGTTCGCCCGCGCCGTCCAGCCGGGCCGCCTCCAGCAGCTCGCGCGGAATCTCCGCGAAGAAGTTCCGCAGCAGGAACACCGCGAACGGCAGACCGAACCCGACGTGGAACAGGACCACGCCGAGGATCGAGCCGAACAGACCGATGTTGCCGAACAGTTCGGCGATCGGGATCAGCGCCACCTGCACCGGCACCACCAGCAGCCCCACCACGCCCAGGAACCACCAGTCACGGCCCGGGAACTCCATCCAGGCGAACGCGTAGCCCGCGAGCGCGCCGATGACCACGACCAGCACGGTCGCCGGGACCGTGATCAGCACCGTGTTCACCAGGGAGTCGGTGATGTCGCCGTTCTCCAGCAGCTTCTCGTAGCTGTCGAAGGTGAGCTTCGCCGGCTCGGTGAACACCGTCCACCAGCCGCTCTCGTTCATGTCGGACGGCGTGCGCAGCGAGGACAGCAGCAGTCCGATCGTCGGCAGCAGCCAGAACAGGCCGACGGCGACCAGGAAGAACTGGATCAGACCCCCGCCGGCCTTCTCGACGAGGCGTGCGCCCAGGGGCCGTTTCACCGTGCCGGGCTCCGTCGTCATCGCCGCACCTCCCGCCTGAGCCTGCGGATGTTGAACCACATCACCGGGAGCACCAGGAGCAGCAGGAACACCGCGATGGCGCTGGCGATGCCCGGCTGGTCCTCGGAGAAGCCCTTGCGGTAAAGCTCCAGCGCGAGGACGTTGGCGTCGTCCTGCGAGGAGCCCGGCGCGATGATGAACACCAGGTCGAAGACCTTCAGCACATTGATCATCAAAGTGACCGTGACGACCGCGAGGACCGGTGCCAGCAGCGGCACCGTGATCCGCCGGAACACCTGCCACTCGTTGGCTCCGTCGACCCGCGCCGCCTCCAGCAGCTCCCGCGGCATCCCCGCGAGCCCGGCCGCGATCAGCACCATCGCGAACCCGGCCCACATCCAGATGTACGAGTCGATGATCGCCGGGGTGACCAGGGACGGGCCGAGCCAGTCCAGGCCGTTGTACGCCTCCTTGAAGTTGCTCGCCGGCAGTCTCAGCAGGGCGCCGTCGGCCTCGGCCGACAGGGAGAACGTGCCGTCGTCGGCCGCCGTGGCCGTCTCCACCACCTTGCCGTCCTTGACGGCCTCGATCTTCATGCCGGGATAGCCCAGCTCGTCGGCGTCGACGCCGTTCAGCGTGCCGACGCCCTTGCCACGGGTGAAGTCCTGCCAGGTCGTGCCCGTGATCCGGTCCGGCTCCGGCTTCGGCGCCGCCGCCCGCTTCGCGTCGTCCGGCATCAGGTCCGGGGCCACGCCGACCAGCGGCAGCACGACCGGGTCGCCGGCGCTCACCGGGGACCGGGTGATGTACGCGCCCCCGCCGGCCGGCTCCAGCGGCGACTCGCGCCCCGGGTGCGCCTTCGGGAACGCCGACGCCTGCGCGAAGGTGTCGTGCACGCCCACCCACACCGCGTTGGCGACGCCCTTGTCCGGGTCCTGGTCGTACACCAGACGGAAGATGATGCCCGCGGCGAGCATCGAGATCGCCATCGGCATGAAGACGATCAGTTTGAACGCCGTGCCCCAGCGGACCCGCTCGGTCAGCACCGCGAAGATCAGGCCGAGCGCGGTGGCGACCGTCGGCGCGAACACCACCCACACGATGTTGTTCTTCAGGGCGGTGCGGATTCCGTCGTCCGAGAAGAGGGCGCGGTAGTTGTCGAGCCCGGCGAAACCGTCGCCGGACTGGTCGTAGAAGCTGCGGAAGACCGAGTACCCGATCGGGTAGACCACGAGCGCGCCGAGCAGGACCAGGGCGGGCAGCAGGAACAGCGCCGCCACGGTCCTGCGGGTGCCGGTCACGCTCCTGCGCGACCTGGGGCCTTTTGGGGCGGCAGGGGCGGCGAGGGCCCCTGCCGTGGTGTCCGACTTCATCGCCGGCTCAGTGCCCGTAGGCCGCGGCCGCGTCGGCCTCCAGCCGGCGCTGGGTTCCCGCGACGTCCTTCGGGTTCTTCAGGAAGTCCTGCAGCGCCTTCCACTCACCCTTGCCGGGTGTGCCGCCGAAGGCCTGCGGGGCCTGGTCGGACATGTCGAAGCGGAAGTCGTCGCCGGCCGCGACGAGCGCCTCGGCCATCTTGCGCTGCACGTCGTTCGGGTACACCGACGGGTCCACGTTCTTGTTCGGCGACAGGTAGCCGCCGAGCTTCGCCTGGACGGCCGCCGCGTCCGGGGACGCCAGGAAGGTGGCCAGGGCCTGGGACGCCTTGGAGTCCTCCAGGATCACCGCCGCGTCGCCGCCGGAGACCACCGGCGCGGTGTCGCCGACCGCCGGGAACGGGAACACCTTGGCGTCCGTGCCGACCTCGGCGTCCGTCTCCGCGATGTTGACCTGCACGAAGTCGCCCTCGAAGACCATGCCCGCCTTCGGCTGGTCGCCCCCGGTGAAGGTCTGGGTGACCGACGCCGGGAACTCCGTCTGCAGGGCGCCGCTCGCACCGCCCGCCACGTAGTCGGCCTTGCCCCAGATCTCGGCGAGGGTGGTCAGCGCCTCCTTCACGGAGGGGTCCGTCCACTTGATCTCGTGCTTGGCGAGCTGGTCGTACTTCTCCGGACCCGCCTGCGACAGATAGACGTTCTCGAACCAGTCGGTGAGCGTCCAGCCGTCCGCGCCGCCGACCGAGAACGGCGTGACGCCGGAGTCGTAGACGGTCTGCGCGGCGGTCAGCAGTTCGTCCCAGGTCTTGGGCTCGGTCGCGCCCGCGTTCTCGAAGACCTGGGCGTTGTACCAGATCAGGGACTTGTTGGCGGCCTTGTAGTAGACGCCGTACTGCTCGCCGTCCACCTTGCCGAGGTCCTGCCAGCCCTGCGAGTAGTTCTTGGCCAGTTGCTCCTTCGCCTCCGCGCCGACCGGCTTGGCCCAGCCCTTCTCCACCGCCTGACGGATCGCGCCGACCTGCGGCAGCATCGCGACGTCCGGTGGGGCGCCGCCCGCGATCTTCGAGCCGAGGAAGTTGATGATCGGGTCCTGGGCGGGCACGAAGGCGACCTTCGCGCCCGTGCGCTTCTCGAACTCGGCCAGGACCTTCTTGAAGTTCTCCTGCTCCGGCCCGGTCCAGACGGCGGCGACCTCCAGGGTCTCGCCGTCGAGCTTGGGAAGGGTGACGGTCGCGGCGGTCTCCTTGCCGCCGCCTCCGCCCTCGTCGCCGCTGTCGTCGTCGTCACCGCCGCAGGCGCTCAGCGAGAACGCGAGCGCTCCCGCGAGTACGGCTGCCGCGGCCCTACCGGCCGCCCTGCGGGTCCTTGTCCGGCTGCTGGTGCTGCTGTCGCTGTACATCACGGCCCCGTTCTTCCGTTCCTCGTCGAACGTTCGAGCGCTGCTCCGTGGCCTCTGGTCTACGCCGGGTGCGAGGGGTCGGCAAGAGCGCCTGCCGTGTACAGCGAATGATCGTTAGCGCGTCGTGACGTGCGTTGTGGGCGGTTTCGGGAGGGGCGGGGAGGGTAGGGCGCGGGCGGTTGCCGGGGCGTCCGGGCATGCCTGATCAGGGATGCGGCGCAGTTGTACCCCGGGTGCGGCTGCGGCTGCCGGGGCGCGGCGCGCCGCTGCGGCCGGGGGGCGTGGGAGGCGCGTGCCGCGCGATGGCTTCGGGGGTGGTGCGGAAGCGGTGAGGGGGCGCGCGCCCTTGGTCGGGAAGGCCGGGGCGCAGCCGATCGCCCCGCCCCCCGTGCGCGACCCCCGTCCTCAGCCCCCTACAGCAGCGACGGCACCTTCGGGGCCGCGACCTCCCGGGCGGCCCGCTCCAGGGCGCTGGCCAGGAGGGCCAGGTCCGTGGGGCCGTTGCCCAGCTCCCGGACCGGCCGGCGGGTCGGGGGGTCGCCCATGCGGTGCCACTCCAGGGGGACGACCGTCGGGCGCAGGGTCGCCGTCCGCGGGATGCGGCCCGTGACCCGGCCGCCCTGGAACGGGGTGACCCGGCCGTCGCCCGCGGTCAGGCGCCCGCGTCCCGCCGGGGGTTCGTCGGGGCCGGTGGCCGGCGGGTCGAGCGTGACGCGCAGGGCGGCCCGGCGCACCGGCTCCGTCTCCGCCGTACGGCCGCCCGGGCCCGTCGCCGCCACGAGGTGGACGCCGAGCCGCTCGCCCTCCCGCGCCACCGCCTCCAGCGCCCGCACGACCGACCCGGCCGCGGGCCGACCGGGGGAGCCCAGCGGCGGCGAGACCAGGGCGTCCAGGTCGTCGACCACCACGACCAGCCGGGGCAGCGGCGGCGCCTCCACGGGACGCCGGCTCGCCGCGGGCCGCAGCTTCAGCGTGGAACTGGGCGGTGTGTCGATGTCGCCCGCCCCGCCCGAGGCGCCCGCGCGCTGGGCGACCATCCGGTCCGCCACCGCGCGCCCGGTGTGCCACTCGGCGAAGTCCGACCGGCCGAGCAGCTCCGCCCGGCGCTTCAGCTCCGCCGCCAGGGACTGCGCGAACTCCCGCATCCGCACCGGGTCGTTGGCCGGCAGGTGCGTCGAGACGTGCGGCACGTCCGTGCAGACCCGCAGCCCCTCGCCGTGACCGCTGCCCGCCCCGACGCCGTCCCTGCCGTCCATCAGGACGATGCCCAGCCGGTCCGGCCGCTCGGCGGCGGCGAGCGAGGCGACGACCGCGCGCAGCAGTTCGGTGCGCCCGCTGCCGGGCGGGCCCTCGACCAGCAGGTGCGGGCCGTCGGCGACGAGGTCGGCGGCGACCGGCCCGCGCGGCCCGGCGCCGAGGACGGCGCACGCCCTTCCGCCGAGCGCCTCGGCGTCGTCCGCCGCGTCCGCCCAGCGCGCCATCAGCGAGGCCGGGGTGGCGCGGGCGAGGCCCAGTTCGTCGAGCAGCCGTGCGGCCTGGGGCAGCGGGGCGGACACGCGGGAGTGCCGCTCGCCCGGGGCGGCGTCCGTCCGTAGCGGGGCCAGCGCGCGGGCGAACCGCTCGGCCCAGGCGGGCGAGACGGCGTCCACCGTGCCGACGGTGCCGTTGCCGACCGGGCCCGGCCGGTCGCCGGGCGCCACGCCCGCGCGGGCGATCCGCAGCAGCCGCAGCGCCGTGGCCACGTCGCCGCTGAGCAGTGCCGCCGCCCCGCAGCCGCGGAACGCCGGGGCCGCCTCGCAGGCCGCCTCGTAGGTGTCGGTCACGGGCGACGCCGGCGACGCGGGAGCCGTCTCCGCCAGGCAGACCACATGGACGCCCGCCCGTGGTCCCTCGGCCACCAGCCGCGTCACGGCCTCCCGCAGACCGGCCCCGCCGGGGTCGCCGTCCACGACGACGACCGTGTACGGGCCGGGGAAGGGGGAGCCGTCCCGGCCGGGGCCCGCCGCCTCGCCCGGGGCGTCGGCACGGGCCCAGGAGGGGCGGCGGGGCGGACCGGCGGTGGCCGCGCGGTCGGCGCCGGGGTCCGGGGTCCGGTCCGGCGCCCCGTCCGCTATGTGGTCGTCGAGGCGGCGCAGCAGTTCTTCCGTGCGGGCGGCGGCCTGCTCGCGGTCGTAGGCGAGCAGCAGCCGGCAGTCCTGGCCGTGGCCCGGCCGCACATGCGGGAGCCAGCCCAGCCAGCCCCACTCGGCGACCCGCTCCTCCAGCGGCCGGGAGCGGTCCGTGCTGATCAGGACCACTTCCAGGGCGTCCGGGGAGTGCAGGGCCGCGAGCTGGGCCACCACCGCGCGGGCCAGCCCGGACAGCCGGGGGCGCGGCCCGGCCAGGCCCAGCGCGCCGACCTCGCGCAGGTCGGCGGTCACCGGCACCGCGGGCAGCAGTCCCGAGCCGTCGGGCGCCGCCCGGTCGGCCGTGCCGAGCCGCACCGTGAGCGCCTCGGGATGGCCCGGGGCGCGCTCCCACAGGCGCGGGCCGGGGCCGTGCACCGTCAGCAGCAGCGCCGAGGGGTCGGGCCACCGCTCGGGCGCCTCGGGACGGGCGGGCGGCTCGTCGGCCGCGCCGGCCACCGGTCCGGGGACCTCGGCGGCAGCCGGGCCGGCCGGGTCCGGCTCGGCACGCGCGCCCGTCAGCCGCCGCGCCCAGGCCGTGAGCCCACGTCTGCGCACGCCCTGCGGGACGTCGGTGCCGGACAGGGGGGTGCCCTGGCGGCGGCCCCCGGCGTCGGAGGAGCCGAGGGCGAGACTGCCGCCGCCGTGGGTGGTGTCCCCGGAGGGAGGACCGGGGGGAACCGCCGGTCCGGCAGCGCCGGGGCGGCTCTCCACGTGCGGGGCCCGGCCCTGCTCCGGCACCAGCGCCGACCGCGCGGGGGAGTGCGTGGAGTGCTCCGCCCACGCGTCGGGGCCGTGGGGGCCGGCGGTGGCGTCCGGGACGGGCCGCGCGCCCAGGTCGGCGTCGCCGTACGCGTGCCCGGTCCGGTCGGAGGGGCCCGCCTGCGGCACGTCGGCGCCGGTGGCGGCTTCCCGCTCGGCCGCCGGGGACACCCGTACGTGGCCCTCGCCGTCCGGAGCCGTCGGCACGCGCGCCCCGGGGCCTCCGGGCGGGGCCAGACGCAGGGTGGACTCGCCGATCCGCAGCAGCGCGCCCGGCGCGAAACGCAGCGGGCGGGCGCCGACGCGCGCGCCGTCCAGGGTGGTGCCGTTGGTGGAGCCGAGGTCGGCGACCGTGACCCGGCCGTCGGCGGCGAGCGTCACGGCGCAGTGCAGCCGGGAGACGTCCGGGTCGTCGAGGGGGACGTCGGCGTCGGCGGAGCGGCCGATGTGGACCTGCCCGCCGTGCAGCAGATGGACGCCGCCCGCGTCGGGACCGGCGACCACATGGAGCCGCGCCGGGGCGTCGTCCACCTCGGGATGCGGCTCGGGATCGACCGGGCCGCCCACCGCCAGCACCGCGCCGTCCAGCAGCGGGGGCTCGCCCAGCGTGCAGCGCTGCGTGTCCAGGCGCTCGGCGCCGGCGTAGAGCACCACGTGCCCGCTCGGGGACGGTCCGCCGTCCCCGGAGACCGCCGAGGCCAGCGCCGCGGCCACCGCCGACAGGGCCGTGCCGGCGGGCGCCGTGACCAGCACGTCCCGGCTCGCGGCGCGCCCCCGTGCCTCCGCGGGCGGGCCCAGCGGGTCTACGACGGTCAGCCGGATCTGCATCGCCGTCAGCGTCCCTTCTGCACGGGCGCCCGCGCACCGGGCCGAGGCCGCACGCGGTCCCCCACCGCGGACTTCCCCCACCACCGCACGAGCACGTCGGCCAGTACTGGAGGCATCCTCGCACCTGCCACCGACAACGCGCCCGCCTCCCCTCCGCGAATGATCTTCATTGGTCGGCTCTGCCCGTAAAAATGCCTGACCACGACGCCACCGCTGTCCACTTGAGAACCGTTGGGGACCGATCACGTCCGGGTCCGGCAACCAAAGGGACCGGGTCGGGCGTCTTTCCTGTGACCGCGTTCGGCAGCCGGGGTCATGGGCGGCGGCACTACAGTGGGTCGGAACCCCGTAGCACAGTGGGCCAGGCAAGCAAGCAGCAGGGAGCGCATGACGTGCGGCCGGTAGGCAGCAAGTACTTCCTCGAGGAGCCGCTCGGACGCGGCGCCACGGGGACCGTCTGGCGAGCCCGCCAGCGGGAGACCGCGGGCGCCGAGGCGGCCGTGCCGGGGCAGCCCGGGGAAACCGTCGCGATCAAGGTCCTCAAGGAGGAGCTGGCCGGCGATCCGGACGTCGTGATGCGGTTCCTGCGGGAGCGCTCCGTCCTGCTCCGGCTGACCCACCCGAACATCGTCAGGGTCCGCGACCTGGTCGTCGAGGGCGAGCTGCTCGCCCTCGTCATGGACCTCGTCGACGGCCCCGACCTGCACCGCCACCTGCGCGAGAACGGGCCGTTCACCCCGGTCGCCGCCGCCCTGCTCACCGCGCAGATCGCCGACGCGCTGGCCGCCAGCCACGCCGACGGCGTCGTCCACCGCGACCTGAAGCCCGCCAACGTCCTGCTCAAGCGGACCGGCGACGAGCTGCACCCGATGCTGACCGACTTCGGCATCGCCCGCCTCGCCGACTCCCCGGGCCTCACCCGCACCCACGAGTTCGTCGGCACGCCCGCGTACGTCGCACCGGAGTCCGCCGAGGGCCGCCCGCAGACCTCCGCCGTCGACATCTACGGCGCCGGAATCCTGCTGTACGAGCTGGTCACCGGCCGCCCGCCGTTCTCCGGCAGCTCCGCCCTCGAAGTCCTCCACCAGCACCTGAGCGCCGAGCCGCGCCGCCCCTCCACCGTCCCGGAACCCCTGTGGACGGTCATCGAGCGCTGCCTGCGCAAGAACCCCGACGAACGGCCCGGCGCCCAGAACCTCGCCCGCGCCCTGCGGGTCGTCGCCGAGGGCGTCGGCGTGCACGCCAACTCCGCGCAGATCGCCGCCGCCGAGAACGTCGCAGCGCTCCTCGCGCCCGACCCCGCGCCCGCGGCCGTCCCCGGCACGCCCGGCGCCGCCGACCCGACGCAGGTCCTGCCGCGCGGCGCGTCCGGAGCCCACGACCCCAACGCCGCGACCAGCGTCCTGCCGCACACCGCGGGCCCGGCGGGCGCCGCCGACCCCACCTCCGTACTGCCGCACACCGGGGCGGCCGACCCGACCGCCGTCCTGCCGCAGAACCAGCAGGGACAGCAGAACCAGCAGGGACAGCAGAACCAGCAGGGACAGCAGAACCAGCAGGGCGAGCCCGGGCAGCAGGGTGAGCAGCCGCACCCCTGGCAGACCCAGCTGCGCGCCGCGCGGGACCGCAACGAGCAGACGCAGATCCAGTACCTCGACCCCGCCGAGGACCCGCTGCGCCGCCGCCCGCAGCGGCAGGTCGCCCGGCCGCAGCAGCAGCCGCGCCCTCAGCAGCCGCAGCAGCGCCCCCAGCAGGGCCCGCCGCCCGGTTACGGCTACCCGCAGCAGCAACACCAGCCGCAGCAGTACGCCCCCCAGCGCCGGCAGCCGCAGCCCCAGCAGCCTCAGCGGTACGCCCCGCCGCCCGCCCCCGCCGCGCCGCGGCGGCCGGCGCCGGAGCCCAGGCAGCCGCGGCAGCGCAGCGCCAATCCGATGCGCATCCCGGGGCTGGGCTGCCTCAAGGGGTGCCTGGTCACGGTCGTCATCCTGGTCGTCGCCAGTTGGCTGGTCTGGGAGCTGAGCCCGCTGCAGGACTGGATCGGCACCGGCAAGGGGTACTGGGAGCAGATCGGCGACTGGTTCACCACGGCCACCGACTGGATCGGGGAGCTGGGCGGGAACTCCGGCAGCGACTCTCCCACGATCGACGATGTTGGAGATTTGTCGACACCTGGCGGGTGATTTCCGCCTCCCCGGTGAAGGTTGGCTCTCCGGACGCGTAGTTTTGGCGACAACACGCGTCTGTAGGAGCAGTCTTGGCACGGAAGATCGGCAGCCGGTACACCGCGAACCAGATCCTGGGTCGGGGCAGCGCCGGCACGGTGTGGCTGGGCGAGGGCCCCGAGGGGCCCGTCGCCATCAAACTGCTGCGCGAGGATCTCGCATCCGACCAGGAGCTCGTCGGACGCTTCGTCCAGGAGCGCACGGCACTGCTGGGACTCGAGCATCCCCATGTCGTCTCGGTCCGCGACCTGGTCGTCGACGGCAACGACCTCGCGCTGGTCATGGACCTGGTCCGCGGCACCGACCTGCGCACCCGGTTGGAACGGGAGCGGCGGCTGGCTCCCGAGGCGGCGGTCGCGATCGTCGCCGACGTCGCGGAGGGGCTCGCCGCGGCGCACGCGGCCGGGGTCGTGCACCGGGACGTGAAGCCCGAGAACGTCCTGCTCGACATGCAGGGCCCGCTCGGGCCGGGAGGCTCGCACCGGGCGCTGCTGACGGACTTCGGGATCGCCAAACTGATCGACACCCCGCAGCGGACGCGGGCCACGAAGGTCATCGGCACGCCGGACTACCTGGCGCCGGAGATCGTCGAGGGCCTGCCGCCGCGGGCCGCCGTCGACATCTACGCGCTGGCGACGGTCCTGTACGAGCTGCTGGCCGGGTTCACGCCGTTCGGCGGCGGGCACCCCGGCGCCGTACTGCGCCGCCACGTCACGGAGACGGTGGTCCCGCTGCCGGGCATCCCGGACGAGCTGTGGCAGCTGATCGTCCAGTGCCTCGCCAAGGCCCCCGCGTCCCGGCTGCGCGCCTCCGAGCTGGCCGCCCGGCTGCGCGAGCAGCTCCCGGCCCTCGCCGGGATGCCCCCGCTGGACGTGGACGAGCCCGACGACGCCGAGCCCGCGGAGGAGCCGGCCGAGGCGACGCCGGGCGAGGCGGAGACGCCGGCGCGGGTACGGCGGGGCGCGGTGCCGCTGGTGCCGGGCGCGCGGCCGGACTCCAACCGCGACACGCACACGTCGATGCGGGTCCCCGCCCCCGACGAGCTGTCCGGCGGCGCCCACGGCACCGCCCGCGCCCCCCGCGCCGCGGGCGCCCCCCGCCCCGGCTCGGCCCGCAACCGCGCCGCGACCCGGCGCCGCCGCCTCGCCCTCGCGGCGGCGACCGCGGCCGTCCTGGCGATGGCGGGCCTCGGCACCTGGCTGGCCACCGCGGACGACGAGGCGCGGACGCCGCCCCAGGACACGAAGAACTCCTCCACGAGCCCCTGAACCCGGGGCGCACGCCCTATGCCCGCGCGCGCTCTGCGCCCGCGGGCATAGGGTCGCGAGGGCGGGGACGAACGCCGTGACGCGCCCCGTGAGGCCGTGACGCGTGCCGTGACGGACGCGGTGGCGTCGCGGTAAGACACGCGGTGAGGCAACGCGGTGAGGCAACGCGGTGAGGTATATGGCGCAGGTCACGTGCGGCGGAGCGGGCGGGAGGGCCCCCCGCCCCGCACCCGGCGCTGCCTTTCCGGCGGAGCCGTTACGCTGGGAGCGTGGCAGTCGTCGATGTATCCGAAGAGCTCAAGTCCCTCTCCTCGACCATGGAGTCGATCGAGGCCGTTCTGGACCTCGACAAGCTGAGGGCAGACGTCGCCGTGCTCGAGGAGCAGGCGGCCGCGCCGTCCCTCTGGGACAACCCGGACGAGGCGCAGAAGATCACCAGCAAGCTCTCCCACCTCCAGGCCGAGGTGAGGAAGGCGGAGGCCCTGCGCGGCCGGATCGACGATCTCGCCGTCCTCTTCGAGATGGCCGAGGAGGAGGACGACCCGGACGCCCGCGCCGAGGCCGAGTCCGAGCTGGCCGCCGTCAAGAAGGCGCTGGACGAGATGGAGGTCCGGACGCTGCTCAGCGGCGAGTACGACTCCCGCGAGGCGCTCGTGAACATCCGCGCCGAGGCGGGCGGCGTCGACGCGGCCGACTTCGCCGAGAAGCTCCAGCGGATGTACCTGCGCTGGGCCGAGCAGCGCGGCTACAAGACCGAGCTGATCGAGACGTCGTACGCCGAAGAGGCCGGCATCAAGTCGACCACCTTCGCCGTCCAGGCGCCCTACGCCTACGGCACCCTCTCCGTCGAGCAGGGCACCCACCGCCTCGTGCGCATCTCGCCCTTCGACAACCAGGGCCGCCGTCAGACGTCCTTCGCCGGCGTCGAGGTGCTCCCCGTGGTCGAGCAGTCCGACCACGTCGAGATCGACGAGTCCGAGCTGCGCATCGACGTCTACCGGTCCTCCGGCCCCGGCGGCCAGGGCGTCAACACCACCGACTCCGCGGTGCGCATCACCCACCTGCCCACCGGCATCGTCGTCTCCTGCCAGAACGAGCGGTCGCAGATCCAGAACAAGGCCACGGCGATGAACGTCCTCCAGGCCAAGCTGCTGGAGCGCCGCCGGCAGGAGGAACAGGCCAAGATGGACGCCCTCAAGGGCGACGGCGGCAACTCCTGGGGCAACCAGATGCGTTCCTACGTCCTGCACCCGTACCAGATGGTCAAGGACCTGCGCACGGAGCACGAGGTCGGCAACCCCGAGGCCGTGTTCAACGGCGAGATCGACGGCTTCCTGGAGGCCGGAATTCGCTGGCGCAAGCAGCAGGAGAAGTAGCGGAAACCGTTTTGTCGACAAGGCAACTGCCGCCCTGTGGGCGGCAGTTGCCTTTTGTGTACGGCCCGCACGGGATCTGCGTCACACTCGCACATCGCCGCGCCCGGCATTGACCCCGTATCAGGACATCGCGTACGCAACGGCCTTGACGCCTTCTTGAAAAGTGGGAAGGGTGAAGCTCGGCATGCGTATCTTCGGGGCGCATGTGAACCGGGGGGCTTTCCGATACGGCTGCTACCTCCGTCGATCACGGCCCCGAGCGCGGCCCTCATCGACGACTGGCTACTGGGGGTAGCAAACATATGACGAAGAAGATGCGGATCCGCGTCGCGCGTGTCGCGGCCGGCGCCGTGATCGCCGCGGGCGCGTCGCTGACCGCCGCCGGCGCCGCCTCCGCGCTCGACCTCGGCATCGGCGTCAGCGTGAACGACGGGGATTACAAGGACCCCTGCGACATCAGCGTCGATCCGGAGTGCGACGACGACACCAGTGGTGGCGCTGACGGTGGTGCCGATGGCGGTGCTGACGGTGGCGCTGATGGCGGTGCTGACGGTGGCGCTGATGGCGGTGCCGATGGTGGCGCTGACGGCGGTGCCGATGGTGGCGCTGATGGAGGCGCTGATGGCGGTGCCGATGGTGGCGCTGACGGTGGTGCCGATGGTGGCGCTGACGGCGGTGCCGATGGTGGCGCTGACGGCGGCGCTGACGGCGGTGCCGACGGGGGCGCTGATGGCGGTGCCGATGGTGGCGCTGACGGCGGTGCCGACGGGGGTGCTGACGGCGGTGCCGACGGCGGCGCTGACGGCGGCGCTGACGGTGGTGCGGACGGCGGTTCCGGCAACGGCGGCGGCAACGGCAACGGCGGCGGCAACGGCAACGGCGGCTCCGGCGACGGCGGCTCCGGCAACGGCGGCGCGGGCAGCGTCGGCGGCACCGACAACACCGACCCCGACGGCGGCAGCAACGACGCCGTGCAGGGCGAGGCCGAGTCGGCCCTGACCGACACCGGCACCGAGGCCACCCCGCAGGGCGGCGGCGAGGAGCTGGCCGAGACCGGCGCCGCGCAGACCACCTTCCTGCTGGTCGGCGCCGCGACGATGATCGCCGGCGGCATCGGCTTCCGCGTCCTGCCGCGTCTGATGGACGGCCGTGGAGGCGCGGCCGCCTAGGCGGCTGTACACAACCCCACCACGCGACGAGGGCCCGGAGCAGCCTGCTCCGGGCCCTCGCCCACGTCGTAAGCCGGCTGGTGGCCCTGCCGCAGGCGCTACGCGCTCTGGTGCGCCAGGAACGCCACCGCCGCGATCAGCACCGCCAGCAGGGCGATCAGCGTCATCGGGTTCAGCGAGGCGAAGGGGTTCTCCTGCTGCAACCGCTCGCGGTTGGCCCGGCATACCGGGCAACGGCCCTCGGCCACGGGCGCGGCACAGTTCGCGCACACCAGTCGGTCGTACGTCATGTGCCCTCCTCGCACCGGGACCGGTTCATCTCCACAACGCTCGCGGTCACCCGAACGTTCCCCCTCCACTGTGCCAGGTTCCGCCGCGACGGGCTCGGGGACCGGGGGAGCACCCGCTTGACATTCTCGGACAAAACGGGCAAGGGGCGTGCAACCTCCTACGGCGACTGCGGTTGCGCACCCGCTTCGCGTATGGTCACGCTCATCTACCCCCGGCGACCCGTGGTGCATCCGTGATCCGATTCGACAACGTCTCCAAGGTCTACCCCAAGCAGAACCGCCCCGCACTCAGGGATGTGTCCCTGGAAGTGGAGAAGGGCGAGTTCGTGTTCCTCGTGGGGTCCTCCGGCTCCGGAAAGTCCACCTTCCTGCGGCTGATCCTCCGCGAGGAGCGGGCCAGCCACGGACAGGTGCACGTTCTGGGCAAGGACCTCGCCCGTCTGTCCAACTGGAAGGTGCCGCACATGCGCCGCCAGCTGGGGACGGTGTTCCAGGACTTCCGGCTGCTGCCGAACAAGACGGTGGCGGAGAACGTCGCCTTCGCGCAGGAGGTCATCGGCAAGTCGCGCGGCGAGATCCGCAAGTCCGTGCCGCAGGTGCTGGAGCTGGTCGGGCTCGGCGGGAAGGAGGACCGCATGCCGGGCGAGCTGTCCGGCGGTGAGCAGCAGCGCGTCGCCATCGCGCGGGCCTTCGTCAACCGGCCCAAGCTGCTGATCGCCGACGAGCCCACCGGCAACCTCGACCCGCAGACGTCCGTCGGCATCATGAAGCTGCTCGACCGCATCAACCGGACGGGCACCACCGTGGTCATGGCGACGCACGACCAGAACATCGTGGACCAGATGCGCAAGCGCGTCATCGAGCTGGAGAAGGGCCGCCTCGTCCGCGACCAGGCCCGCGGCGTGTACGGCTACCAGCACTGACCGCGCCCCGACCCCGCAGACGTCCCGGAAAGGCTTGAAACAGACGCCATGCGCGCCCAGTTCGTTCTGTCGGAGATCGGTGTCGGTCTCCGCCGCAATCTGACGATGACCTTCGCGGTCGTCGTCTCCGTCGCCCTCTCCCTGGCCCTGTTCGGCGGTTCGCTGCTGATGCAGGACCAGGTGAGCACCATGAAGGGCTACTGGTACGACAAGGTCAACGTCTCGATCTTCCTGTGCAACAAGAGCGACGCCGACTCCGACCCGAACTGCGTCGAGGGCGCGGTCACCGGGGAGCAGAAGGAGGAGATCCTCGCCGAGCTCAAGGGCATGGAGGTCGTGGACACGGTCACGTACGAGTCGCAGGACCAGGCGTACAAGCACTACAAGGAGCAGTTCGGCGACTCCCCGCTGGCCAGCTCCCTCACGCCGGACCAGATGCAGGAGTCGTACCGCGTCAAGCTGAAGGACCCGGAGAAGTACCAGGTCATCGCCAGCAAGTTCAACGCCCGGGACGGCGTGCAGTCCGTGCAGGACCAGAAGGGCATCCTGGACAACCTCTTCGGGCTGCTGAACGGCATGAAGTGGGCCGCCCGGGCGATCATGGCGCTGATGCTGGTCGTCGCGCTGATGCTGATCGTCAACACGGTGCGCGTCTCGGCGTTCAGCCGACGGCGTGAGACCGGCATCATGCGCCTGGTCGGCGCGTCCGGCTTCTACATCCAGGCGCCGTTCATCGCCGAGGCGGCGGTCGCGGGGCTCATCGGCGGGGTGGTCGCCTGCGGCTTCCTGGTGACCGGGCGGTACTTCATCATCGACAACGGCCTGTCCCTGTCCGAGAAGCTGAACCTGATCAACTTCATCGGCTGGGACGCCGTCCTGACGAAGCTTCCGCTGATCCTCGCCACCAGCCTGCTCATGCCGGCGCTGGCCGCGTTCTTCGCTCTGCGCAAGTACCTGAAGGTGTGACACATGCCAAGAGGGCCGTACGGTCAACCGGCCGTACGGCCCTTCGCCTTGTCCTAGACTCACCGGCATGTCAGGCCGTGAGCTGTTCTGTCCGCCCCGCCGCGTCCGCCGCGGGGTCGCCCTGACATTGGTCTTCGGCTGCGTCCTCGTCGCCGGCGCCGCGACCGGATCGCTGCCGACCAGCGACCGGAAACCCACCCCCGGCCAGACCCGCACCTCCGCCTCCGCGGCCCGCCCGGACGCGGTCGCCGAGGCCGCCGCCGAGGCCCTGGCCGAGGGGAAGTCCCCGATGGAGGCCGCCGAGCGGGCGGTCAGCCGCAGCGGGGACCGCTGGGACGCGGTCTACTCCCAGGGCGAGTACGAGGAGTTCCAGGAGGCCCTCGACGGCGCGTACACCGGCGTCGGCCTCACCGCCCGGCGCGAGCGGGACGGCCGTATCGAGGTGACCGGCGTCGCCGCCGGCTCGCCCGCGGCCGCCGCCGGGATCCGGCCGGGCGACCGGTTGCGCAGCGTCGACGGGCACCGCGTCGACGGGCGCCCGGTCGCCGAGGTCGTCTCCCTCCTGCGCGGCGACGCCCAGGACGCGGCGGCCGGCACGACCGTCCGGCTCGGCCTCCAGCGGGGCGAGCGCGAGTGGACCGAGAGCCTGCGCCGGGCCCGGCTGTCCACCGGCTCCGTGACCGTCCGGCGGCTGCCGGGCGGGGCCACCGTGATCAGGATCGGCGCCTTCACCAAGGGCTCCGGCGACGCCGTGCGCACCGCCGTACGGAGGGACGCGCCCGGCGCCGGCGTCATCCTCGACCTGCGCGGCAACTCCGGCGGCCTGGTCACCGAGGCCGTCACCGCCGCCTCCGCCTTCCTCGACGGCGGCCTGGTCGCCACCTACGACGTCGAGGGCGACCAGCGCGCCCTGCACGCCGAACCCGGCGGCGACACCGCGACACCGCTGGTCACGCTGGTCGACGGCGGCACGATGAGCGCGGCCGAACTGCTCACCGGCGCCCTCCAGGACCGGGGCCGGGCCGTCGTCGTCGGCTCCCGCACCTTCGGCAAGGGCTCCGTGCAGATGCCGAGCCGGCTGCCCGACGGCTCCGTCGCCGAGCTGACCGTCGGCCACTACCGCACCCCGGCCGGGCGCACCGTCGACGGGCAGGGCATCACCCCCGACCTGGAGGCGGACGAGCGGGCGCTGGAGCGGGCGGAGACCGTCCTCGACGGCCTCGGGGACTCGCAGTAGACCGTCGCTCCTCCCGGGCGCCGCGTTAATCGGCTTCCCCCGCACCCCCCGCGTAGTGCGAAAATGGGCGGCACTATGGCTAAGGAAAAAGGGCGCAAGCTGATCGCGCAGAACAAGAAGGCGCGGCACGACTACCACATCCTCGACACCTACGAGGCCGGACTGGTCCTCACCGGCACCGAGGTGAAGTCGCTGCGCCAGGGGCGGGCCTCGCTGGTGGACGGCTTCGTCCAGCTCGACGGGCACGAGGCGTGGCTGTACAACGTGCACGTGCCCGAGTACAGCCAGGGCACCTGGACCAACCACAGCGCCCGGCGCAAGCGCAAGCTGCTGCTGCACCGCCTGGAGATCGACAAGCTGGAGTCCAAGTCCCAGGAGACCGGTCACACGATCGTGCCGCTCTCCCTGTACTTCAAGGACGGCCGGGCCAAGGTCGAGATCGCGCTGGCGAAGGGCAAGAAGGAGTACGACAAGCGCCAGACGCTCCGCGAGAAGCAGGACCGGCGCGAGGCCGAGCGGGCGATGTCGGCGGTCCGCCGCAAGCAGCGGGCCTGAGCCGCCGCGAGCAGGGGCCGCTGGGGCCGGGCCACCGCGGGCAGGGGGCCGGGCCGCCCGGAATACGCTGGCATCGACCCGCGTTGTTCACGTACGATGGCACCTGCACCTCACAGCGGGTGCGCACCTTGAGAAATCAACATGGGGATGATCGGTTTCGACAGCGGCTGTCGAAGCAGGGGAAGCGTGTCGAGGAAGCGGCCATGATCTCGTAAACCACAGGCCGAAAAAAATAATCGCCAACACCAAGCGCGATTCCTTCGCCCTCGCTGCCTAAGTAGCGACTTGCGAAGTGTCAGCCCGGGGCTGTTCCCGACCCGGATCCTGGCATCAGCTAGGGAACTAAACCTTGATCCCGGTCACGGGGTGAAGAGGGAAACCAAACAGTGACTGAGCCCGTCGGAGACTTGTCCGCGTGATCTCCGGGGCCGAGAAAAGCACAGCGGACTGCACACGGAGAAGCCCTGGTTCCGCACCGTTGGACGCGGGTTCGATTCCCGCCATCTCCACTCCACCCCATGTGGGCGAAGGCCCCGTCGCTGAAGCGGCGGGGCCTTCGTCATGCCGTCACCCCATCCGGAACTCCGCCACCCGCACCCCCTCGCTCACCACCAGGTACACATCCGCCCTCCCCCGGGCCGCCTCCGTCAGCTGTGCCGTCACCGTCTCGTACGTGTACGGCGACGGCGTGCCGTTCGCCGTGGCCGTGCCGGCGACGGGGCCGGTCGGGGAGTGGAGGCGGAGTTCGATCGTGCCGCGGGGGCCGGCGACCCGGGCAGTGAGGTCCGTGCCGGTCACACGGGCGTCCTTGAACTTCAGCCACGCCCCGTCCCGTGACGCCGACACCGCCGTGCCGCGTTCCTTCGACTCGTCCACCAGGCGTACGGCCTCGTAGTCGTCGAAGTTCTCCGCGCGCGTCGGGCGGGACAGGTCGCGGGGCGGGATGGTCTCGCCGTGGACGTGCCAGGAGGCGCGGACGCGGATGTCCGTGGCGGAGGCGCCGGCCAGGATGTCGTAGGCGCCGCTCTCCACCACCCACTTGGAGCGGGTCACGTCCCAGTGGGCCAGGTCCTCGCGGGTGAGGGGCAGGTGGACCGTCCTCGTCTCGCCGGGGGCGAGGGTGACACGGTCGAAGGACTTCAGCTGTCTCAGCGGCTGTTCGTTCCGCGACGTGCGGTGGCGGACGTACAGCTGCACCACCTCGTCGCCCGCCCGGCTGCCCGTGTTGGTGACCGGCAGCTCGTAGCCGCCCTTCACGCGGCGCAGGTCGCCGTAGCGGAAGGTGGTGTAGGAGAGGCCGTGGCCGAAGGGGTAGAGCGGGCGGCCCTTGAAGTACTGGTAGGTGCGGGCCGACTTGATGATGTCGTAGTCCAGGATCGACGGCAGGTCGGACTCCGAGCGGTACCAGGTCTGGGTGAGCCGCCCCGCCGGGTTGACGTCGCCGTACAGGACGTCGGCGAGCGCGTTGCCGGTCTCCTGGCCCGCGTGGGACGTCCACAGGATTGCCGGGACCTCGCGCTGCAGGGCGTTCAGGGTGGTCGGGTAGCTGTTCTCGACGATCACGACGGTGTTCGGGTTGGCCCGGTGCACCGCCCTGGCCAGGGCCTCCTGCGCGGGCGCGAGGCCCATGTCCTCGCGGTCGTCGGTCTCGCGGCCGTTGATCGCGGGCATCGAGCCGACGACCACCACCGCCGCGTCCTTGCCCCTGACCGCCGCCACGGCCTCGTCGACGCCGCTGCGGACGACGTCCATCGCGTAACGGGCCGCCCGGTCCTTCGCCACCAGGCCCAACACGCCGTCCACCGGGCCCAGGTACACCGGGCTCGACCACCACGACTCACGCGTCTCGTAGCCCGCGTAACGGAGGAGGTATGTGCCGTCCTGCTGCCGTTCCGGCACGAACTGCTGCTGGACGAACCAACCGCCCGGCTGCTCCTGGTCGTTGACGAAACCCGACCAGTCGTAGCCGACGTACCTGCCGTTCGCCGCCGAGCGGAGCGTGACGATGCCGGCGCCCCAGTCGAAGACGTCGAACTGCGCCGCCGGGCCGGTCTCCGGTGTCTCCCTCAGCGGCTCGCCGTCCGCGTCCGTGCCCGCCGTCACGTAGGCGCCCGTTTCCGTGTTGCGCAGCGTGATCCGGTCCACGCCCTCCACCGGCGACACCGGGCGGCCCGTGCGTGCCGCGATGCCCTCGGCGGGGGTGACGGCGTAGGGGAGGGCGCCCGAGTACCAGTCCGTGTAGAGGGTGTCGGCGAGGGGGCCGACCACGGCCACGTCGGCGGCCTTCGACAGGGGCAGCGCGCCCTTGTTCTTCAGCAGCACCGCGCCCTTCGCCGCCGCCTCCCGCGCCAGCCCGCGGTGCTCCACGCTGTTGACCACCGACTTGTCGATGGCGCCGTACTTCCCGCCGCCCGGATCGAATTCGCCCAGCCGGATGCGGACGGACAGGATGTGGGAGACGGCCCTGTCGATGTCCGGCTCCGACAGCAGGCCGTCCCGCAGGGCGGTGTCGATGGCCGTCGTCGTCGGGACCGGGTCCGATCCGTTGTCCGTGAAGCTGTCGATGCCCGCCTTCAGCGCCGCCGCGTCGCCCTGCGCCAGGGTCGGGTAATAGCGCTGCTCGCCGGGGAGGTTGGCGGGGGCGTAGGCGTCGGTGACGTTCAGCAGGTCGCGGTCGGTCCAGGTGCGCACCGCGTCGTTCAGGTCCGGGTTCACCGTGGCGGGGCGGCCGTTGACGAGGTTGTACGACGTCATCACGCCCGTCGCCGCGTCCGCCTCGATCGCCGGGCGGAACGCCGCCTCCTCGTACTCCTTCAGCACGCGCGGACGCAGGTCGGAGGAGGTCAGATGGCGGTTCGCCTCGTTGTTGTTGGCGAGGTAGTGCTTGAGCGTCGGGGCGGTCTTCAGGTGGTCCGGATCGCCGCCGGTCAGGCCCTTGCCGTACGCGGTGGCCAGGGCGCCGGTGAGGGTCGGGTCCTCGCTGTAGCCCTCCTCGTTGCGGCCCCAGCGCGGGTCGCGCAGCGGGTTGACCACGGGCGCCCAGACGTTCAGGCCCCAGCCCTCGGGGCGCTCCTGCTGGAAGCCGCGCACCTCGTCGCCGACCGCCGAGCCGACGCGCCGCATCAGCTCCGGGTCCCAGGCCGAGGCGAGGCCCACGGCCTGCGGGAAGACGGTGGCCTCGCCGAGCCAGGCGACGCCGTGCAGGGCCTCCGTGCCGGTGCGGAACGACCGGATGCCCAGGCGGGGGATCGCGGGCTGGTGCTGGTGGAGGAGGGAGACCTTCTCCGGGAGGGTGAGGCGGCCGAGCAGGTCGTCCACGCGGCGGTCGAGGGGCAGGGCGGGGTCGCGGAACGCGTACGCCGGGTCCGCGGCCTGCGCGGGGACGGCCGTGGCGCCGAGGCCCGCGGTCAGGGCCAGCGCCAGCAGCAGGATCGCGGCTCTCGGTCTTCTTCGCTCGCCTTTCATACGGCGGCTCCCATCGGGGGGTAGGGGCGTGGACGGCTCAGGCCGTGCGCGGGGCCGTGCTCGCCCGGACCGTCAGGCCGGGGCGCAGCAGCGTGGCCTCGGGGACGGGGGCGGTGCCGGCGAGCTTCTCCATCAGCAGCTCCACCGCCCGCGTGCCGATCTCCGCGGACGGCAGGTCGACGGAGGTCACGGGCACGCGGACCGACTCCGCCAGCTCGCGCGGACAGATGGCGGTGACCGAGAGGTCCTCCGGCACCCGCAGGCCCAGCTGCTCGAAGGCGTCGATCAGCGGTTCGAGGACTGGCTCGTTGTGCACGACGACACCGGTCAGCGCGGGCTGTTCGCGCAGCAGCCGCTCGGCGACGCGGCGGGCCGCGGCGGGCGCCGCCTCGCAGGGGCGGACGGCGGAGGCCAGCCCGTGCCGGTCGGCGGCGGCCGTGAAACCCTGGACGACCCGCTGGGCGAACGCGGTCTGCCGCACGTACACCTCCGGCGGCGAGCCGACCAGCGCCACCGACCGGTGCCCGAGCCCCGCCAGATGCTCCACGCACACCTCCCCGGCCGCCTTGAAGTCCAGGTCGATGCAGGTCAGCCCGGACGCCTCGGCGGGGAAGCCGATCATCACCGTCGGCCGGTCCAGCGAGCGCAGCAGCGGCAGCCGGGCGTCGGCGAGCTGCACGTCCATCAGGATCAGGGCGTCCACCAAGGCGGTGTCGGCGACCCTGCGCAGCCCTTCCTCGCCCTCCTCCTGGGTGAGCAACAGCACGTCGTGGTCGTGCCGGCGGGCAGCGGTCACCACCGACACCGCGAACTGCATCACCACGGGCACGTGCATCCCGGCGCGCAGCGGCATCACCAGCGCGAGCACGTTCGACTTGCTGCTGGCCAGGGCGCGCGCGCCGGCGTGCGGGCGGTAGCCGAGGGCGCGGATGGAGGCGTGGACGCGCCGCCGGGTCTCCTCGCTGATCGGGCGCTTGCCGCTGAGCGCGTAGGACACGGTGCTGGGGGAGACCCCGGCGTGCCGCGCGACGTCCGTGATCTTCACCATCGGGCCGGCTCCACCGTCAGGAACCCGGTCCCCGCCTCGGCCCGCACCTCGCGCCCGCCGGCCGCCAGCCCCCAGGGCGCCACCGGGTCGCTGCACGACGCCCGCAGCGTGTCGCCCTCCCGGACGACGGTGAAGACGACCTCGCCGACCCGCACCGTGACCTGGTCGCCGCGCCGCATCCCGTACGCCCGCAGCGTCACCCCGTCGGCGTGGTCGTAGTCGGGCCGGTCGTCCGCCGCGCCCACCGGGATCACCGCGCCGGGCCTGACCAGCAGCGGCACGCTCAGGACGTCGTGCCGCTCGCGCACCCAGCGCGGACCGGTCACCGTGCGCCCGGTGAGGAAGTGCGTCCAGACGCCCTCGGGGACGTAGTACGTCACCTCGCCCTCGTCGTCGAACACCGGCGCGACCAGCAGATCGGAGCCGAGCATGTACTGCCGCTCCAGATGGGCGCACCCCGGGTCGTCCGGGAACTCCAGCACCATGGCCCGCATCACCGGCACGCCCTCGGTGTGGGCGACGCGGGCGGCCTCGTACAGGTACGGCATCAGGCGCAGCTTCAGGCGCGTGAAGTGCCGGGCCACGTCGACGGCCTCCTCGTCGAACAGCCACGGCACCCGGTACGAGGAGCTGCCGTGCAGCCGGCTGTGCGAGGACAGCAGGCCGAAGGCGAGCCAGCGTTTGAACAGCGCGGGCGTCGGCGTGCCCTCGAAGCCGCCGATGTCGTGGCTCCAGTAGCCGAAGCCGGACAGGCCCAGCGACGGCCCGCCGCGCAGCGACTCCGCCATCGACTCGTACGTCGCCTCGCAGTCCCCGCCCCAGTGCACCGGGAACTTCTGGCTGCCCGTCGTCGCCGACCGGGCGAAGACCACGGCCTCGCCCTCGCCGCGGTGCCCCCGCAGCACCTCGAAGACGGTGCGGTTGTAGAGGTACGCGTAGTGGTTGTGCATGCGCTCCGGGTCGGAGCCGTCGAACCACACGACGTCGACCGGGACCCGCTCGCCGAAGTCGGTCTTGAAGCAGTCCACGCCCTGCGCGAGCAGCGCCTCCAGCTTCGCCGCGTACCAGGCGCGGGCCGCCGCGCTGGTGAAGTCGACCAGCGCCATGCCCGGCTGCCACAGGTCCCACTGCCACACGCTGCCGTCCGGCCGGCGCAGCAGGTGCCCGAGCGCCTTGCCCTCCGCGAACAGCGGCGAGCGCTGCGCGATGTACGGGTTGATCCACACGCTCACCCGCAGGCCCCGGGCCTTGAGCCGGGCCAGCATCCCCTCCGGGTCGGGGAAGACCCGCGGGTCCCACTGGAAGTCGCACCAGTGGAACTCCCGCATCCAGAAGCAGTCGAAGTGGAACACCGACAGCGGCAGCCGGCGGTCCCGCATCCCCTCGATGAAGGAGGTGACGGTCTTCTCGTCGTACGAGGTGGTGAACGACGTCGACAGCCACAGCCCGAACGACCAGGCGGGCGGCAGCGCGGGACGCCCGGTGAGGGCCGTGTACCTGCGCAGGATCTCCTTCGGCGTCGGGCCGTGGATCACGTAGTACGTCAGTTCCTGCGCCTCCACGCTGAACTGCACCCGCGACACCGTCTCGGAGCCGACCTCGAAGGACACCTTGCCGGGGTGGTCGACGAAGACGCCGTAGCCGGCGTCGGTGAGGTAGAAGGGGACGTTCTTGTAGGCCTGTTCGGTGGCGGTGCCGCCGTCGGCGTTCCAGATGTCGACGACCTGGCCGTTCTTCACCAGCGGGCCGAACCGCTCGCCGAGGCCGTAGACGTGGGCGCCGACGCCGAGGCCGAGTTGTTCGCGCAGGTAGTGGGCGCCGGTGGCGTCCCGCATGATGCCGATCCCCTTGGGACCGCTGGAGGTCAGGACGCGACCGCGGGCGAGGAAGTCGACGCGCCAGGAGCCGGTGCGGGCCACGCGCATCGACAGCTCGCCGGAGATCAGGGTGGCGTGCTCGTCGTCGTACTCCGTCTGCGGGGTGAAGTCCTGCCCGCTCAGGTCGAACACGGGGCCGCGCGGCCGGCCGCCCTCGAAGTGGGTGAGCGTGACCCCGATGACGCCCGGCATCGGCGCGTGGGCGGTGACGGTCACGACCGGTCCCTTCAGCAGGTCGCCGCGGTGGCGGACGGGCTGCGTCGGCGCGTGGATCTCCAGGCCGCCGTCCGTCGCGGCGACGTCGAGGACCTGCGCCGGGTGGGCGGCGGTGACGCCCTCGCGCAGCAGCCAGTACCCGTCGGTGAACTTCACGCGCGCACCCCTTACTTGACCGCGCCCACGGCGATGCCGCGGGTCAGCGTCCGCTGGAAGACGAGGAAGAAGACGATCGCGGGCAGCACGCCGAGCAGGGCGGCCGCGTTGGTCATGGTGGCGTCCATCAGCCGCTGGCCCTGGAGCACGCCGAGGGCCACGGAGACGGTCTGGTTGTCGTTGGAGATCAGCATCACCAGCGGCAGCAGGAACTCGTTCCACGTCCAGATGAAGAAGAACACCAGCAGCACCCCGAGGGTGGGCCGGCTGACGGGGACGACGATCCGCCACAGCACCTGCCACCTGGTCGCCCCGTCGATCCGGGCGGCCTCGATGATCTCGCGCGGGAACCGGCTCAGCACCGCCGAGAGCAGGTACGTGCCGAACGCCGCCTGGATCACCGTGAAGACGATGATCACGCTCAGCCGGGTGTCGTACAGCCCGGCCTCCTTGCTGAGGTGGTACACGGGGTAGACCAGCGCCTCCTGCGGCAGCATGTTGGCCAGCACGAAGAACGCCAGCACCCAGGTGCGGCCCCTGATCCGCCCGATGCCGATCGCGTAGGCGTTGAGCAGCGACAGAACGGCGGCGAGGACCGCCACCGAGCCGCTGATCAGCACGGAGTTGAACAGCTTCTGCCCGTAGTCGACGCGCTCCCAGAAGTCCGCGAGCCCGTCGAGGTACACGCCCTCGGGCAGGCTCAGCGGCCCGTTCCGAGCGTACTCCGCAGGGGACTTGACCGCGTTGACGGCGACGACGAGGAACGGCACCACCATGAACAGCGCGGCCAGGCAGAGCGCGACGAGGACGGGGTAGCGGCGCAGGACGGCGGCGCCGGGCCCGGGGGAGACCTTCGCGGGCACGGGCGAGCCCTTCGCGGACGCGTGCGCACCCTTCATGACCGCACCCCTCCTTCCTCCGCGTCCTCCGCGCGGGTCTGCAGCCTCAGCCCGACGAGCGACAGGGCGAGGATGATCACCGTCAGCACCGTGGAGATCGCGGCGCCGTAGCCGACCTGCGTCTTCTCGAAGAAGGTGGTGAAGGAGAAGTACGACGGAACGTTGGTCGCGCCGCCCGGGCCGCCCTTGGTCAGCACGTACACCGCGCCGAACACCTTCAGCGCGGCGATCGAGCACCAGGTGAGCACGACGTACGTCTCCGGGCGGATCTGCGGCAGCGTGATGTGCCAGAACCGGCGCCACCAGCCCGCCCCGTCCAGCTCCGCCGCCTCGTACAACTGCGGGTCCACCCGCTCCAGGCCGGCCATGAACACGACCAGCGGGAAGCCGATCTGCACCCAGACCATGACGCCCATCACCGTGTAGAGGGCGAGGTCCGGGTCGCCGAGCCAGTCCTGCCGCCAGGAGTCCAGGCCGACCGCGGTGAGCAGCTCGTTGAGCGAGCCGTTCTCCGGGGCGAGGATCCAGCTCCAGACGATGCCGGCGACGGCGATCGGCAGGACCTGCGGGAGGTAGAAGCAGGCCCGCAGCACGGTGGTCACGCGCGAGCCGAAGTGCTGGGCGACGTGGTCGAACAGCGCCGCGGCCAGCACCAGGCCGATCACCGTGGGCACCAGCGCCATCGCCAGGACCATGAACAGGCTGTGCCGGAACGACGCCCAGAACTCGCTGTCGTCCAGCAGCTCGCGGTAGTTGGCGAGCCCCGTCCACCGCGGGTTGCCCACGCCCTGCCAGTCGGTGAAGCTGACGCCCGTGTTCATCAGGAACGGCACGACGACCACCGCGAGGAAGGCCAGGGCGCCGGGGAGCAGGAACAGGGCGTACGACTCCCTCGGGCCGCGCGGACGGCCGGGCCGGCGCTCCTTGCCGGCCCCGGCCGTCCCCGCACCGCGTTCGACGGTGACCGTCATCGCCGGGAGACGCCCTTGTCGTACGCCTCCTGGAGGGCGCCGAGATAGGTGTGCGGCTTCGCGCTGCCGGTGATCAGCTTCTGCGTCTCGGAGACCAGGACGTCGTAGAAGCCGGCCGCCGGCCAGTCCGGGTAGAACGCGAGGCCGTCGCGCTTCGAGAGGGTGTTGAAGTCCTCGATCAGCTTCTTGGACTGCGGGTCGGTGATGGCGGCCGGGTCGGCGGCGACGGGGACGCCGCCGTTGTTGCCGAGCAGGTTCTGGATCTTCTCGGAGAGGGTGATCTCGATGAAGTCGTACGCCAGTTCCTTGTTCGGCGCCTTCTCGGGCACCACCCAGAGGTTGCCGCCGGAGCCCAGGGTCAGGTCGGAGCCGGGCCACAGGAACGTGCCCCAGTCGAACTTCGCCTCCTCCTGGAAGCGGCCGTACCACCAGCTGCCGGAGAACAGGATCGGCGTCCTGCCCTGGATGAAGTCGAGCCCGGCCTGCTCGGCCTTGGCGCCGGTGGAGTCCTTGGAGACGTACCCCTTGTCCACCCAGTCGGCGAAGGTCTCGGCGGCGTGGACCCAGGCCTCGTCGTGGAAGTCGGTCTTGCCCTTGTACAGCTGGTAGGCGTCCACCCAGGCGCGGTCCGCCCCGGACAGGGCGAGCTGGTAGACGTACTGCTGGGCGAGGTACTCGGCGCCGGCGTTGGCCAGCGGGGTGACGCCCGCGTCGACGAACGTGTCCATCGCGGCGGTGAGTTCGTCGAGGGTGGTGGGCTCCTCGACACCGTGCTCCTCGAAGAGCTCCCGGTTGTAGAACACCATCGTGTACTCGGCGTAGTTGGGCACGCCGTACCACTTGCCGGAGCCCATCACGCCCTGGGCGTCGTACATGCTGGTCGTGCGGACGCCCTCGCCGATCTTCTTGTCCCAGCCGCGCCGGGTCGCCTCGGCGGTGAGATCGGTGAGCAGGCCCTGCTTGGAGAGGTGGCCCGCGGTCGCGTTGCCCTTGTTGTACTCCATCAGGTCGGGCGCGTCCGAGGAGTTGAGCACCATGGGGGCGGTCTTCTGGATCTGCTCGAAGCTCTTCTCCTCGAACTCGACCGTCACGCCCGGGTGCGTCGCCTCGAACTCGTTGATCGCCTCCGTCCAGGCGACGCCCATCGCGCTGTTCGGGGCCTCGTAGTGCCACAGCCGCAGGGTCTTCGCCTCACCGGACCCTTCGTCCGAACCCCCGCAGGAGGCCAGCAGCAACGCCCCGACCAGGGCCGCCGCCGTCGCCACCACACGCCTTCGTGCCGTCAACATCCCGTGCCTCCAGGGGAGTCGGATGGGAATCGGGGCATCACGCGGCGTCCGTCGAACGGTTTCACCACGGGATGTCGAAGCGCTTCGACGCTGGAAGGTATGGGGGGTGGGGCGGGGTGGTCAATGGGTCGCGCGCGAATTGGTGAAGCGGTTCGACTGGGGGACCCGCGGGCGCCTCCTCGACGGCACCGCCGCCGACGTGATCCCCAGCGCGGCCACCGCCGCCGCCACCGGCACCGCGAAGCCCGCCGCCGGTGACGCGTGCTCCACCGCCCAGCCGCCCAGCGCGCTCCCGAGGGCGATCCCGCCGAGCAGGCCGGTGACCGCCAGGGTCATGCCCTCGTTCAGCCGGCCCTCGGGCGTGCGCTCCTGGATCAGCGTCATCCCCGTCACCATCGTCGGCGCCGTCGCCATCCCGGCGATCAGCAGCGCGCCGGCCAGGACGAGCAGCGACCCCGTCAGCGCCACGGCGAGCAGCGGCAGCGTCAGCAGCACGGCCATCACGGCGATGCACCAGCGGTAGCGCCGCTGAGCCGGACCGCTCGGCCGCAGCGTCCCGTACGCCAGCCCCGCCGCGCAGGAACCGGCCGCCTGGAGGCCGAGCACCACGCCCGCCCACACCCGTTGACCCTGTGCGTCCGCAAAGGCGATCGTGACGACCTCCATGGCCCCGAACACCGCGCCCATCGCCAGGCAGACGACGAGCAGCGGGGGTATGCCCGGCGCCCGCAGCGGCGGCCTCCCCGGCGCCCGGCCCGGGGGCGCGAGCGGCGGCTCGGTCGAGCGCTGCGCGGTGAACAGCAGTGTCCCGGTCACCAGCAGCACCCCGCCGACCAGCGTCCCCGCCTCCGGGAAGAACGTCGCGCACAGGAACGCCGCGAGGACCGGCCCCAGCATGAAGCACAGCTCGTCGGCCGCCTGCTCGAAGGAGTTTGCGGTGTGCAGCGCGTCGGGGTCGTCCCGGAACAGATGGGCCCACCGGGCGCGGGCCATCCCGCCGGTGTTCGGCGTCGTCGCGGTGGCGGCGTAGGCGGCGAACAGCGTCCACGCCGGGGCGTCCAGCCGTACGCACAGCAGCAGGCACAGCCCGCCGAGCGCGGCGACGAGGGTGGCGGGCCGGGCGACCCGGGCCTGGCCGTGCCGGTCGACCAGCCGGGCGGTCCAGGGCGCGACCAGCGCCGTCGCCGCCAGCCCGGTCGCCGTGACCGCGCCGGCGAGGGCGTAGGAGCCGTACGCGTCGGCGATCATCACGACCGCGCTGACGCTGAACATGCCCATCGGCAGGCGTGCGACGAGGTTCCCGATCGTGAAGGCGCGGGCGCCGGGGTGGACGAAGAGACGGCGGTAGGGGTGGGCGGGACGGGGCCCGGCGGAGGACTTCGGCATGCGCCCACCGTCGCCCGGAGCCGGTCAAGGGGTCCAACACCTGTCCCGGCCCCACTCACGCGCTCCTGTTGTAAATTCACCGGGTGCCCGCCCTCATGGACCCCCGCCTCCTGCGCGCCTTCGTCGCCGTCGCCGAGGAACTGCACTTCACGCGGGCCGCCGCCCGGCTCTACGTCGCCCAGCAGGCGCTCAGCCGGGACGTGCGGCGGCTGGAGCGGGAGCTGGGCACGGAGCTGTTCGTCCGCACGACCCGGCAGGTGACCCCCACCCCGGACGCCGAGCGCCTGCTGCCGTACGCCCGCCGGGTCCTCGCGGCCCACGACGACCTGCTCGCCGCCTTCGGGCAGGCCCGCCCGCTGCTGGTCGACCTCAACTCCCCGGGCCTCGGCACCCCGCGCCGCGTCCTGGAGCGCGCTCGCGACATCGCCCCCGACCACGAGTTGATGGCCCGCTACGAGAGCGGCCTGACCGGCGCGGCCGGGGAACTGCTCGCCGGGCGCCTGGACGCGTCGTTCGGCCGGTACGCGGGCCTGGCCCCCACGCTGCGCGCGCAGCTCGAACACCAACCCGTACGCTTCGAACCGATGGCGATCGTGCTGCCCGAGGACCACCCGCTGGCGTCCCTGGAGGCCGTGCCGCTCGCCGCGCTCGCCGGAGAGACCGTCTACGCGGGCGCCGGGAACCCGCGCACCCCCGAGTGGACCGACCTCGCGCACCGCCTCTTCGACGGCCGGGGCGTCTCGATCGCGGCCCCCTTCCCGCTGGCCGTCGGGACCGAGGAGTTCCAGCGGATCATGGCCAAGACCGGGCACCCGGTGCTGGCGGTGGTGGATTTCCCGCCCATGCCGGCGACCGTACGGCGGCCGCTGGTGGACCCGGTTCCGCTGTCCCCCGTGTCGCTGGTGTGGCGCCGGGGTCTGGCCCACCCGGCGCTGGACGCGCTGCGGCGGGCCGCGGCCGAGGTGGCGGCGGAGCGGGGCTGGCTGCGGGTGCCCGCCGGGAGCTGGACCCCGGAGGCGGACGGAAACCCGGCGGTTACCGCAGGTTCGACGGCTCGAACGACCGACCGGTGACGGGTGTTGTTCATCACCAACTGTGCCCTATTATGTACGAATTTGTTGTGTGGAGGTATTGTGCAGGCTGCTGGTATTTTGCAGACGCGTTGAACTGTGGGGTCGGCAGTCGGTCTACAGCCGCGTCCACCGCAACCAAGTCGGTCTCTCGGGCGTCTGACTTGCGCGACTGGTGCCGAATGCGAGGGGGGACATGGTGACGCCGAAGGGGCGAGGGGAGGAAGAGCCCTGGGAGCCGAAGCCTGAGTCGGAGTCCGACCGGACCATGCAGTTGAAGGCGCTCGGTCCGATCCAGCCGAACAGGCCGACGCAGCCGGTCGAACCGATCGAAGTGATCGAGCCGATGGAGCCGGCCGAAACGGCCAAGGCGATCAAGCCGTACCGACCGGAAGAGACCGTGCAGCTGCGCGTGCCCATCCAGCGCACGGCCGCCACGGAGAACGAGAGGTCCCGCGCGACCGACACGGCCGGGATCCTTGACGCCTTCGGAACTCCGGAGAAGTCCGAGACATCCGGGATCTCCGGGATATACGCGGCGTCCGAGGTGAACGCTGCGGACCGAATACCCGGCGGCGAAACGATCTCCCTCGCCCCCCGCCCGGAAACCCGCGCCTCCCGCCGTGCCCGCGGCGCCCGTAACAAAAGCAACAGCGAAAACGCCGACGCCTCCCGCCCCTCCCGCAAGGCCCCCCGCCCCTCCCTGCGCGCCCGCCTCGCCGCCGACCCCCGCCTCGCGGTCGTGCTGGGCGTCCTCGCCACGCTGGCCGCGCGCGCCGCGCCGTACGCCCGCCGGATGAAGCCGGAGTACCCCCGCCCCGGGCGCACCGGCTGGCGCCGCTGGCTCCCCTCCTGGCGGCAGTGGATCGGCGGCGCCTTCGCCGGCATCGGCCTCAGCGGCTGCTTCCTCGTCGTCGCCTACGCGGCCACCGACATCCCGGACAACCTCAACTCGTACGCCACCCAGCAGGACAACGTGTACTTCTGGGCGGACGGTACGCCCATGGCCCGCACCGGCTGGGTGCAGCGCCAGGAGATGCCGCTGGAGGACATCCCCGAGGACGTCCGCTGGGCGGTCCTCGCCGCCGAGAACGCGAGCTTCTACAGCGACCCGGGCATCTCCGTGAAGGGCATCAGCCGCGCCGTCCTGCGCACCTTCGGCCAGGGCGACACCCAGGGCGGCTCGACCATCACCCAGCAGTACGTGAAGAACGTCTACCTGAACCAGGACCAGACCGTCCGCCGCAAGTTCACCGAAGCGATGATGGCCCTCAAGCTCGACAACCGGATGAGCAAGGACGAGATCCTCGAGGCCTACCTCAACACCAGCTGGTTCGGCCGCGGCACCTACGGCATCCAGCGCGCCGCCCAGGCCTACTACGGCAAGGACGTCGGCGAGCTGAACGCCAGCGAGGCCGCCTTCCTCGCCGCTCTCCTCAAGGGCGCCGGCCTCTACGACCCGACCCTGAGCCAGACCAACCGCGACCGGGCCGTCGAGCGCTGGTCCTGGACCCTCGACCGGATGGTGGCGATCGGCAGGCTGTCGCCCGAGGAGCGGGCCGGCTACAAGAAGTTCCCCGAGCCGCTGAAGAACAACCCGCTGTACTCCACCGGCGAGCAGAGCGACTACCTGGTCGAACTCGCCTCCCAGTACGCAAAGAAGGCCGCGAAGATCTCCGACAAGCAGTTCGACCTCGGCGGCTACCAGATCTACACGACCTTCGAGAAGGACCGCGAACGCCGCCTCACCGACGTCGTCACCGACGCCCGCAAGAAGGCGCTGGAGGACGACCCGAAGACCGCGAAGACCGCCCACTACGGGGCGGCCTCGGTGGCCGCCGACGGCCGGATCCTCGCCGTCTACGGCGGTCCCGACTACCGCAAACAGGGCTTCAACGAGTCCAACGCCACCACCGTCCCGGCCGGCACCGCCTTCACGCCGTTCGTCTACGCGGCCGGCCTGGAGCACGGCGTGCGCACCGCCCGCGACGGGGCGACGACGCCGGTCACCGGCGAGTCCCTCTACAACGGCGACGACGACGTCCCGGTGACCACCCCGGAGGGCCCGTACTGGGACCGCAGCGGCCGCAAGGTCGCCGCCAGCAACGACGGCGACCGCTCCTACGGGCAGATCTCCCTGCACCGGGCGATGGCGCTGTCGGTCAACACCCCGTTCATGCAGCTCGGCATGGACACCGGCCTGGACAAGGTGCGCTCCACCGCCGTGGCCGCGGGACTGCTGCCGTCCAGCATCGGCGCCCGCGTCCCCGCCCTCTCCATGGGAAGCTCCACCCCCAGCGCCATCCGCATGGCGAGCGGCTACGCGACGTTCGCCGCCGAGGGCCGGCACACCGAGCCGTACTCGGTGCTCCGCATCACCCACAACGGCACCAAGCTCCCCCTGGACGCGCCCCAGTCGCGCCGGGCGGTCGGTGCGGACGTGGCCGAGGAGGTCACCTCCGCGCTCACGGAGTCCTTCCGCACCGCCCATCCCGACGCCGCGCCCCTGTCCGAGAAGGTGGCCGGGAAGGCCGGGACGACGGAGAAGGACACCGCCGCCTGGTACGTCGGCACCCACGAGTCCGTCTCCACGGCGGTCGTCGTCTACCGCATCGACCTCGCCAAGAGCCTCGAACCACTGCCGCTCAAGGGCATCGCCGGCACCGCCGACGACAGCGTCCCGTACGGCATCTGGTCCGGCGCCCTGGGCCTCGCCGGCTGACCCCGGCAGGGCCCCCGCAGTCCCACCGTCCTTGGAGAATGAGCCGCAGATGAAGTCACCGTCGGGGCGCCGCCGCAAAGCCCGGGCACCGCGCCGCACCGCAGCCCTGCGCCCGGGCTTCCTGGCCTCGGCGGCGCTGCTCGCCGCGGCGTCGCTCACGGCCGGCTACCTGATGCTGGGCGGCACCGGCAACACCGCGCCGACCGCGTCCTCGGGGGACCAGCGGAAGACGGCGGGGCCCGCCGGCGACGAGGAGCCGGAGTGGGACGGCAGGACCAAGGTCATCGGGGACGGCTCCACCTCGTACACCGGCCCGCAGAAGGGCCGCCTGAAGCCGGTGCCGCTCAAGCCGGGCCAGAAGCCGCCCCAGTTCGTCGTCTTCTCCTGGGACGGCGCGCTCCAGGGCGACGACGGCCTGTTCTCGCACTTCCTGGACGTGGCCAAGCAGCACGACGCCCACATGACGTTCTTCCTCACCGGGATCTACCTCCTCCCCGAGAGCAAGAAGGCGCTCTACGACCCGCCCCAGCACGACCGGGGCGCCGCGGCGATCAGCTACCCCACCGACGAGCACATCCGCACCACGCTGGAGCAGCTCGGCCGGGCCTGGAAGGAGGGGAACGAGATCGGCACCCACTTCAACGGCCACTTCTGCGGCGAGAAGGGCGGCGGCGACTGGAGTGTCGCGGAGTGGAAGAGCGAGATCGACCAGTTCAACTCCTTCGTCAAGAACTGGAAGACCAACACCGGTTACACCGACCTGCCCCCGCTGCCCTTCGACGTCGACAGGGAGGTCGTCGGCGGACGCGCCCCCTGCCTGGAGGGCCAGGCGAACCTGATGAAGGCCAGCAAGGACTACGGCTACCGCTACGACGCCAGCTCCGCGGGCGACTTCCAGATCTGGCCGGTCAAGAAGGACGGCATCTGGGACTTCCCGCTGCAGATGCTCCCGTACGAGGGCGGCAAGTACCAGGGCCTGTCCATGGACTTCAACTTCCTCTACAACCAGTCCGACGGCGAGACGGAGGGCGACCCGGCGATGTACCCGCAGTGGGAGCAAGAGACCCTCGCCACCTACATGAACGGCTTCAACCGCGTTTATTACGGCAGCCGGGCCCCGCTGTTCATCGGCAACCACTTCGAGACCTGGAACGGCGGCATCTACATGCGGGCCGTGGAGCGGATGATCGAGAACGTGTGCACCAAGAAGGACGTCAAGTGCGTGTCCTTCAAGGAGCTGGCGGACTGGATGGACGTACAGAAGCCGGAGACGCTGAACCGGCTGCGCACCCTCGACCCGGCGCAGTCCCCGGACTGGTCCACGGTCGTGCAGTGACGTTCCCGGGCCGTTTGTCCAACTGACGCACCCCTCTTCACAAGAGCCGCACACCGCGTGCAAAGATGCCGCTCCCCGGCACATCCCCCCGCCGGGGCAAGAGGGGAAACATCAGTGAAGTCACGAAAGATAAGCCGCACGCGGCGCCGGGCCACCGTATTCGGGGCGGCAGCCGCTTCCGTCGTCGCCGGAGCGGCGCTGCTGCCCAACTGGAACGCGGGCGCCGCGATCACCGACGATCCCACGGTGGACGCCAGGACCAGGGCGACCTTCCAGCGACTGGCGGACGCCGTCTTCACCGACCGTACCGAGGCACTGGTCGAGGGCGGCCGGAGCGAGCCGGGGAAGCCGCTGACCGACGACTTCTCGGGAGACGTCCGGCTGTCGTCCGGCACCGCCCGCAAGGAGGACGCCGCCCTCACGGCGCTCGACCGGCGCCGGGACCGACTCGCCCAGCTGGGCGAGGAGTACAGCAAGGGCAGCACGACCGTCACGCTGAACGCGACGAACGTCAAGGGCCGCAAGGCCAAGGTCG
This sequence comes from Streptomyces sp. NPDC006610, assembly GCF_040611575.1. Lineage (NCBI taxonomy): Bacteria > Bacillati > Actinomycetota > Actinomycetes > Kitasatosporales > Streptomycetaceae > Streptomyces > Streptomyces sp. NPDC006610. Next base: position 69,140 of record NZ_JBEXOP010000003.1, read on the forward strand.
CGGTCACCGAGACGACGACGCTCACCTACGCCAAGGTGCGCGGCGGCGAGCCGAACACCACGGGGTTCCAGGCCCACCACGAACTGACGTTCACGGCGGACCGGCACGGAAACTGGCAGCTCACCGGAATCCGCCAGTCCGACGAGGACCAGCTCGCCGTCAACCAGACCACGGCCCCGCCCGCCACCGGCTCCAGGACCACGCGGTCCGGCACCACGATGCCGGCCGCGCCCAAGGCGTCGACCACGTACCCCGGCCCGGCGAACCCGAAGAACTTCACCGCCAGCGGCCTGGACTACAAGGCGATGGCCGCGTACGCCAAGCAGTACTGGTCCAACTACAACCCGGCCTACCCGAACTTCAACGGCCAGGGCGCCGGCGGCGACTGCACCAACTTCGTCAGCCAGGCCCTCAAGGCGGGCGGCTGGAAGCACGTCCCCGGCTACGTCTACGACTACACCCGGTGGTTCGGCAACGCCGACATCCAGTCGCACTCCTTCGTCGGCGTCAACGAGTGGTCCTGGTTCGCCCAGAACTCCAAGCGCACGACGAGCCTCGCCAACGTCTACCAGATGGACGTCGGCGACGTGCTCCAGATCGACTTCGACAAGAACGGCTCGAAGGACCACACGATGATCGTCACGTCCCGCAGCCGGGGCGTCCCGTACCTGACGTACCACTCCACGAACACGTACAGCAGGTCGGTGTCGAGCATCATCGCGTCGTACCCGACGGCGGCGTACTACGCGTACCGGACCTGATCCGGGGATCGGACCACGCGGTCGGCGCCTGCCCTGCTCTGGCCGGGGTGGGCGCCGACGTGCGAGCGGGGCGCCACGGTGGTCGCCGACCTGGTTTCACCCCTCTCGCGAGCCCGGCGTCGTCCTACGGCCGCCGCACCCTCATGACGGCAGTCGCGTAGACAAATGATTCCCGACATCCCGACATCCCGACATCGCGTCATCCCGACATCCCGTCACCCGGAAGGTTTCCGGCGCCCTCAGATGTTGACGGTGGAGAAATTGACGAGGTTGGCCGGTTTGCTGCGATGAGGAAGTGGGCGGGCCACAGTTTCCCCCCGTCAACCGCTGACGAGGGATCCCATTCCGGCCACACACCCGTCTTTTCCTTGCGGATCTGCTGGTCAGCGGGGCGAGCATCTCGCTAACGTCCTTGACCCTTCGGGACCGACGGGACGGGGTGGGGCACGATGGCGGATCGGCTGGCGGTCGACGGCGACGAACTCGGGCGTTTCATGAAGATGCTCAACCAGTCGAGCAGGTCGCTGAAGGGCGTCCGCAAGGCGCTGTCCGACGCGACGGTGACCGGGCTGGGTACGGACGACCTCGACGGCGCGTGCGAGGACTTCCAAGAGGACTGGAAGTACGGCTCGGAGGAGATCGGCAAGCAGACGGAGGACTTGGCGGAGATCATCGGCAAGAGCCGGGACAGCTACCGTGAAGTCGACCTGGCGCTGGAACGGGCGTTGCGGGAGGCCAAGTCCGGCAAAGGCGGGGGCGGCAGGTGAGCCTCTCGCCGGGTGACGAGCCGCTGCCGCGTCCGGATTCGCCGGCGTATCGGGACGGCCCGCTGCCGCAGGGTCTCAAGTCCTACCCGAAGATGAACAATCCCGATTACCCGCACCTGGGTTTCAACCCGGTGCCGGGCAGCACGGAGACCGTGCGCGCGCTGCGCAAGAAGCTGAGCGGCTGCGCGGAGGTCCTCCAGGACACCCATGACCTGGTGACCAGGCTTCTCGACGGCAGCTACTGGAAGGGCGACGCGGCGGTCGCCTTCCGGGAGCAACTGGAGGACGGCCCGCTGCCGTCGAACCTGAAGAACGCGGCACAGTCCCTCCGCAAGGCCGCCAAGCAACTCGGCCGCTGGGAGGGCGAGCTGGACGACTTCCAGGGACGGGCGCGGCAATTGGAGCGGTCGGCGAAGGACGCGCAGGACGTCGTGGACAGCGCGAAGGGCAGAGCGGCCAAGGCCGGCGCCGACCCGGACCTGGACAAGAAGGGCGACGATCGCGACACCGCGCGGAAGGCCCTGGACCGCGCGAACGCGGCCGTGGAAGAGGCCGAGGCGGAGCTGGAGAGGATCCGGACGAGGGCACGGCGGCTCGCGGAGGAGCATGAGAGCAAGGCCAAGCACCGCGCGGCCAAGATCCGCGACGCGACGGAGAAACTGGCGCCACAGGAGCCGGGGTGGTTCGACGAGGCGCTGGACTGGCTGGGGGAGAACCTTCCGGACATTCTGAGTTTCGTGGCGGGTGTGATCGGATTGGTGGCGATCATCTTCGCGGGGCCGTTGGGGATCGCGATGGTGGCGGCGCTGATGCTGACGGCGTCGGCGTTGAGCTTTACGGCTTTGACGTTGCGCCTGAGTGACGCCGAGACGTGGGAATCGTTGAAAGATGGAATCATGAAGGGTGAATTTGACGCCGATTTCTGGAGCAACGCGGTATCTGTGGGGGCTGACCTAGTAGGTACCCTCCCTGGTGTCGGAGCAGTTTCCAAGGGGGCGGCGACAGGTATCCAGGCTGTTTCCAGGAGCGGTCCTGCGCCGACTTTGGGGCAAAAGGTTTCCCTTTATGGAAGTGCGACCATGGATGAGGCCAAGGCCATCGCGGGGTTGGAAAACACGATCGTTATGCGCTCGGTACGCGGGCTGAGTAATCCGCAGGCAGCTGCGCAGACTGTATCGACCGCGTCGGCTTCCGTCGGTGTTGCCACTGCTGGTTTCGGAATCGTCAATAAGCTGGCGGATGCCGATGAAAACAAGTACAAGGACGGCACCGTTGCGGGAATTGATGGCGCGCGCCTCGCCATCGACAGTGGAAGCCTGTGGAGCCTTATTCAGTACGTGCGATGAACACCGCTACGGGAAAGGCAAGTCATTGAACCCCAGTGAACATGCGACCGCCTGGGATCACCCGCCCACTCGCTGGGCATGGGTCGGACAGATGGCCCTGAACCTCATCGGACTTATTGGTTGGTTGGCCATGCTCCTGGGGTTGTTTTATGTGCTACTTGGGTACCTCTCGCCGGGGTTTTCTGTACTCTTCGCTCCCTTGATTGTTTACTCCTTCTATCGCGTGGTCATTCAGTTGCGCTATTTCCCGGCGTCGTTGAATGTACTCCAAGTGCTCCAGTTCTATCCCTGGCGGGTTCTTCATGGCGCCCCGCGAAGCCTCGACCAGCATCCGGGTGCGGAGGCCGACGGCATGTGGATCGAGTTTCCGTATCCGGAGGGGAATGGTGAGAAGGGAATCCCGCTCGTCTTCGTCAAGCACTACCGCTCCCTCTGGTGGCTGAAGCGCATCGGCGGGCCGCGCACGAAACCGGAGCTGAAGGCACAACTGGACACCCTGTGGTTCGCGGGCGACCCCCGCTTTCTCGGTGTCGTCGCCGTGCCGTCCAAGAACGGGGACTCACCCAGGCGACTGCACTTCCTCTACCAGCCCTCGGCCTGTGCCCCAGCCGCCGCTCGTAGGCACTGGGAAAACGCCACGTTCGCCGACCTGGAACGCGCCCGCCGCGCCGGAGCCCGCTTCGTCGAGCCCAGTCCCAGCCCTCGCTGATGCCCTACGCCACCCCGAGCGGGGAGCCCATGCCCACCACCCCGGCCTTCGTCATCGACAACTCCGTCCACGACCCGGAAGCCGAACTCTGGTTCGCCGAACCCGCCGGCTTCACCCCCCTGCCACTCTCCGCACTGCTTCCTGCCCCCGATTCGGACGGCGCTGAGCAGTTACGAGTCGCCGCGGCACCGTTCCTGGAAGCCGCACCCGATGACCTGGCTCGGCAACAGTTCATCGCACGGTTCGCGGCAGGCCAGCAGATACTGGGCGCCTTGCGTGAAGTGGGCACCGTGCACGTCTCCGTAGGCCTGCACCGAGACGATGTCGACGCGGCGGCGGGCGAGAGCGGCAGACGTCAGCCGTTGCTCTCCTTCTTCACGATCTCCTGGCGTGACACGGCAGTCGCCCCGCGCGGGGTCACGGCCGCCCGTGCGGTGACCGGAGCGCAGGGACACGCGCACACCCAGTACCTGGAACTTCCCTGTGGCCCGGCCACCTTCAGCGAGACGTTGCGAACGCCGCGACCCGGCTCAGGCCTTCCGCGTGAACCGCTGCTCCAGCTCCACGCCCACCTCCCGCACCCGGACTGCAAGCGCCTGGCCGTCCTCACCTTGAGCACGACAGCAGTCGCCCGGCGCGAGGAGTACCGCGCGATCCGCCGCCTGATCGCGGAAACAGTCAGCTTCGAGGATCCACTGAAGGCTGAAGACCTGTGCTGAAGCGGGCAGCAGGTCGCTCCGTCCCAGTCTCGAAGTGTTCCGACCTTCAGGACCGCTCACCCATCGAACGTACCCCGCGCGAGTGGCACCGCAACGTCCTCGAGATCCCCCTGACCGAGGAGGGTCGCGCCGTCCTCGCCGACGCCGACGAACGGGCTGTGCGCACGAAACGAGGGCTGGCCGGGAGTTCACGAACGAGGAGCGGGAACGGAGTGGTCAACGTCGCTGTCGCGAACGGCAATTCAATCTGGTGTGCCGCTTGCCACCCCGGCTACGGTAGCGCTGTTCCCAGAACCGACAGTGTGCCCAGGAGCCCCTTGTGACCCGCCGCCCTCGCCTACTCACCACAACAGCCGCAGCAGGGGTGGCCGCCCTGCTTCTGACAGCGTGCGGCGGTGACGACAGCGACACGAAGGCGAACGACAAGATCGCGGGCGCGGAGACGAGCGCCCAGGCTACTTCGTCGCCGACTACGTCACCCTCTGCCACTGACGGCCGTCCGAAGATCGAGCTCCCGTCCGATCTCGAGCTGATCTTTGAGGACGCGGAAACGGGAGACCCGGTTCAGGACGCCGTTCTTGCGGATAATGCGGAGCGCATGCGGGCGGTAGACGCAGCGATTACCGGAACAGACCCCAAGGGCGAGGCGCTCGGGTTCTACAACACGGGCAAGGCGCTGGAAGCTGCTGTCTCCTGGGTCAACGCGTTCGAGAAGGCCGGCGCGACGATCACAGGCGAGGTCCGTTACTACGACCGCAAGGTGACGTTGAAGAACGACACGTCAGCGACCCTCACGTTCTGCGCCGACGAGAGCAAGGGCTTCAGCAAGGACAAGAAGACCGGAAAAATCGCCAAGACGCCGGTCACCAAGAACAGTTACGTCCAGTACAACACCAGGTTGGACAAGAACCCGGACGGTGTGTGGCAGACATCGCAGATCATTTCTACGAGGGGCGCCGAACGGTGCCAGCCATGAGCAGGACGCTGCTGTGCGCCCTTGCAGCCATCCTCTCCTTGGTGGCCTCAGCCGGGACGGCGCGCGCCGACATCGTGCCCGGGGGATCAGGCACAGGCTCTGAGAGTCAGGTGGGCGGTGGACAGGACGGTGACACGATCTCCGCCACCGCCGGCGGCGTCGTCTTCGACCGTTCCAAGAACGGCAGCGGCGCCTCCGTCGGACCCGTCACCGCCGCTTCCGCGTGGACCCCTCCCGCCTGCTGGTACGCGCCCAAGTACACCCCCGCGCAGCTCGAAGCCACGCTGAAGCCGATCTGGGCGGCCGAGTCCACCGGCGCCGAGTGGGAGGCGACGCAGCGGGCGCGTTATGTGGACGGGGAGCCGTACAAGGACTTCAACAAGGACAAGACCGGCGAGGGCTACTTCTGGGACTCGTACGTCAACGAATCCTTCCCGCCCGGTTGGGACAGTTGCGACGAGGACATCTTCTGGGTGGACACGGGTGAAGCCCCGCCTCCCGAGATCGAGAACGCCATCACCCCCGAGATCCTCGCCCAGCTCGCGTACGCCGAGATCCGCGTCCCCAGTACCGAAGTGACCCTGGCCCCCGAAGGCGCCACCAAGGTCAACCTGCCCACCTGGGCCTGGCTCGACGGCGCCGAGTTCAAGCCCGTCTCCGTCACCGCCTCCGTCCCGGTGCTCGGCATCCAGGCCACCACCACCGCCGAGCCCGTCGCCCTCAAGATCGAGCCCGGCACCGGCGACGCCGAGACCTACCCGGCGTCCGGGGTGTGCGAGATCAGGAACGGTCGTATCGGGGAGCCGTACGCCCGGGGCAAGGCGGATCGCACGCCGCCCTGTGGAGTGCGGTACCTGCGTTCCTCCGGTGACGGTTCCTATCCGCTCCGGGCCACCGTGACCTGGGAGATCTCCTGGACCGGTACCGGTGTCAACGATCCCCGGGACCTTCCGAACGGGGAGTTCGGCGCGGAGCAGGACGTGGTCGTGCAGGAGATCCAGGCGATCAACCGTTGATTGAGGTTCAGGTGCGGGGCCTGTTCCGGGACGCGGCGCCGGCTGCGTAGGTGAGGAATGGGCCCCAGGCGGAGGGCGCGACGGCCGAGTGCCCAGCGTCGGGGTTCTTCGAGTCGAGGATGCGTACGACGGTCCCGGTCCTGGCTGTGTCGACGCAGTTGATGCCGTCGCCGCTGTAGGTGGACTTCTGCCGGTGGCTGCATGGCCCAGAAGTGCGGGGATGTGGATCACCAAGGCCACCGATCGCAGGTCGAGTCCGAGAGCGACCGTCCGGCCTCCGCGCCTGCCGACGCCTGCGGTGGGCGGGCTGCGGCTCGTGCGGGAGTGTGCCGACTCCTGGGGCGCCTGGCCCGGCGGAGGTGCCGGGCTGCCCGGGCAGCGCGCCGGGAAGCTGCTGTGGTTCGAGGTGGGGCGGCCGGCGCGCGCGTGGCCGTAAGTCGACGCTCCCCCGAGCGGTCGTTGCTGTGTCAAACTTTTCCATTGCAGACGGTGACGTGACGCAAGCTACGGGGGAGCGGCGTGAGCGGCATGAACGACGAGAAGCACGTGCGGGCCGTGTTACGGAAGACGGCGACGGGCGGTTCCGTCGAGGTCGCCAGGACCATGGCCTGCGTCACAAGGCGGGGTGTCCCCGGACCCGTACCCGCTCCCGCCCCCGTCCCGTCCCGCCGGTTCCACCAGTACCGACCCCACCACCCACACCCCCACACCACCCCCTACCTGGGCCCCCCACAACCCTGCCCCCCGAAGCTCTCTGCCCCGGACCTCTCACCCCCCACCCCCAAACGGTGAGACCAAAGTTCCTTTCCGGTCACCCAGAGCCACAGGCAGGAAACGCGCCCTGCCTACCTTCGGGATCAGACAGTCACCCCGTACGAGCCGTACGTAGCCCGGAGCACCGTGGAGGCGTCATGACAGCCCGCAGTACAGCCCCCGCAACCCCGAGCAGGGGCGGCCGATGGATCCAGGAATGGGATCCCGAGGACGAGACCTTCTGGCGGGAGAAGGGCGAGAGAATCGCCAAGCGGAACCTGTACTTCTCCGTTCTGTCGGAGCACATCGGGTTCTCCATCTGGACGCTGTGGTCCGTGATGGTGCTGTTCATGGGGCCGGAGTACGGCCTCAGCCCCGCCGACAAGTTCACCATCGTGTCGATGGCGACCCTGGTCGGCGCCGTCGTCCGCATCCCCTACACCTTCGCCGTGGCGATCTTCGGCGGCCGGAACTGGACGATCGTCTCCGCGTCCCTCCTCCTCATCCCGTCGATCGCGGCCTTCTCGGTGATGGAGCCGGGGACGTCGTTCTCGACCTTCCTGATCTGCGCGATGCTCGCCGGCATCGGCGGCGGCAACTTCGCCTCCTCCATGACCAACATCAACGCCTTCTTCCCGCTCCGTAAGAAGGGGTGGGCCCTCGGTCTGAACGCCGGCGGCGGGAACATCGGCGTGCCGGTCGTGCAGCTGATCGGGCTGGCGGTCATCGGGGCCGGCGGCGGGCCGCGGCTGCTGCTCGGGATCTACATCCCCTTCATCTTCGTCGCCGCCGTCCTCGCCGCCCTCTACATGGACAACATCGCGTCCGTGAAGAACGACACCGGCGCCGCCAAGGAGGCCGTCCGGGACCGCCACACCTGGATCATGGCCTTCCTCTACATCGGGACGTTCGGCTCGTTCATCGGCTACAGCTTCGCCTTCGGCCTGGTGCTCCAGACGCAGTTCGGCCGCACGCCGCTCCAGGCCGCCTACGTCACCTTCATCGGCCCGCTGCTCGGCTCGCTCATCCGTCCGCTCGGCGGTGCGCTCGCCGACAAGTACGGCGGCGCGAAGATCACGCTGGGGAACTACGTGGCCATGGCCGCCGCCACCACCGTCGTGATCGTCGCCTCGATGCAGGAGTCGCTCCCGCTGTTCACGGTCGCCTTCATCGCGCTGTTCGTGCTCAGCGGCCTCGGCAACGGGTCGACGTTCAAGATGATCCCCGGGATCTTCCAGAACAAGGCGATCGCCATGGGGCTGACCGGCGAGGCCGCGGCGGCGTACGGGCGGCGGCTGTCCGGCGCGTCGATGGGACTCATCGGCGCGGTCGGCGCGGTCGGCGGGCTCGGGATCAACCTCGCGTTCCGCCAGTCCTTCCTCAGCGTGGGCTCCGGCACCGGCGCCTTCGTCGCCTTCCTCGCCTTCTACGGCGTGTGCTTCGCGGTCACCTGGGCCGTATACCTTCGCCGCCCGATGGGCCGCCCCGGGGCCGCGAAGATCACCGATGAGGAGAAGTCGCAGCTCAGCTACGCCGAGGTGTGACGTAACACCGGCGACATGAAGCGGAACCGAGCCTGTCACGAGCCGTTGACAGGCTCGGTCGGCATGCAGGTGCACTGACACCGACTCGAGTGCGGGACGAGAGTTAGTTATGTACGACGAACAGCAGCAGCGCACGGGGGCGACCCAGTCGCCCCCGGACCAGCCGGCGCACGAGCGACCGGATCGACCGGAGCGAGCGGACCGACCGGAGCGGGCCGAGCGGGCGGAGGCAGAGGGCGGCCGGGCGGACGAGCACGGGCCGCTCGCCGGATTCACCGTGGGCGTCACCGCCGCGCGCCGGGCCGACGAACTCGGGGCCCTGCTCCGGCGACGCGGCGCCGCCGTACTGCACGCGCCCGCCCTGCGGATCGTGCAGCTCTCCGACGACAGCGAGCTGCTCGACGCCACCAAAGGGCTCATCGACCAGGCGCCGGACGTCGTGGTGGCCACCACCGCCATCGGCTTCCGGGGCTGGATCGAGGCCGCCGAGGGGTGGGGGCTCGGCACGGCCCTCGTCGACCGGCTGCGCGAGGTCGAGCTGCTCGCGCGCGGGCCCAAGGTCAAGGGCGCGGTGCGGGCGGCGGGGCTGACCGAGCACTGGTCGCCGTCGTCGGAGTCCATGGCGGAGCTGCTCGACCGGCTGCTCGAAGAGGGCGTCGACGGGCGCCGTATCGCGGTGCAGCTGCACGGCGAGCCGCTGCCCGGGTTCGTGGAATCGCTGCGGGAGGCCGGGGCCGAGGTCATCGGCGTGCCGGTCTACCGGTGGATGCCGCCGGAGGACCTCTCGCCCGTGGACCGGCTGCTCGACGCCGCCGTCTCGCGCGGGGTGGACGCCGTCACCTTCACCAGCGCCCCCGCGGCCGTGTCCCTGCTGTCCCGGGCGGACGAGCGCGGGCTGCTGCCGGAGGTGCTCGCCGCCTTCAGCCACGACGTGCTGCCGGTCTGCGTCGGCCCGGTGACCGCGCTGCCGCTGCAGGCGCGCGGCATCGACACCGTGCAGCCGGAACGCTTCCGGCTCGGTCCCCTCGTCCAGCTGCTCTGCCAGGAACTGCCCGCGCGGGCCAGGGCGTTGCCGATCGCCGGGCACCAGGTGGAGATCCGCGGGCACGCGGTGCTGGTGGACGGGGAGCTCAAGCCCGTGCCGCCGGCCGGGATGTCGCTGTTGCGGGCGTTGTCCCGGCGGCCCGGCTGGGTGGTCTCCCGGTCCGACCTGCTGCGTGCGCTGCCGGGCGCGGGCAAGGACGAGCACGCCGTCGAGACGGCCATGGCCCGGCTGCGTACGGCGCTGGGCGCGCCGAAGCTGATCCAGACGGTCGTCAAGCGCGGTTACCGGCTGGCGCTGGACCCGGCGGCGGACAGCAAGTACGCCGACGCGTGAGGCTCCGCCCCGGGGGTTACGGCCGGGGCGGCGCCGGTGCACTGTGGGAGGAGGCGGCGGAACTCTCCGGCACCTTCCGGCACCCTCCGACCCTGGGCGGTGACAGGCGCATGGCACCGAGTACGGCCACGGCCTCGTCCTCCTCGTACGCGCTGCGGTTCGACGCCGGACGCGTCTGCCTCGACCTGCCGGCGACCACCCATCCCACCGAACGGCTCGACTCCGTACTGGTGTTGCGCGCGTGGATCAGCGGGGCCGGTCTCGTACCGCCGGGCACGCCGCTCGCCCACGTCGACGCCTCCTGGCTGCCGCCCTTCCGCGAACTGCGGGACGCGATCGCGCTGTTGACGCGCGGCGCCCTGCCCACGGGCCCCAGCCCATCCCCATCCCCACCCCCGCCTGCGTCCCCGTCTCCCCCCGACGACCTCGCTCTCGCCCGCGTCAACGCCGCGGCCCACGCCGCGCCCCCCGCCCCACACGCCGTCCGCGCCGACGACGGCACACTGGTCCGGGAGTTGGACCGGCTCCCCGACCGCGCGGCCCTGCTGTCCCTCGTGGCCCGCGACGCCGTGGACCTGCTCACCGACCCCGCCGCCCGCGCCTGCCTGCGCCGGTGCGCCGGCGACGACTGCCCCATCGTCTACCTCGACACCTCTCGCGGTCACCGCCGGCGCTGGTGCTCCGGCGACATCTGCGGCAACCGCGAACGGGTGGCCCGGCACCGACGGCGCACGGGGGCGGGGGCGCGTCCCGAGCCACGCCGCTGAAGTCGGCGGGCGCCGCGTCAGGTCGTCGGCCTTTCGGGCCGTCAGGCGTCGGGCGCCGGGCCGTTCCGCGCCGGGCCGGGCCGTCGGGCCGATACGCATCGAACCTCCATCGAACCCCCCGAGAAAATTCCCGCCCCTTTGAACACACCGCCCCCTCGCATCCGTACCCGTCCTCGAGCGACCGACTGGGGGAACCCCCGGACACCGGAGGTGGGCGTGCGCAAGGATGCGGCCGTGGCCAGGGAACGCGGAGCGAGGGCCCGACATCGCATGACCCAGCCCGCGTCGGAGCCCGACGAGGAGCTGATGCGCGCGCTGTACCGCGAGCACGCCGGACCCTTGCTCGCCTATGTGCTGCGGCTGGTCGCCGGAGACCGCCAGCGCGCCGAGGACGTCGTGCAGGAGACGCTCATCCGTGCCTGGAAGAACGCCGGTCGGCTCAACCGAGCGACCGGTTCGGTACGCCCCTGGCTGGTGACGGTCGCCCGGCGCATCGTCATCGACGGCCACCGCAGCCGGCAGGCCCGGCCGCAGGAGGTCGACCCGTCGCCGCTGGAGGTCATCCCCGCGGAGGACGAGATCGACAAGGCGCTGTGGCTGATGACGCTGTCGGACGCGCTCGACGACCTGACCCCGGCCCACCGGGAGGTGCTCGTCGAGACGTACTTCAAGGGGCGTACCGTCAATGAGGCGGCGGAAACGCTCGGCATACCCAGCGGCACCGTCCGCTCGCGGGTGTTCTACGCCCTGCGTTCCATGAAGCTGGCACTGGAGGAGCGGGGGGTGACGGCGTGATGAGCGGTTACGGGGGATTCGGAGCGGAGGGTCCGGGTACGTCTGGCCCCATGCAGCCCATGCAGCCCATGCAGGGTCAGGGATCAACGGGCCCGAACGAACACGAGACCGTCGGCGCCTACGCCCTCGGGATTCTCGACGACGCCGAGGCGACCGCTTTCGAGGCCCATCTCGCCGGCTGCGAATGGTGCGCCCAGCAGCTCGACGAGCTGGCCGGGATGGAGCCGATGCTGGCGGCGCTCGCCGACCTGCCGGGCGCCGGGACGCCCGCGATCGGGGAGTCGCTGTCCGCGCGTCCGAGCCCGCGGCTGGCGGAGGCGCTGGTCGACGAGGTCGCCGAGCGCCGGGCGGAGAAGCGGCGGCGCGGGATGTACATGGTGGCGGCCGCCGCCGCGCTGATCGTCGGCGGCCCGTTGGTGTCGGTCGCGGCGACCGGGGGCGGCGACGACTCCGGCGGTGGCAACGTCCCGCTGCGGGCGTCCAGTCCGGCCGAGATCGCCTTCGAGGCCATGCCCGACCGGGTCACCGCCACCGACCCGGGCACGGCGGTCAGCGCGACCGTCGCCCTGGAGAAGAAGGCGTGGGGCACCAGCGCGGTGCTGGAGCTGAAGAACGTCAAGGGTCCCGAGAAGTGCGCCCTGATCGCCGTCGGCAAGAACGGCGAGCGGGAGACGGTCAGTTCCTGGTCCGTCCCGGACTGGGGGTACGGCATCCCGAACGCCACGACCGAGCAGGCCAAGAACCCGCTCTACGTCCAGGGCGGCGCCGCCCTCACCCCCAACGAGATCGACCACTTCGAGGTCATGACCTTCGACGGACGCCGACTCGTGGAGGTCGACGCGTAGCCTGAACCGGTCCCCTTCGCGTACGGTGGACGGCTGCCCAGCACGTCAGAAGGGGGCCCGGTGGCCGCTCAGGCTCAACAGGAAACCGCGCTCGATCCCGCCCGGGACTCCGTCCGCGACCGAGAGATCGGCGTCGAGCAGGAGCACCTGGACCGGGTGTACCGGCGCCTCGAGGAAAAGATCCACGAGGCGGAGTTCCTCATGCACGACGCGGCCCAGCGCGGCCAGGTCGGCACTCCCGGAGCGCTCGCCGAGCGGGACGCCCAGGTCTTCCGGGCGGGGGTGCATCTCAACCGGCTGAACAACGAGTTCGAGGACTTCCTCTTCGGCCGGATCGACCTGCTGCCCGGCAAGGACGGCAAGAAGGGCCCCGACGGCGCGTACACGGCGGTGGAGCCCGCCGAGGGCGCCATCCGCGCCGACCGCACCGCCGACATCGCCGAGACCCTGCACATCGGCCGCATCGGCGTCCTCGACCAGGACTACGCCCCGCTGGTCATCGACTGGCGGGCGCCCGCCGCCGCGCCGTTCTACCGCTCGACGCCGGTCGACCCGGGCCGGGTCGTACGGCGCCGGGTCATCCGCTCCAAGGGGCGGCGCGTCCTCGGCGTCGAGGACGATCTGATGCGTCCCGAGCTGACGGCGTTCCTTGACGGCCACGAGCTGGCGGTGATCGGCGACGGCGCGCTGATGGCCGCCCTCGGACAGGCCCGCAGCCACACCATGCGGGACATCGTCGCCTCCATCCAGGCGGAGCAGGACCTGGTCATCCGGGCCCCCGCCGCCTCCGTGACGTACGTCGAGGGCGGGCCCGGCACCGGCAAGACAGCCGTCGCCCTGCACCGGGCGGCGTACCTCCTCTACCAGGACCGGCGCCGGTACGCGGGCGGCATCCTGATCGTCTCGCCGACCCCGCTGCTGGTGGCGTACACCGAGGGCGTGCTGCCCTCCCTCGGCGAGGAGGGGCAGGTCGCGATCCGCGCGATCGGCTCGCTCGTCGACGGGGCGGAGGCCACGCTGTACGACTCCCCGGCCGTGGCCCGCGCCAAGGGCTCGTACCGCATGCTCAAGGTGCTGCGGAAGGCCGCCCGCGGCGCGCTGGAGTTGAACGATTCGCCGCAGCGGCTGAGAGTCGTCGCCTTCGGCCGCCGGCTGGAGCTGGAGGCCGGGGAGCTGGAGCACATCCGCCGCATCGCCCTCGGCGGCACCGCGCCCGTCAACCTGCTGCGCCCGCGCGCCCGCAAGCTGCTGCTGGACGCCCTGTGGGAGAAGTCGGGCGGCGCCACCCGCCACACCGACCCGGAGCTGGCCGCAGAACTGCGCTCCTCCTTCGACGAGGACGTGGTCTCCGAGGACCCGTTCATCGAGTTCCTGGACGCATGGTGGCCGGAACTGACCCCGCAGGCCGTGCTGCGCGCGATGGCCGACGAGCGCCGGCTCGGCCGCTGGGCCCGGCGGATCCTGAACCCGGGGGAGGTGCGCAAGGTCGCCCGTTCCCTGAAGCGGGACGGCCACTCGGTGCACGACATCGCCATGCTGGACGAGCTGCAGGCCGTCCTCGGCGCCCCGGCCCGCCCGCGCCGCCGGCGCGAGCTGGACCCGCTCGACCAGCTCACCGGCCTGGAGGAGCTGATGCCGGTGCGCGAGGAGTCGCAGCGCGAGCGCGCCGAGCGGCTGGCGCAGGAGCGGGTCGAGTACGCCCACGTCATCGTCGACGAGGCCCAGGACCTCACGCCGATGCAGTGGCGGATGATCGGCCGCCGCGGCCGGCACGCCACGTGGACGATCGTCGGCGACCCGGCGCAGTCGTCCTGGTCCGACCCGGACGAGGCGGCCGAGGCCCGCGACGAGGCCCTCGGCAGCCGCCCGCGCCGCCGCTTCCGGCTCACGGTGAACTACCGCAACCCCGCGGAGATCGCCGAGCTGGCCGCGAAGGTGCTGGCGCTGGCCATGCCCGGCTCCGAGTCGCCGTCGGCGGTCCGCTCCACCGGGGTCGAGCCGCGCTTCAGCGTCGTACGGGACTCCCTCCCGCAGACCGTCCGGGAGGAGGCCGCGCGGCTGCTGGACCGGGTTGACGGCACGGTCGGCGTCGTCGTCGCCATGAACCGGCGCGAGGAGGCCGCCCGCTGGCTCGCCGGACTCGGCGACCGGGTGGTGGCGCTGGGCAGCCTGGAGGCGAAGGGCCTGGAGTACGACGCGACGGTGGTCGTCTCCCCGGCCGAGATCGCCGACGAGTCGCCCGCCGGGCTGCGCGTGCTGTACGTGGCGCTGACCAGGGCGACCCAGCAGCTGACCATCGTCTCCGCGGAGCGGGACGAGCCGGACGAGGCGGGGGTGCCGGACCTGCTGCGGGACTGATCCGAAATAGTCGCGCCGCAGGGAATGGTCTCGCCGGATCCGTTTGTTAGCCTGGATGTGACACCGGCCCGATCCAAGCCCCCGGGCCCAACCTTCGTCGCTACGAGCGACCACTTGCCGCGAGGCGAGCATGGCGGGTCGGTGTCACCAAACGTGTGCGAGGCCCGCGTCACCTTCGGGTGACGCGGGCCTCTTTCGTGTGCCTCCGCTGTGAACACAACGTCCGTAACCCGGGGCGGCTACCGCCTACCCGGCGGTAGGTGCGACGATCGGACGGCAACAGAGCGACACGGTGAAAGCAGAGGAAGTCGGCCATGGCAACGGCGCCCAGCGTCTCCTACTCGATGACGATCCGGCTGGAGGTGCCCGCGAGCGGAACGGCCGTCTCGCAGCTCACCACCGCCGTGGAGTCCTCCGGAGGCTCGGTGACCGGCCTCGACGTCACCGCGTCCGGGCACGAGAAACTCCGCATCGACGTCACCATCGCGGCGAGCTCCACCGCGCACGCCGACGAGATCGTGGGCAAGCTGCGCACCATCGAGGGCGTCACGCTCGGCAAGGTCTCCGACCGTACGTTCCTGATGCACCTCGGCGGCAAGATCGAGATGGCGTCCAAGCACCCCATCCGCAACCGTGACGACCTCTCCATGATCTACACGCCCGGTGTCGCCCGCGTCTGCATGGCCATCGCCGAGAACCCCGAGGACGCCCGCCGCCTCACCATCAAGCGCAACTCCGTTGCGGTCGTGACGGACGGCTCCGCCGTGCTGGGGCTCGGCAACATCGGCCCCAAGGCCGCGCTGCCCGTGATGGAGGGCAAGGCGGCCCTCTTCAAGCGGTTCGCCGGCATCGACGCCTGGCCGATCTGCCTCGACACCCAGGACACCGACGCGATCGTCGAGATCGTCAAGGCCATCGCCCCGGGCTTCGCCGGCATCAACCTGGAGGACATCTCCGCGCCGCGCTGCTTCGAGATCGAGGCCCGCCTGCGCGAGGCGCTCGACATCCCCGTCTTCCACGACGACCAGCACGGCACGGCCATCGTCGTCCTCGCCGCCCTCACCAACGCACTGCGCGTGGTGGGCAAGGGAGTCGGCGACGTGCGCGTCGTCATGTCCGGCGCCGGCGCGGCCGGTACGGCGATCCTCAAACTGCTGCTCGCCGCGGGCGTCAAGCACGCCGTCGTCGCCGACATCCACGGCGTCGTGCACGCCGGCCGCGAGGACCTGGTCGACGCCGCGCCCGGCTCGGCGCTGCGCTGGATCGCCGACAACACCAACCCCGAGGGCGTCACCGGCACCCTCAAGGACGCCGTGCGCGGCGCCGACGTGTTCATCGGCGTCTCCGCCCCCAACGTCCTCGACGGCACGGACGTGGCCGCGATGGCCGACGACGCGGTCGTGTTCGCGCTCGCGAACCCGGACCCCGAGGTCGACCCGGCAATCGCCCGGCAGACCGCGGCAGTTGTCGCCACCGGCCGCTCCGACTTCCCCAACCAGATCAACAACGTGCTGGTCTTCCCCGGTGTGTTCCGCGGTCTGCTGGACGCCCAGTCCCGCACCGTCAACACGGAGATGATGCTCGCCGCCGCGAAGGCCCTGGCCGGCGTGGTGACCGAGGACGAGCTGAACCCGAACTACATCGTCCCCAGCGTGTTCAACGACAAGGTCGCGGGCGCCGTGGCCGGGGCGGTGCGGGAGGCCGCGAAGGCGGCGGGCGCGTCGGCGACCGGCTCCTGAACGGCCTCGTTCGTGTGACGTCGTGGCTGTGAGCATCGCCACGATCGGGCGCCGCGACGGCGCGTCGCGGAACCGCGCGCGGCGTACGGGCCTCTAGGGTGGCGGCCGGACTCGGGTCTCCCGGGTCCGGAAGACCTCGCGTTCCGCTGCCGGGAGCGGACTGGGCGTCACCACGTCGAGGCCGTGGCGCTCACCGTGACTCCCAAGGGTGTTCTCACGACTCCTACGGGTGCCGGATTGGCTTTCCCGCCGCAGGTGGGGGCAGGATGCTCCTCCAGGACGGAGTCCTGGGGGCACCCCCAGGGGCGCGAGCGTCTGACGACGGACCCGGTCCGGGCACCGTCCGAGGACCCTGGCAGCATCGGCTTCGCTGTGCCCGGTGGCGGCTCCGCCGCGTGGCACGCCCCAACAGCAAGAAGAACACGGGAGTAAGAAAATGAACCGCAGTGAGCTGGTGGCCGCGCTGGCCGACCGCGCCGAGGTGACCCGCAAGGACGCCGACGCCGTCCTGGCCGCGTTCGCCGAGGTCGTCGGCGACATCGTCTCCAAGGGCGACGAGAAGGTCACCATCCCCGGCTTCCTGACCTTCGAGCGCACCCACCGTGCCGCTCGCACCGCCCGCAACCCGCAGACCGGCGACCCGATCCAGATCCCGGCCGGCTACAGCGTGAAGGTCTCCGCGGGCTCCAAGCTCAAGGAAGCCGCCAAGGGCAAGTGACCCTGCCGTACGCACACCGCGGGACGGCGTGCGGGGCCCGCTAGGGCGCAGCGGCAACGCCAATGGGGCGGCCACCCGATCGGGGTGGCCGCCCCATGGTCGTTCAGGAAGGGCTGCCCGCCGGGTCAGCCCAGAGCCTTGCCGGGCAGTTCGACCTTCGCCCCGAGTTCCATCAACTTCTCCATGAAGTTCTCGTAACCCCGGTTGATCAGGTCGATGCCGTGGACCCGGGACGTGCCCTGGGCCGCCAGGGCCGCGATGAGGTAGGAGAAGCCGCCGCGCAGGTCGGGGATGACCAGGTCGGCGCCCTGGAGGCGGGTCGGGCCGGAGACCACCGCGGAGTGCAGGAAGTTGCGCTGGCCGAAGCGGCAGTGGGAGCCGCCGAGGCACTCGCGGTAGAGCTGGATGTGCGCGCCCATCTGGTTCAGCGCCGAGGTGAAGCCGAGCCGGGACTCGTACACCGTCTCGTGGATGATCGACAGGCCGGTGGCCTGCGTCAGCGCCACCACCAGCGGCTGTTGCCAGTCGGTCTGGAAGCCGGGGTGCACGTCCGTCTCCAGCGCGATCGACTTCAGCTGCCCGCCCGGGTGCCAGAAGCGGATGCCCTCGTCGTCGATCTCGAACGCGCCGCCGACCTTGCGGTAGGTGTTCAGGAACGTCATCATCGACCGCTGCTGGGCCCCGCGGACGTAGATGTCGCCCTCGGTCGCCAGCGCCGCGGACGCCCAGGAGGCCGCCTCCAGGCGGTCCGGGAGGGCGCGGTGGGTGTAGCCGCCGAGCCGGTCCACACCGGTGATGCGGATCGTGCGGTCGGTGTCCATCGCGATGATCGCGCCCATCTTCTGCAGCACGCAGATGAGGTCCTCGATCTCCGGCTCCACCGCCGCGTTCGCCAGCTCCGTCACGCCCTCGGCCAGCACCGCCGTCAGCAGCACCTGCTCGGTCGCGCCGACGGACGGGTACGGCAGCCGGATCTTGGTGCCGCGCAGCCGCTGCGGCGCCTCCAGGTACTGGCCGTCCGCCCGCTTCTCGATCGTCGCGCCGAACTGCCGCAGCACGTCGAAGTGGAAGTCGATGGGCCGGCCGCCGATGTCGCAGCCGCCGAGACCGGGGATGAAGGCGTGCCCGAGCCGGTGCAGCAGCGGGCCGCAGAACAGGATCGGAATCCGGCTCGACCCCGCGTGCGCGTCGATGTCGGCGACGTTCGCGCTCTCCACATGCGTCGGGTCCAGCACCAGCTCGCCCGGTTCCTCACCCGGACGGACCGACACCCCGTGCAGCTGGAGCAGGCCGCGCACGACGCGGACGTCGCGGATGTCCGGGACGTTGCGCAGCCGACTCGGCGCACTGCCCAGCAGGGCGGCGACCATGGCCTTGGGTACGAGGTTCTTCGCACCGCGGACACGGATCTCGCCCTCGAGCGGGGTGCCGCCATGGACAAGCAGTACGTCGTCAGTGCCGTTGACGGTCATGTATCTCGCGTTCCGATGAGTTGGGCTGACGTTGGGCAGGGCCGGGGCCGGGAAACGGCTGGATCGGGCAAGGGCCGGATGGACAGAGTAATCGCCGCCGACCCCCCTGCCGTAAGCCCAGGGACCACCCGGGGACGTCATGGCTGTGTCACAACACGAACCGTTCCCAATCGGGCACAAGGGGTCACCACGGTCCCGCCCGGGGCGGCCGTGCGCCCCGTCCGCTCCCGTCCGCCCCTGAGCTGCGCACACCCCGGTGGACGGATTGGCTCCCCATGCGCCGGGAAGATGCGGGATCATGTGTGGCATGACCGAGGTGTCCTCGCTCACAGGGCGGCTGCTCGTGGCAACGCCCGCCCTGGCGGACCCGAACTTCGACCGCGCGGTGGTGCTGCTCCTCGACCACGACGAGGAGGGCTCGCTCGGCGTCGTCCTCAACCGCCCGACGCCGGTGGGCGTGGGCGACATCCTGGAGGCGTGGGCGGACCTGGCCGGCGAGCCCGGCGTCGTCTTCCAGGGCGGGCCGGTCTCCCTCGACTCGGCCCTCGGCGTCGCCGTCATCCCCGGCGGCGGGTCCGGCGACGGCGCGCCCCTCGGTTGGCGGCGCGTGCACGGCGCGATCGGCCTGGTCGACCTGGAGGCCCCGCCCGAGCTGCTGGCCTCCGCCCTCGGCTCGCTGCGGATCTTCGCCGGGTACGCCGGCTGGGGCCCGGGCCAGCTGGAGGACGAACTGGCCGAGGGCGCCTGGTACGTCGTGGAGTCCGAGCCCGGCGACGTCTACTCCCCGGAGCCGGAGCGGCTGTGGCGCGAGGTGCTGCGCCGGCAGCGCAACGAGCTGGCGATGGTGGCCACGTATCCGGACGACCCTTCGCTCAACTGATGCGTGTGAGCTTCAGTACCCTTGGCGGTATGAGCACTCTCGAGCCCGAGCGCGGGACTGGTACGGGGACCCTCGTCGAGCCCACGCCGCAGACTTCCCACGGCGACGGCGATCACGAGCGCTTCGCCCACTACGTCCAGAAGGACAAGATCATGGCGAGCGCGCTCGACGGCACGCCCGTCGTGGCGCTGTGCGGCAAGGTGTGGGTGCCCGGCCGCGACCCGAAGAAGTACCCCGTGTGCCCCATGTGCAAGGAGATCTACGAGTCCATGGGCGCCGGCGGCGACGACAAGGGCAAGGGCAAGGGCGACAAGTAGATCTCCGGACGGGCAGAGCTCTGCCGGGCTCGTTCGTCGGGGGGCTCTCTCTCGGGCTCGTTCGTCGCGTTGGTCGGGGGACCATCCCGGGCTCGCCCGTCCGGAGGTCCTCCCCGGACCGTGTCCGTCCGGAGGTCACTCCCGGACCTCGTCCGTCCGGTGGCACACGCAAGGCCCCCGGGGTGCGTTCGGCGCGCCCCGGGGGCGCTCACGTTCGATCACATCTGTGAAGGGCTGGGATGAGCGACGGGGTGGATGTGATTCCGGCGCCGCGGCTGCTGCGCCGGGACGGGGCGGGCCGTACGCGCCTCGACGAGGGGACCTGGCTCCGGGCGCTGCCCGGGACCGAGGGCGTCGCGCGCTGGCTGCGGGCGACGGTCGGCGCGGCGACCGGGCTGCCGCTGCCCGAGGGACCGGGTGATCCGGACCGCGGCATCGTGCTGGGCATCGACCCCGGCCTGCCCCCGGAGGGGTACCGTCTCGTCGTCGACGGCCGGGTGCGCCTGGAGGGCGGCGGCGCGGCCGGCGTCTTCTGGGCCGCGCAGACCCTCCGTCAGCTGCTCGGCCCCGACGCCTTCCGGCGGGCTCCCGTGCGCCCGGGCGCGGAGTGGCAGCTGCCGTACGTGACGATCGAGGACGCCCCGCGCTTCGGCTGGCGCGGCCTCATGCTCGACGTCGCCCGGCACTTCACGCCCAAGGAGGGCGTGCTGCGCCACCTCGACCTGATGGCGGCGCACAAACTCAACGTCTTCCACTTCCACCTGACGGACGATCAGGGCTGGCGCGTCGAGATCGAGCGGTATCCGAGGCTGACCGAGGTCGCCTCCTGGCGGGCGCGGACGAAAATCGGTCACCGTGCCTCGCCGCTGTGGGAGGAGAAGCCGCACGGCGGTTTCTACACCCACGACGACATCCGGGAGATCGTCGCCTACGCCGCCGAGCGGCACATCACCGTCGTCCCGGAGATCGACGTACCGGGACACTCGCAGGCCGCCATCGCCGCGTATCCGGAACTCGGCAACACCGACGTCATCGACACCACCGCCCTCACCGTCTGGGACAACTGGGGAATCTCCGCCAACGTCCTCGCCCCCACGGACGACACCCTCCGCTTCTACGAAGGGGTGTTCGAGGAGCTGCTGGAGCTGTTCCCGTCGGAGTTCATCCACGTCGGCGGCGACGAGTGCCTCAAGGACCAGTGGCAGCGGTCGGCTACGGCGCAGGCGCGCATCGCGGAACTCGGGCTCGCGGACGAGAACGCGCTCCAGGCGTGGTTCATCGGCCATTTCGACGCCTGGCTCGCCGCGCGCGGACGCCGGCTCATCGGCTGGGACGAGATCCTGGAGGGCGGTCTCGCGGCGGGCGCGGCCGTCTCCTCGTGGCGCGGGTACGCGGGCGGGATCGCCGCCGCGCGGGCCGGCCACGACGTCGTCATGTGCCCCGAGCAGCAGGTCTATCTCGACCACCGGCAGGCCGCCGGGGACGACGAGCCCGTGCCGATCGGCTACGTCCGCACCCTGGAGGACGTCTACCGGTTCGAGCCCGTGCCCCCGGAGCTGACCCCCGCGGAAGCCGAGCACGTCCTCGGCACGCAGGCCAACCTGTGGACCGAGGTGATGGAGGACCAGGCGCGCGTGGACTACCAGGCGTTCCCGCGGCTCGCCGCGTTCGCCGAGGTGGCCTGGAGCGCCCTGCCCGCCCCCGCCGACCGGGACTTCGCCGCATTCGAGCGGCGGATGGCCGTCCACTACCGGCGGCTCGACGCGCTCGGCGTCGCCTACCGGCCGCCCTCCGGCCCGCGCCCCTGGCAGCGGAGGCCGGGCGTCCTCGGCCGCCCGATCGACGGACCGCCGCCCAGCGCCTGAGACGGCCCGGTCGGGTGGGTGTGACGCAAAACCTTCACAACGGTCACCGAAGAGTGTCAATGTCGGTGCACCCGTGAAGTGCGGCCGAAATGGGACGGAAGTGGAAAAAAGCTGGCCATCTCGCCGGTCAGGTGGGCGAATGCCTCCTAGCGGACCCCCGCGTTCGAGCCCTGCGAAGATGTGCCAGAGTTGCCACGTCCGCCCTGTCGGCACGTACCGTACGGGCCACACGGGCGGGACCAGGTGGGGCAGCGGGAAGGGGCAGCCGGTTTGACCACGCACGCACCGCAGGCGGCGCAGGCCGTCACGCTGCCCGCCACGCTGGACGAGGCAGTGGCGGCGCTCACCGCCATGCCCGCCGCCGTACCCGTGGCGGGCGGCACGGACCTGATGGCCGCCGTCAACAGCGGACAGCTCAGGCCCGCCGCGCTGGTCGGCCTCGGCCGCATCAGCGAGATCCGCGGCTGGCAGTACCAGGACGGCCACGCGCTGCTCGGCGCCGGACTCACCCACGCGCGGATGGGCCGCCCCGACTTCGCCGCCCTGATCCCGGCGCTCGCCGCCGCCGCGCGCGCCGCGGGCCCGCCGCACATCCGCAACGCCGGCACCCTCGGCGGCAACATCGCCTCCGCCGCGCCCACCGGCGACGCGCTGCCGGTGCTGGCCGCCCTGGAAGCCACGCTGATCATCGCGGGCGCGGGCGGCGCCCGCCGGGAGATCCCGGTGTCGCACCTGCTGGCCGGCATGGAGACGCTGCGCCCCGGGGAGCTCATCGGATACGTGCGCGTGCCGCTGCTGCACGCCCCGCAGGTCTTCCTCAAGGCGACCGGCCGGACCGGGCCGGGCCGCGCGGTGGCCTCCGTCGCGCTGGTCCTCGACCCGGCCCGGCGCGGGGTGCGGTGCGCGGTCGGTGCCATCGCGCCGATGCCGCTGCGCCCGCTGGACGCCGAGCAGTGGGTCGCCCAGCTCATCGACTGGGACAACGACCGCGCGGTCGTCCCCGAGGCGCTGGGCGCCTTCGGCGAGTACGTCGCCGCGGCCTGCATCCCCGACCCCGCGCCGGCCGAGGACGGCTCCGTACCGCAGCTTCCGCCCGCCGTACTGCACCTGCGGCGCACCGTCGCCGCGCTGGCCCGACGAGCACTGGGGAGGGCGCTGTCGTGACCGACGAACAGCACGGACAGGGCACGCCCCCGGGCGGCGGCGGCCGCTGGGACCCGCTGCCGCAGGGCGACTACGACGACGGCGCGACCGCCTTCGTCACGCTCCCCGAGGGCGGTCTCGACGCGCAGCCGGCCTCCTCCGAGTCGCCGCTCGCCGCGCCGGGCCACGGCTACGTGCCGCCGCAGATAACGGTCGCGCCCGCGACGACGGCGGGCACCGACCCGGCCGCCACGGGCAGCTGGGCCATGCCGCCCGAGGGCGCGCAGTGGCCCGACCCGAACGCCGGACAGGACGGCTCGGGGCAGGACCGGTTCGCGTACAACCCCGGCGCCACCCAGCAGTGGTCCTTCGAGGACGCCGGGACGGGGGAGCCGTCGGCGCCCGCGCCGGGGCACGACGTGACCGGGCAGTGGTCGATTCCCGTGGCGAACGGGGACATCCCGGACGAATCGGGCGAGTTCACCACGTCGTCCCTGGTCGAGCAGTGGGGCGGTACCCCGCCGACGACCCTGCCCGGCGGCGCGTCGGCCCCGTGGGCGACGCACCAGCCGGAGCGGCAGGACCGGCAGGAGCACGCCGAGCAGCCCGGGTACGTCGAGCGGCCGGGTCGCGGGGAGCATCGCGGTCACGCGGAGCAGCCCGGTCACGACGGGTACCCCGACGAGTCCGGGCAGCCGTCCCACGCCGGGCAGCCGTCCCACGCCGAGCAGTCGGCGCACGGCGGGCAGTCGGCGCACGGCGAGCACCCGCGACACGCCGGGCGCCCGGCCGCCGAGGTGTCCGCGCAGGCGTACACGCGTCCCGCGCCGCGGCCCGACGCCCCCGGCGACGCCTCACCGCCCGCGGAGCCCTCACAGCCTGCCCCCGTGCACCGTGAGACCGCCGACGCGACCCCCGAAACCGGGTCGGCAGGGCCCGCCGAGGCCCCTGGGAGCCCCGCGGAGCCCCCGGCCGGTGACCCGCCGTCCACCCCTGCCGCAGGGCAGGCCGCGCAGGAGCCGGCGACGGCCGCAGCGCAGGACGCCCCGGACGGCGCCCCCGAGCCGCGGCCCGAGGACGCCCGGGGCACCTCCGAGGCGGCCGACGCTCCGGACGCCCCCGCCGCACCCGCGGCCCCCCACGACGAACACCCCCTCGCCTCCTACGTCCTGCGCGTCAACGGCGCCGAGCGCCCGGTCGCCGACGCCTGGATCGGCGAGTCGCTGCTCTACGTGCTGCGCGAGCGGCTCGGTCTCGCGGGCGCCAAGGACGGCTGCTCCCAGGGCGAGTGCGGCGCCTGCAACGTCCAGGTCGACGGCCGTCTCGTCGCGTCCTGCCTGGTGCCGGCCGCGACCGCCGCCGGCAGCGAGGTCCGTACGGTCGAGGGTCTGGCCGCCGACGGACAGCCCTCGGACGTGCAGCGGGCGCTCGCCAAGTGCGGCGCGGTGCAGTGCGGTTTCTGCGTGCCCGGCATGGCGATGACCGTGCACGACCTCCTGGAGGGCAATCCGGCGCCGACCGAGCTGGAGACCCGCCAGGCGCTGTGCGGCAACCTGTGCCGCTGCTCCGGCTACCGGGCCGTCCTGGACGCCGTCAAGGAGGTCGTGTCCGAACGCGAGGCGCACGCCGCGCCCGAGGCGTCCGAACACGACGGCGACGAGCCGCGTATTCCTCAGCAGGCGGGCCCCGGCGCCGGCGGCGTCAACGCGTCGGCGTTCGAGTCCCCCCGCACCTCGGGCCTGTACGACCGGCCCGACACGCCGCCGGACGACCGGACGTACGGCAACGGACACGGGCACGGACCAGGACGCGACCAGGGACAGGGACAGGACGGAGGCCCGGCGTGAGCAACGAAACCGCCACCGCGACCACCGCCGCGGAGACCCTCTCCGCCCCCGAGCCGCTGCCGCACGGTCTCGGCGCGTCCCTGCCCGCGGCCGACGCGGGCGCCAAGACGGAGGGCACCTTCCCCTACGCCGCCGACCTGTGGGCGGAGGGCCTGCTGTGGGCGGCCGTGCTGCGCTCACCGCACCCGCACGCGCGCATCGTGTCCATCGACACCACCCACGCGCGCGAGATGCCCGGCGTCCGCGCGGTCGTCACGCACGAGGACGTCCCGGGCAACCCGCTGCACGGACGCGGCAAGGCCGACCGCCCCGTCTTCGCCTCCGAGGTCGTACGGCACCACGGCGAGCCCATCGCCGCCGTCGCCGCCGACCACCCGGACACCGCGCGGATGGCCGCGGCGGCCGTCATCGTCGAGTACGAGGTGCTCGACCCGGTGACCGACCCCGAGCAGGCGTTCGAGGCCGAGCCGCTGCACCCCGACGGCAACCTGATCCGGCACATCCCGCTGCGCCACGGCGACCCTGAGGCGGCCGGCGAGATCGTGGTCGAGGGCCTCTACCGCATCGGCCGCCAGGACCCCGCCCCGATCGGCGCCGAGGCCGGCCTCGCCGTGCCCCGCCCGGACGGCGGCGTCGAGCTGTACGTCGCCTCCACCGACCCGCACACCGACCGCGACACGGCCGCCGCCTGCTACGGGCTGGAGCCCGAACGGGTGAAGGTCGTCGTCACCGGCGTGCCCGGCGCCACGGCCGACCGCGAGGACCAGGGCTTCCAGCTCCCGCTCGGACTGCTCGCCCTGAAGACCGGCTGCCCGGTGAAACTCACGGCCACGCGCGAGGAGTCCTTCCTCGGGCACGCGCACAGACATCCCACGCTGCTGCGCTACCGCCACCACGCCGACGCCGAGGGCCGGCTGGTCAAGGTCGAGGCGCAGATCCTGCTCGACGCGGGCGCGTACGCCGACACGTCCTCCGACGCCCTCGCCGCCGCCGTCTCCTTCGCCTGCGGCCCCTACGTCGTGCCGAACGCCTTCATCGAGGGCTGGGCCGTGCGCACCAACAACCCGCCCTCGGGCCATGTGCGCGGCGAGGGCGCCATGCAGGTGTGCGCCGCCTACGAGGCGCAGATGGACAAGCTCGCCAAGAAGCTCGGCGTCGAACCGGCGGAGCTGCGGCTGCGCAACGTCATGGCGACCGGCGACGTCCTGCCGACCGGCCAGACGGTGACCTGCCCCGCGCCGGTCGCCGAACTCCTCCGGGCGGTACGCGACTTCCCGCTGCCGGCGCTGCCCAAGGACACGCCCGAGGACGAGTGGCTGCTGCCCGGCGGCCCCGAGGGCGCGGGCGAGCCCGGCGCCGTGCGCCGGGGCGTGGGCTACGGCGTGGGCATGGTGCACATGCTCGGCGCCGAGGGCGCCGACGAGGTCTCCACGGCGACGGTGAAGGTCCAGGACGGCGTCGCGACCGTGCTGTGCGCGGCCGTGGAGACCGGGCAGGGCTTCAGCACGCTCGCCCGCCAGATCGTCCAGGAGATCCTCGGCGTGGACGAGGTGCACGTCGCCCCCGTGGACACCGACCAGCCCCCGGCCGGCGCCGGCTGCCGGGGCCGCCACACCTGGGTGTCGGGCGGCGCGGTGGAGCGGGCGGCCAAGATGGTCCGCACCCAGCTCCTGCAGCCCCTCGCGCACAAGTTCGGCATGTCGGCGGAGCTGCTCCAGATCGCCGACGGCAAGATCACCTCGTACGACGGCGTCCTGTCGACCACGGTCGCCGAGGCGCTGGAGGGCAAGGAGCTGTGGGCCACCGCCCAGTGCCGCCCCCACCCGACCGAACCGCTCGACGAGGCCGGTCAGGGCGACGCCTTCGTGGGGCTCGCCTTCTGCGCGATCCGCGCGGTGGTGGACGTCGACATCGAACTGGGCTCGGTGCGGGTGGTGGAGCTGGCGGTCGCCCAGGACGTCGGCCGGATCCTCAACCCGGCGCAGCTGGCGGCCCGGATCGAGGCGGGCGTCACCCAGGGCGTGGGCGTGGCCCTCACCGAGAACCTGCGTACGCCGCGCGGTGTGATCCGCCATCCCGACCTCACCGGCTACGCCCTGCCGACGGCCCTGGACGCGCCCGACATCCGGATCGTCAAGCTGATCGAGGAGCGGGACGTGGTGGCGCCGTTCGGCGCGAAGGCGGTCAGCGCGGTCCCGGTCGTGGCGTCCCCGGCGGCGATCGCGTCGGCGGTGCGGGCGGCGACGGGCCGCCCGGTCAACCGCCTGCCGATCCGCCCGCAGGCCGCGGTGGTGGTCACGGGGTGATCCCCGCGGGGGGCGGGTACCCCCAGGGCGGTCGTTTCCGCAGGTGGGAGCGATTGTCAGTGGGGGCGCGTAGTGTTCTGGGCAGTGAGGACGACGGCGACCGCGTCGAACGACGAAGGCGGCCGTCCGCGTCCTCGCTTCGAGCGAGCATGCGCGGGGGAGCCATGATCACGACCGAGACCGTCACGCCGGTGACCGCGATGACGGTGGCCGCCACGACCGAGCGCCTCACTGCCGGGACGGTCACGACGGGCGGCACCGTGCCCGGCGTCGCCGCCGCGACCGCCACCACGACCGGCGCCGCCACCACGATCTCCGCCGCCCTCTGCGAGGAGACGCTCGCCGAAGACGCCCTCGCCGATCTGCTGACGTGCGCCTCTCTGCTCGGCGGCGTGAGCGCGCCGCCCCCGGCCGACCCGGCGCTGTGCACGCTGCTGCGGTTCGCCACGGCCGCGGAGGAACTGGCGGAGCTACGCCGTGACGCCGCCTCGGGCCTGGCGCTGGACGTGCCGGGACGGCTGCTGGCCGAGGAGTTCGGGCGCGGCGGCATCGTCCGCTTCGAGGAGCTCGACTTCCCCGCGGCGCTCACCCACGAGCCGACGCGCCGCTTCCTGCGCGAGACGGGCCTGCCGGAGGACGGCCGACTCTTCCACCTGGACATGGACGTCCCGCTGCCCACCCTCACCGCCTATTACGAGGCCGAACGCCCCGGCGGCCGGCTCCCCGCCCGCGCCGACCACCTGATACGCCTGGGCCACCCGGCCGAGGACCACAGCGTGGTCGTCGACGGCGCGACCGGCGAGGTGCACATCTGGAGCGAGCGCGAGGCGATTCTGCATCCGCTCAGCCGGGACGTCTCCACCCTCGCCTTCACCCTCTGGCTGCTCAACGGGTCCTAGCTAGGGGGTGTCCGCCTCAGTCGCCCGTGTCCCGTAGCGGGCGGCCAGGGTGCGTGCCGTCTCGGCGATGCGGTCGCGCAGTTCGGCCGGCGCGAGGACCTCGACGTCCGCGCCGAGGCGCAGAAACTCCCCGTGGGCGTGGTCGACCGACTCGATGGGCACCCGCGCCCGCGTCCAGCCGTCGCCGGCGGGGGTCACGCCGAGGCGGCGGGCGCCCTCGGGGGTCAGCCGCACCAGGGCCTCCCCGGTGTGCAGGCGCGCCCGGAAGTCTGCCAGGTAGCCGTCCCAGTACCCGGCCAGGTCGAACCCGTCCGGACGGTCGAACTCCTCCTCCAGCGACCGCAGTTCGAGGATCCGGTCCACCCGGTAGGTGCGGATCCCGGACGGCCCGCCGGCGACCAGGTACCAGCGGCCCGCCTTGAGGACCAGCCCGTACGGCTCCACCCGCCGCTCGATCTCCTCCGGCGCCCGCCAGCGCCGGTACCGCAGCACCACCGCACGCCGGTCCCACACCGCGGCGGCGACCGCGGTCAGATGAGGCGCCCGGTCGGCGTCGCCGTACCAGCCCGGCGCGTCGAGCAGAAAGCACTCCTGAAGACGCTCGGCGTGCTCGCGCAGCTCCGCCGGGAGGGCGGCCCGCAGCTTGAGCCGGGCGGTGGCCAGCGCCTCGCCGAGGCCGAGTTCGGCGGCGGGACCGGGGAGCGCGGCGAGGAACGCGGCCCGCGCCTCGTCCGCGGTCAGTCCGGTGAGGCGGGTCCGGTAGCCGTCGACCAGCCGGTAGCCGCCGGCGTGCCCGGCGTCGCCGTAGAGCGGGATCCCGGCGGCGGCGAGCGCCTCGACGTCCCGGTAGACGGTCCGCACCGACACCTCCAGCTCCGCGGCCAGCTGCCGGGCCGTCATCCGCCCCCGGTCCTG
Source organism: Streptomyces sp. NPDC006610 (assembly GCF_040611575.1). Lineage (NCBI taxonomy): Bacteria > Bacillati > Actinomycetota > Actinomycetes > Kitasatosporales > Streptomycetaceae > Streptomyces > Streptomyces sp. NPDC006610. The sequence goes on from NZ_JBEXOP010000003.1 coordinate 97,975, forward strand.
CAGCAGCAGAAGCAGGGTCACCAACCGGCTCGCACGCATGACGCCCAGTATCGCCGCACCCCACCGCACTCCACTGACAGAAGATGTCAGCGGACCGCCCCTAACCTGCGCGCATGAGCATCGTCGAACTCCGGCAGTACACCCTCCACCCCGGCGCCCGGGACACCCTGATCGAGCTGTTCGAGCGCGAGTTCGTGACCGGTCAGGAGGCGGTGGGCATCACCGTCGGCGGCCGGTACCGCGACCTGGACGACCCGGACCGGTTCGTCTGGATGCGCGCCTTCCCCGACATGGCGCACCGCCGCCGCGCGCTGGAGGCGTTCTACGACGGCCCGGTGTGGCGGCAGCACCGGGAGGCGGCCAACGCCACGATGGTCGACAGCGACGACGTCCTGCTGCTGCGCGGTCCCGGCCACACCCCGCCGCCCGGCGCCGACGAGGTCCTCGCGCACATCTGCCACCCGCCGGACGAGACGGCCTTCGACGCGTACGCCGCCCGGCACCTGACCCTCGGCCACGCCCTGCACCGCACGGAACACGCGGAGAACGACTTCCCCCGCCTGCCGGTCCGCACCGGCGAGGACGTCCGCGTCTGGTTCGGCCCGTCGGAGCCGCCCCCCTGGCCGACGCGACGGCTGAGACTGGAGGCCGTGGCGGGATTCGAACCCACGTAACTCGCTTTGCAGGTTTGTCCGCGCTGGTCACGGCGTGATCCATAGCCGTTCAACCCCGTTCACTCCCGTCGCCCCGCCCGGAGCGTGAACCGCTGTGGACGGCTCCGGACGGGGGTGAATGAGACGGAAACTGAGACGGAGTGAGACGAACACTCGGCGCACTGACCAGCCACTGTCACCACTGACAGAAGGCTACGGCGGCATCGTCGCCGGACTTGTAGCGCGGCCACCGCCGCCCGGTGGGATCGGTGGCTTCGACCTTTCGCACGGTGGCGATCAGTTCTTGCGGGCCGCCGGTGCGGAGCGTTGTGAAGACTTCGGACCACGTGGCCATGCCGTACTCGGTGACCAGTCGCGACGCGCCGTCGGAGAGCACCGCCGCGGCCCGTACGTCCTCGGTGGGAGTGCTGCCGACGATGGCGTGAGCGGCAGCTTCCGCATCCGAGGCAGCGACCCAGTAGCCGGTGAGTGTGTTGCGGGTCTGACGTTGCTCGGTGACGAGCCGGCGGAGTGCTTCCCGATGCTCCGCCGTGTGCGTCTCGTACTGCTCGACTTCCGCCCGCAACTCGGGGAGGACGCCGTCCACCCGCAGGTCGGTGTGCACGGTGCAGCCGTCGGCACCTTCCAGCACGATGGGCGAGTCCGCCAAGACCAGGTGGTCAAGGAAACCGGGGCGCTCCCGAAGGATCGCCACCGTCGCCGAGGGTGTTCCGGGGTTGTCCAGGTCGCATTCGGGATGCAGCGCGGCCACCCGTTCGAGGGCATCCGCCAGACCCGCGGTGAGTGACGTGTCCGGGTCTGCGAGCGCGCCCACAAGCTGACTACCCAGGTGCGTCACGTACCAGGGCACGCCGTGGCGGCATCCAGTGTCCAGGCCTGCCGTGCTGAGTCCGTCCAGCACGACGGCGAGCGTCGGCGTACCGGCCACCCAGTCTTCGTTGGGAGCGGCTCCACCAGGTTGGGTTTCAATGGCGACGCGCATTCTCAGCCCTCGTGTCGGTACAGCGGAGTGACGCGTCGGCTCTCCAGCACTTCGAGCGTCTTCGGGTGGTAACGGCACGAAATCAGGGTGGAGAAGCGACGCGTGCGAACCTCTCGGTAAAGCTCTGCCAGGTTGTTCTCCAGGAAGTGAACGACTCCGTTCGCGCCGATTGCATGGATACCGGCGATATAGAGGAACGTCCCTTTTCCGTCCAATCGTGGGAGCCGACCCAGGTACCCGACGTCGCCGGCTGACCCGTCTTCGTCCTGTGGCGACCGGTACTCCTTCCCGGCCACCTGGTCCACTAGGTGCCACGTGCTGTCTTTGGCAAACCGAAGGTTGTCGTCACCTTCGAGTACCTGCGCCACGATCGGGGAGAGGCGAGGGCCGCAGATCACGACGTGGTTGTCCCGGTTGAGGTTCACGATTCCGGTGGGCGGAATCACCTCGTACTGCGTGTCGAGCTTCATCCCGCCCAACAGCTTGCGCAGGTGCTCGAAGTTGTTCAGGTCCTCTCGGGTGACCACTTCGCTGGGGTTCTGATCGGGCCCCTTGCCTGCTTCGTACTTGCCTCCGAGCGACACCGTGACCAGGTCCGTGCCAAAGAATGCGCGCTCCGGCGGCGGGCCGGCTGACGCGAGCTGACCCACGCGCCCCCTGCTGACCCCGAGTCGCTTCGCGATCTCGGCTTGGGTCATGCCCGATGCCTGAGCCTCTTCGATCGCTTCCCGGCGGATGCGGGACAGCTCGTTCACGTGGCTCTGGTACCGCGCCATCAGGTCGATTGCGGCTTTGGCGCGGTCAACGGGGTCTGTGATCCCGGAGACCTTCTGCATGTCGTCCTGCACGGTTCTCCCAACGTCGCCTAGGGGGTCTATCAGACTCTACCGCGAGAGGGGGTTGCGTGCAGCCGTCAGTTTGCCTACGGTACCTATCAGCGCGTTGGGAACCCCCCCTAAGCAAGACGGGGGGAGGTGCCCTCGTGGCTGCTTGACCTGCACGAACGCAAGACATCGGAGGCTGTTGCAGCCTCAAGGGGCCCGGGATAGAGCGGGCCGAGGGCGCACCCGACCCTGGTCATTCGGGAGGGCTTAGACCGAAAGGTCATGTCTCCGTACGCCTACAACGGAGGTCATGCCGCGCTACCTGATACGGGTGCGGCACCCCAAAGGAGACACCCTGCTGCCTCGGCATCTCGCCGTGAGGGCGTCGGATCGAATCCGACCCGAGGCACTGACCGCACTTCTGCGGTCCGTCGCACGACTCCCGTGCGGCTTTCACTTCAACGGCGCGCGCCCCCGGAGCTGGCACTCCGGGGGCGCTGTTCGGGCCGTTCACCTGCGAGGGAGAGCACGACCCATGGACCACATCGTCACTGTTCAGGACGCTGTTACCGCGTTCGCCGACTTCATGGAGCCGACGGACAAGGAGTTGAACGCGATCGAGCTGGAGATGCCCGTCATCCTGGCGGACGTCGAGCTGTTGGACGCGCACATCGTGTCCCTCGACCGCACGCCGACGGAGCTGGACGAGCGCCGTATCCGGCGGGCGCGGCGTCGGGCGCTGGCCGCTCGTGTCGCGCTGGTCAACCGCACGGTGGGCGTGAGCCTTCCGGGGGGTGCGGCATGAGCCTTCACCGCAAGGGGCGCGCGGCCCTGGTGTTCGCGCTGGTCGTTGTGGTCGTGATGGCGTTTCGCGTGTCCTGGAACGCCCTGCGGGATATTGCGGGGGCTATCGGTGCGGATGACACGGCGGCGATGCTGTATCCGTTCGTGGTCGACGGCCTGATGGCGCTTGCTCTGATCGCCACGCTCGTGCTGGCGGGGCGGGATCGGGTGTTCGCGCTGCGGGTGCTGGCCGGCTACACGATCGCTTCGCTCGTGCTCAACTACGTGCACGGCCTGGTTCCCGAGCTGCACGGCCGGTCGGTTGACTGGGGTCGACTGGCGGACTGGGACCCGGCGAACTGGGCGCTCGTGCTGCTCGCCACGTCGCTGCCGGTCGGGTCGATCTACTTCGGGTCAGACCTCGTGGCCAAGGTGCTGCACCACCGCCCCGCCCCGATCCCGCTCCCGACCGCGAATGTGGAGGAATCGACCGGGACCGAGAGGAAACAGTCTAGTTCCGACCTCACGGTATCGACCCCGGCACCGATCACGCCGAACGTCACGGCGCTGCCCCGACCGGTGGCCGTCGGCTTCCTGAAGTCGACCATCCCGGCCAAGGCGACCCGCGCCGTCGAGCAGCCGACCGCGACACCGACCGCGTCGCCGGCCGTGCGGCGCGCGGTGGCGGCCGAGTCGACCCGGCCGCGCCGGGCCACGGGCCGCGTGCCCGAGGCCGCCCGCACCCCGCGCCCCAAGCGCAGCCGCGATGAGCTGCTGGCCGAGGCACGGAAGGCGACCGCCGACTGGCCGGACGCCAGGCTGACGGCCGAGGGCATCCGCCGTGAGGTCCGTACCTCCCCGGCCAACGCCCGCAGCCTGCGTGACGCCCTGCGCGCCGAACGCGGTCTCCAGGCCGCGTGATGGCCGCCCTTCCCGTCTACCGGTGGCGGCTGGCCCCGGACGGCTACGCCACCCGTCGCCAGCTCCGCGCCCGCGGGTTGCGCCCCGGCGGTCAGGACGTGGCCGCGCAGTTGGAGAGGCCGCGCCGTCGCCGGCCGCCGCTGGTCGCCTACCTCTACCGCATCGACCAGGCCAAACCCGTACGCCCGATGACCCCGGCCCGCTGGGCAGCGCTGGCCAAGGCCAACGCCGCCCGCCGCGTCTGCCCCGAGTGCCGCACGGATGCGGGATACGTCATCCCGCCGTCGCTCGGCATGTGCGTGCCCTGCGCCTACCCGGAAGGGAGCCCTTCGTGAGCAACGCCGACCTGCGTCGTCTGGATCGTGAGATCCAGACGACCGCGAAGAAACTGGAAGCCGTCCGCCGCGGCGAGTGGTGGCCGCTCAACGGCAGCGAGCGCCGCGCGATGGCCCGCGCTCTGGCCGGCGGTTCCTACCGCGTCGCCCGCGGCCGGAGCGCGGGACGTGCTGAGGAGCGGATGGACGCCACCGGCAACGCCGCCGAGATGCGACTCAACGCCGAGTTGACCGCGCTGCACGCCGAGCGTCAGCGGCTGATCACGGAGGCCGCGCGCGCCAAGGCGGCCCGGAAGTCGAAGGGCTGGTGGTGAGGGTGGCCGACCCGCTGAAGCCGCCGCCGGGTGAGTGCCCGCAGTGCTGGCAGCACGCCCACGACCAGCGCGTACACCGTCATCTCGGCCCGCGTCAGGACTGCCCGCAGTGCGTGGACCACATGCGCAACGGCTGCCCGTACCTCGTGCCGAAGAAGCCGTCCCGCTGGTGGTGACCGCCCCCACCGCACGCCCCTGCGCCGGGGTGGCCGCTCTTTCCACGGACCCGGCCACCCCGGCTCACCCCTTACTCCCGCCCCGACAGGGGCAGTCAGGAGCACTCCCAGCATGAGTGAGAACGTCGTTCACCTCCACAAGCACACCGGCCCCCCGCCCGCCGATCCGGCGACCGTGACCACGTTGACCGTCGTCCCGGACGCCCCGCCGGCCGCGCCCGCGCCCTTGTGGGTGCGCTCGGGGCGCGCGGCGAAGACCGCCGTCACGCACGAGAGGACCAAGACCACCGCCCGCGCGGTGGTCCGGCACGGCCTCTACACCCTGAACGGCGGGCGGATCGTGGCGCGTCGGGCGTGGGACGGCCGCACCGGTGCCCGCTACGAACGTCTGCTCCGGGCGGCCGAGGCCGCGGGGAACCTGGACGCTGCGCAGGAGTGGGAGGACCGGTTGCAGCGCTTCCGCGATGCCCGCCACCGCCGCCGCATGGACCTGCTCCACTCCCCGGTGGAAGCGGCCAAGGGCGTTGCCGTGGGCACCGGCATGGGCATCGGCACCTTGGTCGCCCTCGGCGTCGTCATGGCCATCAACACCGGCCAGGCCGGCGACGTCATCACCCCTCTGTCGGCGACGATCGACTTCATCGCTCTGCTGATCCGCATCGTCCAAATCGTGTGGGGTCCGGCACTCACCATCGGCCCCTTCCTGGCGCTGCTCGCGCTGTGGTCGGTGGGGCGCAAGCAGCACGCGGCACCCCAGTGGGCGCTCCCGGCCAGCGTCCGCTCCGGTCAGGGGGAGCCGATCACGCCGTCCATCGTGGTCAAGGCGCTGCGCGACCTCGGCGTGCCGACGCTGCGCAAGGCCATTCAGGAGATGGGCGACGCGGGTGCGTCCATGCTGGGCCCGATCACCATCGCCGGGTGCGGTGTGGAAGTCGACGTCACGCTGCCTTCGGGGGTGGCCACCAACGAGGTGCAGAAGCGGCGGCGCAAGCTCGCGGAGAACCTGACCCGGCATGAGCACGAAGTGTTCATCACCCTGCCCCAGGCCGCGCGCACGGTGCGGTTGTGGATCGCCGACTCCGGTGCGCTGGACGAGCCGATCGGCCCATCTCCACTGGTGACGGACGAGACGATGACCGCCGACTACGTCAAGGGCGCGGCTCCGTGGGGTCAGGACCTGCGCGGTGACGCCGCCACGCTCAGCCTCTTTCAGCGGCATCTGCTGGTCACGGGCATGTCCAACCAGGGCAAGACCGCGGCCGTGCGCGCGCTCGCGCTGTGGCTGGCTCTGGATCGCAGGGTGCAGTTCTGGATCGCCGATTTGAAGGGCGTGGGCGACTGGGCCATGTTCCAGGGCATCGCGCAGGTGCTGATCGAGGGTCCCTCCGACAGCCACTGCATCCAGGCCACGGAGATGGTCGAGGAAGCGATCAAGGAGATGAACCGGCGGATCGAGGCCCGCCGCAGGGACCGCACCGTCTCCTTCCCGCCGCTGATCGTGCTGGTGGATGAGGCGCAGAAGGCGTTCATGTGCCCGGCCAAGGGCGAGGACGGCCGCCCGTACGGGGGTGCCAAGGGCACCAGCCGCTACTTCATGGCGGTCCGTGAGATCCACAACCAGGGCCGCGCGGTCGACGTCCTGATGTGGCAGGGCACGCAGGACCCCACCGACCAGAACCTGCCCAAGCTCGTGCGGGAGGGCGCGCACACCCGAGCTTCCCTCGTGCTCGGCACCGAGTCGCAGTCGCGCATGGCGCTGGGGGACAAGGCCGTCGACGGCGGGGCCGCCCCCCACCTGCTGCGCCAGGGGCTGGACAAGGGGACCTTGGTCGTGGCCTCGGACGGGATCGCCATTCCGGCCGGCCAGACGTCCATCACGGTGCGCACGCACTTCATCGATGACGAGCCGGCCGCCGAGATCGCCGCACGGGCCAGGGCCCTGCGCGACGGGGTGACCACCCTGGCCCTGGTCGACCGGGGCGAGGAGCGCGACGCGCTCGCCGACGTCGCCGCCGTCCTGGGCGACGCGCCCCGGCTGCGCACCAACGAAGTCCTCAAGCGGCTGCACGCGCTGGACTCGAAGGTCTACGGCGACGAGTGGACCAACGACCGGCTCAAGCGGCTGATGGAAGCGCACGGCGAGGAGCCGAAGAAGTCCCACGGCGTCATGGTCGTCCACCGCGATCACGTCCTGCGCGCCCTCGCCAACCGCGATGCGGAAGGTTCCGCTTCCACCGCCGAATAGCGGGGAGGAACGCCCGTCCGGGGCGGGGAGGCGGGGAGAACTCCCCAATCCCCTCCCCGGACCGTCCTCCCCCCGCTGATCAGCGCAAACACCGTTTCGGGGAGGCGGGGAGCCTGCCTGCTCAAACCCCCGGAACACCCCTCCACACGACACCCCCAACAGGGTGCCCCAGCCTCCCCCGACACCCACCGGAAGGCATTCCGCATGTATCCCAAACCCGCCCACCGGCCGCCCACCGGGCCGGTCGTCGACGTCCACCGGCCCGTGCCGTTGCACCCCGGCAGCATCGCGCCGGCACCGCTGGTGCCCGTCCAGCCGGACACCGTGCCGACCGTGGCGAGCATCGTCCTGCCGGACGGACGGGTCGTCACCGGCTACGCCGTCCACCCCGCCCACCCCGAACCGGCCGCCGCCAAGCCGGCCGTCTCCCGTACCGCCGTGAACGCCGCCCTCGGAGGCGTCGGCTTCCTGGCCGTGTCCGGCGGACTGCTGCTGCTCACCACCTTCATCACCGCCCTGACCGCGCTCGTCACCCAGCTCGTCATCCTCGCCGCCGTCGTCTTCGGCGGCTGGATCGCTGTGCAGGTGTTCACCGGCAGCGGTCGCCAGGGCGGGACCACGGTCCACATCCGCAAAGCCGTGATCAAGCGCAACCACTTCCACGGCTAGCTACGCCAAGGGCGGCCCCCGTCTCGCCAAAGTCCGGGGCCGCCCTTGTCCACCTGCCCATCACAGACCTGTGGAGGTCTCCCAGCATGACGCAACCGACCCTCATCCGGCGAGAGCACAGCAGCACGCACGCGCTGCCTGCTCTCCTGCAGACCGCGCTGCCGCTGGCCGCTGCCGGTGTGCCAGTGCTGCCCCTGCGCGCGGGCAAGAAGCCGTTCGGCAACTGCCGCCCGTGCATGGGTAATGCGTGCGGCGGCCGGCCGAACATGAAGACCGCGGGCCCGTGCCGGTGCCCCGGCGTCTGCCACGCGTGGGCCGCCGCCACCACCGACCCGGACGTCCTCACCTCCCCGCCATGGACGGCCGCGTGGCAGCGGGCCGTCTGCGTGGCCTACCACCCCGGCGCCGCCGGGCTGACCGTGGTCGACCTGGACGACGCGGCGGCCGTCGACTGGGCCCGCGCCCACCTGCCCGCCACCCGCACCATCGCCACGACGCGCGGTGAGCACTGGATCTACCGGGGCACCATGACGTCCCACAACGCCGTGCGCCCCGGTGTCGACGTCAAGTCGTCCATGGCCTACGCCCGCTACCTCGGCCCCGGCACCGGCCCCCTGGCCGACCTGCCCGACGCCGTCTGCGCCCTGGCCGTGAAGACCCCCGGCCCGGTCCGTCCGGTGGCCCCGGCCGCCGTGCCTGCACGGTCCGGTGGCGGGGAGTGCCCGCACCGCACGCCCGCCTATCTGGAGCGCGGGATCGCCATTGCCGTGCAGCAGATCACCGAGGCGCGCAGCGCGGTGCACGCGACGGTGTACCGAACGTTCCTGGCCGTGCTGTCCCGGCACGGCCGCTGCGGATGCCTCACCGACGCGCACATGGCGCGGCTGTTCGCCGCCGCGCAGGCCAAGGGCGAGACCGTCCGGCACTGCACGGACGCGTGGACCAACGCCCGCACCACGTTGGGACTGTGACCCATGTCCGAGGACGACAAGACCCCCGCGCGCGACGTCATCACTGACTACGCGCAATCGCACTTCCGGTACTTCCGCACCGCCGACGGGACCGTGTACGCGCAGCGCAACGGCCACCCCGTCGCCCGCCCGATCCGCTCGCAGGGCACCACGGGAAGCCACCGCCAGGAACTCATGGTCGGCCTCTACCGCGACGGACTGGGCGTGTACAACGGCACTGCCATGAAGGAGGCACTGGACTTGATCGAAGCACTCGCGCTGACCGAGGACGTGCAGCCGGTGCACATCCGCGTCGCCCCCGGTTTCGACGGGGCGACGTGGCTGGACCTCGGCCGCGCCGACGGGCTGTCGGTGCGTATCCACCCCACCGGGTGGGACGTCCGCATCCCCGACCCGCAGGAAGTGTGCTGGCGGCGTACCCAGCTCACTGGGGAGCTGCCCCTGCCGGCCAAGGACACCAACGGCAAGGGCATCGATCTGCTGATGCGGCTGTGCAACTTCGCCACCGCCGAGACCGAATGCCTGGCCATCGCCTGGCTCATCGGCTGCCTCGGACCCTCCGTCCCCGTCCCGGCACCGTTCCTCACCGGCCCCCAGGGTGCGGGCAAGTCGACCGGCGGGCGGATGCTCCTGCGAATCATCGAGGGCATGACCGGTGACCTGCGCCGGGCCCCGAAGGACGAGGAAAACCTGATCGCGGCAGTGGCGGCCGGATGGGTCACCGCCCTGGATAACCTCTCCCACCTCACTCCGGACCTGTCGGATGCTATGTGCTGCATCGTCACCGGAGCGGAGAACGTCAAGCGCGCCCTGTTCACCGACGGGGACGTCTTCCGCGTCGGCTACCGCCGCCCCCTGCTCCTGACCGGCATCGACGTCGGCGTCCTTCGGGGCGACTTGGCCGAACGTCTGCTGCCGCTCCGGCTGGAACGCCCCCGCGTCCGGCGTACGGAGACGGAACTGTGGGCCGAGTACGCGGAGATCCTGCCCGTCGTCCTCGGCTCCCTGCTCGACCTCACCGTGCGGGTCCGTGCGGCAGAGGCGGATACCCCGACCGACCTGCGCATGGCCGACTTCGCCCACCTGTGCGCTCAGCTCGACGCCGCGACCGGTCTGGGGGCTCTCGCCGCCTACCGGGCCAGCCTGGACGACCTCAATGACGATGTCATCGAGGGCGACCTGTTGGCACAGACGGTGCTGAAGTACGCCGTCGGCATCGCGCCGGGGACAGCGGAGCGGATGACGTCTGCCGGGTGGCTGCACGCCCTCACGGGCCTCTACATGGGCGAGGAATGCCGCCCCCTGCCTAAAGGCTGGCCGACCACCGGCAAGGTCCTCTCAGACCGCCTCAAGCGGCTACAGCCCACCCTCGCCGCCCGCGGCGTCCTCACCGATTGGGGCCGCAGCAACACCGCCCGCTACATCGAGATCGCGCGGCCGGCCGCCGCGCCACCGCCGCCCGAGCAGGAAGCGGCCTTCTGACCGCACGCCCTTCGCCGCGAACGGACAAGCAAGAGGAGCACCCGGCGACGCGTGCTCCTCTTGCTGTTCGGCGGCAGTGCCGCCCTGCGATGGACGCGCCGCGAAGCGGCCCCTTCTTCAATCGCTGAGCCGCGCACCACAACAGACACCACCCCCTCTTTGTCCTAAGTAGGAAGACGCTGCGTCACCTGCGTCACCCACACCCCGCAAACGGCCCGTGATCAGGCGAAACAGTGGTGACGCAGACGGCCAAATTCTGCGTCACCCCGCGTCACCCGCGTCACCCGATGACGAAGGTCTGCGTCACCGGTGACACACCCCCGCACCCCTGCGTCACCAAAAAGTCGCAGGTCAGGGCCATAAATGACGCAGATGACGCAGGTGACGCAGAAATCCGCACCTCGGACACACGGACACAGCTCCCGGATGGACTGCCCCACAGGAGTGCCTGCATGAGCATCACCGATCTCGACACTGCCCGCCCTGTCAAGGCCAACGGTCCGGCCCCCGTTCTCCTGACCGTCGAGGAAGCTGCCACCTGCCTCCGCGTCGGTCGCACCACCTGCTTCGCTCTCATCCGCAGCGGTGAGCTGGAGTCGCTGCTGATCGGCGGACTCCGCCGCGTACCCGCCGACGCGCCGGCCGCCTACCTCGCCCGCCGCCGCGCTGAGCGACAGGCGGCCTGACCCACTCCCGCGGAGCGCCACCCGCCAGGGGTGGCGCTCCGGTCGTTTCCACCCGCACTGATATGAGGAGTCCGCCCGTGGCGGAAGACAAGAAGCGCACCCGGCAGCCCAACGGCCGCAGCTCCATCTACCAGGGCAAAGACGGCAAGTGGCACGGCCGCGTCACCGTCGGCATCCGTGATGACGGCACCCCGGACCGCCGCCACGTCGAACGCAAGACCCGTACTGAGGTGACGGCCGCCGTCCGTGAGCTGGAGAAACAGCGCGATGCCAAGACCGTGCGGAAGCCGGGCAAGGCGTGGACGGTCAAGGCATGGCTGACGCACTGGATTGAGAACGTCGCACCCCTCGCCGTCAACGACAACACGATGGTTGGGTACGGCGTCGCCGTGCGAAAGCACCTCATCCCCGGCTTGGGGGCACACCGTCTCGACAGGCTCAAGCCTGAGCATATCGAGACGTTCTACGCGAAGATGCAGGCCAACGGCAGCAAGGCCGCGACCGCTCACCAGGTACACCGCACCTTCCGTACCGCCCTCAACGAGGCTGTACGGCGCGGGCATCTCGGCAAGAACCCGGTTCAGTTGGCCAAGCCGCCGAAGACGGGGGAGTACGAGGTGGAGCCGTACACCGTTCAAGAGGTCAAGCGACTGCTCAAAGCCGCAAACCAGCACCGCAACTCCGCTCGCTGGGCTGTCGCCCTGGCACTCGGACTGCGACAAGGGGAAGTGCTCGGTCTGCGGTGGGAGGACGTTGACCTTGACGGCGGATTCCTCGTGGTCCGCCGTAGCCGTCACCGCCCGCAGTACGCCCACGGATGCGCGGACCCCTGCGGACGCAAGGCGGCCGGGTACTGCCCCCAGAGGCGTCGCACGAACCCGGAGTTGGCCGCTACCAAATCCCGCGCCGGCCGCCGCGCCGTTGGTCTTCCCGAGCAGCTTGTCGACCTGCTCCGTGCCCACCTCAAGGCGCAGGGCGAGGAGCGGGCGGCGGCCGGGAAGCGTTGGGAGGAGAACGGACTGGTGTTCCCTGATGAACACGGCCGTAGCCCTTCCCACCGCCGGGACTGGGCCGACTGGAAGGCTCTCCTGGCGGAAGCGAACGTCAGGGACGGACGGCTGCACGATGCTCGCCACACGGCCGCCACGGTGCTGCTCATCCTCGGAGTGCCCGAGCGTGCCGTCATGGGCCTCATGGGGTGGTCGACCACCGCCATGGCCGCGCGGTACCAGCACATGGTGGACGCCGTTCGGGCCGACGTCGCGCGACAGGTGGACGGTCTGATCTGGAAGTCCGAGACGGACCGGCTGGACGACGGCGACGACGGTGCGGCCGGTGCCCTCGTACCGGCCAACTGAGACGGGAACTGAGACGAACGGCCGGAAGGGCGGCACCCCGCTGAGGGGTGCCGCCCTTCCGTTTTGCCTGACCAGATGGCTGGAGGCCGTGGCGGGATTCGAACCCACGTAACTCGCTTTGCAGGCGAGCCCCTGAACCACTCGGGCACACGGCCGTGATCGCTGAGACGACCGTAGGCCGGGCGGGGAGCGGGGCTCAAGGGATGGGCGTCGCGTGCAACGGGACTGCCATACGCCGTTCATGAACGGGGGGCAGGGGCGGGCGGCAGGCGGTCGTGCCGTCCGCCGCGGAGGGCCGGGACCTACGACCAACGGACGAGCCGGGCCCCGACTCCCGACAGGAGTCAGCGTCGGTCGTGCCCCTTACTCTTGCGGCATGGCTGCCCCGGAACCCCGCGACACCGATGTCGCCGGCGTCGTCGACGCCCCGACCGTCCCACCGTCCCCCGAGGACGGCGGCGTGCTGAGCCGTTCGCACCGGGCGCTCAGCGTCGGGATCGTCTCCGTCGTGCTGCTGATCGCCTTCGAGGCGACGGCGGTCGGCACGGCGATGCCGGTGGCGGCGCGGGAGCTGGACGGGGTGTCGCTGTACGCGTTCGCGTTCTCCGGGTACTTCACCACCAGCCTGTTCGGGATGGTGTTCGCCGGGCAGTGGTCGGACCGGCGGGGGCCGCTCGGGGCGCTGACCACGGGGATCGCGGCCTTCGGGGCGGGGCTGCTGCTGTCCGGGACGGCCGCGGCGATGTGGCCGTTCATCCTCGGGCGGGCGGTGCAGGGGCTCGGCGGCGGGCTGGTGATCGTGGCGCTGTACGTCGTCGTGGGCCGTGCCTACCCGGAGCGGCTGCGGCCCGCGATCATGGCGGCGTTCGCGGCGAGCTGGGTCGTGCCGTCCATCGTGGGGCCGCTGGCGGCGGGCGCGGTGACCGAGCGGCTGGGCTGGCGGTGGGTGTTCGTCGGCATCCCCGTGCTGGTGCTGCTCCCGCTCGCGCTGGCGCTGCCGCAGATACGCCGGCGGGCCGCCGGGCCCGTGGACGAGAAGGCCGGCCGGGCCCCCTTCGACCGGCGGCGGATCCGGCTCGCGCTCGGCATCTCCGCCGGCGCGGGCCTGCTCCAGTACGCCGCCCAGGACCTGCGCCCGCTCTCCCTCCTGCCCGGCGCGGCGGGCGTCGCCCTGCTGGTGCCGTCCGCGCTCGGGCTGCTCCCGCGCGGCACCTACCGGGCGGCGCGCGGACTGCCGTCGGTCGTGCTGCTGCGCGGCGTCGCGGCGGGGTCGTTCATCGCGGCGGAGTCCTTCGTGCCGCTGATGCTGGTGACCCAGCGGGGGCTCAGCCCGACCCTGGCCGGGTTCTCCCTGGCGGCGGGCGGGGCGACCTGGGCGCTGGGCTCGTGGGCGCAGTCGCGTTCGTGGGCGGAGCCGTACCGGGAGCGGCTGATGACGCTGGGCATGGTGCTGGTGGCGGCGGCCATCGCGGCCGCGCCGAGCGTGCTGATCGCGTCCGTGCCGGTGTGGACGGTCGCGGTCGCCTGGGGGTTCGGCTGTCTGGGCATGGGCCTGGTGATCTCCTCCACCAGCGTGCTGCTCCTGCACCTGTCCGCCCCCGAGGAGGCCGGCGCCAACTCCGCCGCCCTCCAGATATCCGACGGGCTGTCCAACGTCGTCCTGCTGGCCGCGGGCGGCGCGGCCTTCGCCGCCCTCGGCGGCGGCGCGATCAGCCACACCGCCGCCACGGCCACGGGCCACGCCTCCCACCCGGCGGCCTTCGCCGCGGTGTTCCTGCCGATGGCCGCGGTCGCGCTGGTGGGGGCGTGGGTGACGACGCGGGTGCGGGCGCCGCAGCGGTGAGCGCGGTGCCGCCGAGGCGGCTGTGACGTGGGTCCCACCCGGGAGCGACGTGGGGGCGTTGCGGCGTTCGGGGGAAGGGCCGCCGGTAGGGTGGCCCGGTTGTCATACGCAGCCGAGCAGTCGACCCCTCCACGGAGACCGTGACTACCACCGCCGCTTCCTCGACGTCCTCCCATCACCTGTCACCCGCGTTTCCCGGCCGGGCGCCCTGGGGTACCGCCAGCAAGCTGCGCGCCTGGCAGCAGGGGGCGATGGAGAAGTACATCCAGGAGCAGCCGCGCGACTTCCTCGCCGTCGCCACGCCCGGCGCCGGAAAGACGACCTTCGCGCTGACCCTGGCGTCGTGGCTGCTGCACCACCACGTCGTGCAGCAGGTGACCGTCGTCGCGCCGACCGAGCATCTGAAGAAGCAGTGGGCCGAGGCCGCGGCGCGGATAGGGATCAGGCTCGACCCCGAGTACAGCGCGGGCCCGCTCGGCAAGGAGTACCACGGCGTCGCCGTCACCTACGCCGGCGTCGGCGTACGCCCCATGCTGCACCGCAACCGCGTCGAGCAGCGCAAGACCCTGGTGATCCTGGACGAGATCCACCACGCCGGCGACTCCAAGTCCTGGGGCGAGGCCTGCCTGGAGGCATTCGAGCCGGCCACCCGGCGGCTCGCGCTGACCGGTACGCCGTTCCGCTCCGACACCAACCCCATCCCCTTCGTCACCTACGAGGAGGGGAACGACGGCATCCGCAGATCGTCCGCCGACTACACCTACGGCTACGGCTCCGCCCTCGCGGACGGCGTCGTACGGCCCGTCATCTTCCTCTCCTACAGCGGCAACATGCGCTGGCGCACCAAGGCCGGCGACGAGATCGAGGCCCGCCTCGGCGAGCCGATGACCAAGGACGCGGTCAGCCAGGCCTGGCGCACCGCCCTGGACCCGCGCGGCGACTGGATGCCCGCCGTGCTGCGCGCCGCCGACCAGCGCCTGACCGAGGTCAGGAAGGCCATCCCGGACGCCGGCGCCCTCGTCATCGCCTCCGACCAGGACTCCGCCCGCGCCTACGCCAAGCTCATCCGCGACATCACCGGCCACAAGGCCACCCTCGTGCTGTCCGACGACGCCGGCGCCTCCGACCGCATCGACGAGTTCAGCCACGGCACCGACCGCTGGATGGTCGCCGTCCGCATGGTGTCCGAGGGCGTCGACGTGCCCCGCCTCGCGGTCGGGGTGTACGCGACGACGATCTCCACGCCGCTGTTCTTCGCGCAGGCCGTCGGCCGTTTCGTACGGTCCCGGCGGCGCGGCGAGACCGCCTCCGTGTTCCTGCCGACCGTCCCCGACCTGCTCTCCTTCGCCAACGAGATGGAGCGCGAGCGGGACCACGTCCTGGACAAGCCGAAGAAGGACGGCGAGGAGGACCCGTACGCCGAGGAGGACAAGCTCCTCGCCGAGGCCGAGAAGCAGCAGGACGAGGACACCGGCGAGCAGGACATGCTGCCCTTCGAGGCGCTGGAGTCCGACGCCGTCTTCGACCGGGTGATGTACAACGGCGCCGAGTTCGGGATGCAGGCGCACCCCGGCAGCGAGGAGGAGCAGGACTACCTCGGCATCCCCGGCCTGCTGGAGCCCGAGCAGGTCCAGCTGCTGCTGCAGAAGCGGCAGGCCCGGCAGATCGCGCACAGCAGGAAGAAACCCGACGCCGAGGCCGACCTGCTCGAACTGCCCGCCGAGCGGCGGCCGGTCGTCTCCCACAAGGAGATGATGGAGCTGCGCCGGCAGCTGAACACGATGGTCGGCGCGTACGTCCACCAGAGCGGCAAGCCGCACGGGGTGATCCACACCGAACTGCGCCGCGTGTGCGGCGGGCCGCCGGCCGCGGAGGCCACCGCGGGGCAGCTGAGGCAGCGCATCGCCAAGGTGCAGGAGTGGGCCACGCGGATGCGGTGACCCCCGCCCCGTCGGCCCCGTCGGCCCCGTCGGCCCCGTCGGCCCCGTCGGCCCCGTCGGCCCCGCCCCTTCCCGACTCGCGGTGCGCGCACGGTCGCGTCCCCGCGGCGCGGACAAGGCTCCTGCCGTCCCGGCTCGCGGGCGCGGGGGCGCGTCCCGTGGCGCGTGCAAGGCCCGCCCGTAGTGCCCGCTCGGGCTACCACTCCGGCGTGCGCCCGTCGCATATCAGGTCAAACCACAGCGCTCCTTCTTCGCCACTGCCCGGATTCTGGACGGAGCCTTCCGCTGAGCGAACCGCCTTCGCTAATGTCCCGCTACGCACACGCCCCGTGGCAGCGCCGCCGCGGAGCGCAGCCGTGAAGCGACTGGGCCCGGACACGCCGGGCCGTCAGCCGATCGGCGGCCTCTGAAGCGCGTCGCTGACGGGACTCGGCGACGTATCCGCCACGAAGGGGCTGCCGACCTCACCACCAAAGGAGTGGGCGTCGTGACCGCGGAGACCTCTCAGACGCTCGACCGGGGACTGCGGGTCCTCAAGCTGCTGGCCGACACCGACCACGGGCTGACCGTCACCGAGCTTTCCACCAAGCTGGGCGTCAACCGGACGGTGGTCTACCGGCTCCTCGCCACGCTGGAGCAGCACGCGCTCGTACGCCGCGACCTCGGCGGGCGGGCCCGGGTCGGGCTGGGCGTGCTCGGGCTCGGCCGGCAGGTGCATCCGCTGGTACGGGAGGCCGCGCTGCCGGCGCTGCGGTCGCTGGCCGAGGACATCGGGGCCACGGCGCACCTGACGCTGGTGGACGGGTCGGACGCGCTGGCGGTCGCCGTCGTGGAACCGACGTGGACGGACTACCACGTCGCCTACCGGGCGGGCTTCCGGCACCCGCTGGACCGGGGGGCGGCGGGCAAGGCGATCCTGGCGGCCCGGCAGCGCCCGTCGGGCGACCCCGGTTACACGCTGACCCAGGGCGAGCTGGAGGCCGGGGCCTGCGGCGCCGCCGCGCCGCTGGTCGGGGTGAGCGGCGTCGAGGGCAGCGTGGGCGTGGTGATGCTGGCCGACGCGGTGCCGGAGCGGGTGGGACCGCGGGTGGTGGACGCGGCCCGCGAGGTCGCCGACGCCCTGCGCTGACCGCTTTCGCCGCCGGGAGTCTGTCGAGCCCCGGTCCTCACCAGGTCGCCGCCCCCCTGTGCCGAGCGCCCCGCCGGGACCCCGTCGGGCCGCGGTCGTCGCCGCGTTAGATTGACCCCGTGTCCTCACGCCTCTCGCGCCTCACCCGTCCCCGGGCCGCCCTCGCCGTCTGTGCGCTGCCCGTCGCCGCCCTGCTCGCCACGGCGGTGTTCGCGCCGCTGCCGTTCTCGGTGGCGCAGCCGGGCATGACGGCGGACGTGCTCGGCGAGAACCGCGGCGACCCGGTGATCACGATCTCCGGCGCGCCGACCCGGAAGACCGGCGGCGAGCTGCGGATGACGACGATCGAGGCGACCAACCCCGACACCGACATCTCCCTGGCCCAGGTGTTCGACGCGTGGTGGCGGTCGGACCAGGCGGTCATGCCGCGCGACTCGGTCTATCCGAGCGGCGACAGCACCGAGGAGATCGAGCGGCACAACGCGGCCCAGATGAAGCAGTCGCAGAACGAGGCGACCGAGGCGGCACTGTCCCACCTCGGCCTGGACGACCGGGACGTGAAGGTCGGCCTGGAACTCGCCGACGTCGGCGGGCCGAGCGCCGGTCTGCTCTTCTCCCTCGGCATCGTCGCGAAGCTCGACGGCGACGGCAGGGGCGGCGACCTCACGGGCGGCCGGGTCGTCGCCGGAACCGGCACGATCACCGCGGACGGGAAGGTCGGCGCGGTCGGCGGCGTGGCCCTGAAGACGCAGGCCGCCCGCCGCGACGGCGCGACGGTCTTCCTGGTGCCGAGGGCGGAGTGCGCCGACGCCGAGGCGGAGCTCCCCGAGGGCCTGCGCCTGATCCCGGTGACCACCCTGGAGGGGGCGGTGGACTCGCTGGTGGCCCTGGAGACCGGCAAGGGCGAGGTTCCCAGCTGTTGAGGGCGTTCGGCACAGGTCTCATCCCTCCTTGACGAACCCCTCCTCCACCAGCCAGTCCAGGGCCACCTGGTGGGGGTCCTCGCCCTCGACGTCGACCTTCGCGTTCAGGGTCCGGGCGATCGTGTTGTTCAGCTTCTTCGTGATGGGGGCGAGGATCTCCGCGATCTCCGGGTGCTCCTCCAGGGTCTTCGTGTGGACCATCGGCGCCGCGTTGTAGTTGGGGAAGAACTTCTTGTCGTCCTCCATCACCACGAGGTCCATCGACTTGATGCGGCCGTCGGTCGTGAAGACCTCGCCGAAGGTGCAACCGCCCTTCGCCGCCTGCGTGTAGATGATTCCGGTGTCCATCTGCGTGACGTTCCTCGCCGGGATGTCCATGCCGTACTTCTCGGCCATGCCGGGCAGGCCGTCCGCCCGGTTGGCGAACTGGTTCTCCACGCACAGCGTCACCGCGCCCGGGTCCTTCTTCGCCAGCGCCGCCACGTCCGACAGGGTCCTGGTGCCGTACTTCTCGAAGTTCTTCCGGTTCATCGCCAGGGCGTAGGTGTTGTTCAGGGGCGACGGCTCCAGCCATGTCACGCCGTTCTCGCGGTCCGCGTCCCGGACCGCCTCCCACTGTGCGCGCGGGTCGGGCAGCGGTTCGGTGTTGCCGAGGTAGTTGATCCACCCGGTGCCCGTGTACTCGTAGTCGGCGTCCGCCTCCCCGCTGCGCACCGCCTCGCGCGAGCCGATCGAGCCCTGGATGCCGGTGCGGTCCAGGACGTTCGCGCCGGCCGCCTCGAAGGCGATCCCCATGATCGCGCCCAGGATCAGCTGCTCGCTGAACTCCTTCGAGGTGACCGTCAGATCGACGCCCTTGAGCGGCTCACCCCGTCCGATCGACCCGGGGGAGACGTCGTCGACCATCGGCGAGCCGCTGGTCAGTCCGCAGCCGGACGCCAGCACCAGCGCCCCGGCCAGGAGCACGCACCCGCGTCTCATGTCCCCGCCTCCAGGCCCCGCGGCCGCAGCCCCAGCTCCGCCAGCGACGCCAGCCAGTCCACCAGCAGCGCCAGGACGACCGTGAGGATCGAGCCCAGCACGAGCACCGGCATCCGCTGGTTGGTGATGCCGGTCGTGATCAGGACGCCGAGACCGCCGCCCCCGCCGAACGTGGCCAGCGTGGCCGTGCCGACGTTCAGGACCAGCGCCGTACGGATGCCCGCCAGGATCAGCGGGACCGCCAGCGGCAGCTCGACCCTGGTCAGCACACCCAGCGGGGACATGCCGATGCCGCGCGCGGCCTCCAGCAGCGTCGGGTCGTTCGCCCTGAGACCGGCCATCGTGTTCGACAGCACCGGCAGGACGGCGTACGCGACGATCCCGATCAGGGCCGCCTTCTTGCCCGTGCCGAGCCAGATCACCAGCAGGGCCAGCAGACCGATCGCCGGGGTCGCCTGACCCGTGTTGGCGATCGCCATGGCCACCGGCGTCGCCCTGCGGAAGGCGCGGCGGGTCAGCAGGACGCCCAGCGGGATCGCGATGATCAGCACGAAGAAGGTGGAGATCGCCGTCAGCTCGATGTGCTGCCACAGCGCCTTGGACACCTGCCCGCCCGACAGGGCGTTCTCGGAGATCGCGTCCAGGTCCGCCTGCCGGAACCACAGCCAGGTCGCCAGCAGCACCGCGATCAGCACGACGGGCAGGAACGTCAGCTTCTGCCAGGTGATCCGCCGGGCCGGTCCCGGGCGCGCGGGAGCGTTCCGCTCCTCGTCCGCGGAGTCGTCGTCCCCGAGGACGTCCGTCTCCGGTTCGTCCTCGGGCCGGGGCGGCTGCCGGAAAGCGGTGCTCACGCCTTCGCCTCCCCGTCACCGACGCCCTCCTGCGCGAAGTGCGTCTGCTGGGCTCTGGCCTCCTGCAACTCGTGCTGGGCCTCCATGGCCTCCAGCCGGTCGGCCTCCAGCATCTCGTGCACGGAGTTGATCAGCGTCTCCATGTCGACGACGCCGGTGTACTCGCCCCGGCGCCCGGTCACCGCCACCCGGCCCGCGTTGTCGGTGAGCACCGCCTCCAGCGCGTCCCGCAGCGTGGCGTCCCGGGTCACCGTGTCCTGGACGAGCGTCCCGGCGCGCGCCAGCGACCCCCTCGCGCGCATCAGGTCGCCGCGCCGGAGCCACTTGTAGGGGCGTCCGCGCCGGTCGAGCAGCAGGATCTCGTTGCTGCCGCCGGACCGCAGCCTGTTGAAGATCTCCTGGAGCGGGTCGTCGACGGTCACCGTCGGATAGTCGGTGATCTTCACGTCCCGCACGCGGGTGAGGTTGAGCCTCTTCAGGGCCGCGCCCGCGCCGACGAAACCGGAGACGAAGTCGTCGGCCGGGTTGGTGAGGATCGCCTCGGGCGTGTCGAACTGCGCGATGTGGGAGCGCTCGCGCAGCACCGCGATCCGGTCGCCCAGCTTGATCGCCTCGTCGAAGTCGTGGGTGACGAACACGATCGTCTTGTGCAGCTCGCGCTGGAGCCGGATCAGCTCGTCCTGGAGGTGGTCCCGGGTGATCGGGTCCACGGCCCCGAACGGCTCGTCCATCAGCAGCACCGGCGGATCCGCGGCCAGTGCCCGGGCCACGCCCACCCGCTGCTGCTGCCCGCCGGACAGCTGGCGCGGGTAACGGCCCTGGAACTCGCCGGGGTCCAGCCCGACCAGGTCGAGCATCTCCTCCACCCGGCCGGCGATCCGCGTCTTCGACCAGCCGATCATGCCGGGGACCAGGGCGATGTTCTGGGCGACGGTCATGTGCGGGAACAGGCCGGACGACTGGATGGCGTACCCGATCTTGCGGCGCAGCTTCACCGGGTCCATGTGGGTGACGTCCTCGCCGCCGATGCGGATCCGGCCGCCGCTCGGCTCGATCAGCCGGTTGATCATCTTCAGCGTGGTCGACTTGCCGCAGCCGGACGGCCCGACCAGGATCACCGTCTCGCCCGCCTTGATCTCCATGGTGACGCTGTCCACGGAGGGCTGCGGGTTGCCGGGGTAGCGCTTGGTGAGGTTCTCCAGCTCGATGGCGGCGCCGGACGTGCTGGTGTCGGACCGGTCAGGCACGGATCCCCCTGGGAATGGTCAACCGCCCGATCAGGACGTACGCGGCGTCGAACAGCAGGGCCAGGACGATGATCCCGAGCGTGCCCGCGAGTACCTGGTTGAGCGCGTTCTGGCTGCCCAGGGAGGCGATCCCGCGGAAGATGAGGTTGCCGAGGCCGGGCCCGGAGGCGTAGGCGGCGATGGCCGCGATGCCCATCAGCATCTGTGTCGAGACCCGGATGCCGGTGAGGATCGGCGGCCAGGCCAGCGGCAGCTCCACCCGCAGCAGCCGGGCCGTGCGGGACATGCCGATGCCCCGCGCGGCGTCCACCAGGGAGGGGTCGACCCCGCGCAGGCCGACGATCGCGTTGCGCACGATCGGCAGCAGTCCGTACAGCGTCAGCGCGATCACCGTCGGCGGCACGCCGAGGCCCACGACCGGGATCAGCAGCCCGATCATCGCCAGCGACGGGATGGTCAGCACGGTCGACGTCGCGGTCGTGGCGAGGTTCCCGGCCCACTCGCTGCGGTAGGCGGCCACGCCGATCGCCACCCCGAGCAGGGTGGCGGCCACCATGCACTGGAAGACAGCGCTGGCGTGCTGGAAGGCGTCCGTGAACAGCTGCTGGTGACGGCTGCCCAGGTACTCCCAGAAGTTCACCCGCCTCACTCCTCGCTGCCGGGTCGCTCCCGCCGGTCCGCGTCCTCGGCCGCCTGCTCCACCAGCGGGATGATCCGCAGCGGAACGGGGTTCTCCAGCACGATCGTCGTGGCGGCCCGGACGATGCCATCAAAACCGAGGACCAGGTCGATCACACGCTGGAGATCGGCGTTCGAGCGGGCCACCAGCCGGCACAGCATGTCCCCGCTGCCGGTGGTGGTGTGCAGCTCCAGCACCTCCGGAACGGTCGCCAAGTGCGCCCGTACGTCGGCTCCTTGGCCCTGCCGGATCTGCAGGGTCGCGAACGCGGTGACCGGGTATCCGAGCGCCGCCGGATCGACCTGCGGACCGAATCCGCGGATGACTCCGTTCGACTGAAGCCGGTCCAGCCGCGCCTGCACCGTGCCCCGCGCCACCCCCAGCCGCCGGGACATCTCCAGCACCCCGATCCGCGGCTCCTCGGCGAGCAGCACGATGATCCGCCCGTCCAGCCGGTCGATCCCCACAGCGGCCTCCTCGATGGTCATCCTGTACAGAAAGTCCGGCGCTCTCGCCGTTTTGCTGTGCATATTGTTCAGTAAAAACGCGAACTATTGCGCATCTTGACGGATCGGAGAGACTCTGCGGCTATGACGCAGACCACACACCACGCTCCCGACACCGCCCGGCAGGCCGATCCCTTCCCGGTCAAGGGCATGGACGCGGTCGTCTTCGCCGTGGGCAACGCCAAGCAGGCGGCGCACTACTACTCCACCGCCTTCGGCATGCAGCGGGTCGCCTACTCCGGACCGGAGACGGGCAGCCGCGAGACCGCCTCGTACGTCCTGGAGAACGGCTCCGCCCGGTTCGTCTTCACCTCGGTCATCAAGCCCGCCACCGCCTGGGGCCACTTCCTCGCCCAGCACGTGGCCGAGCACGGCGACGGCGTCATCGACCTCGCCCTGGAGGTTCCCGACGCGCGCGCCGCGTTCGCTCACGCCGTCGAGCAGGGCGCCCGCCCGATCGCCGAGCCGTACGAGCTGAAGGACGAGCACGGCACCGTCGTCCTCGCCTCGATCGCCACCTACGGCGAGACCCGCCACACCCTGGTCGAGCGCTCCGGCTACGACGGCCCCTACCTTCCCGGCTACGTCGCCGCCGACCCGATCGTGCCGCCGCCCGCGCACCGCACCTTCCAGGCCATCGACCACTGCGTCGGCAACGTCGAACTCGGCCGGATGGACGAGTGGGTCGGCTTCTACAACCGGGTCATGGGCTTCACGAACATGAAGGAGTTCGTGGGCGACGACATCGCCACCGAGTACAGCGCCCTGATGTCGAAGGTGGTCGCCGACGGCACGCTCAAGGTCAAGTTCCCGATCAACGAGCCCGCCATCGCCAAGAAGAAGTCCCAGATCGACGAGTACCTGGAGTTCTACGGCGGCGCCGGCGTCCAGCACATCGCGCTCAACTCCGGCGACATCGTCGAGACGGTCCGCACCATGCGCGCGGCCGGCGTCCAGTTCCTGGACACCCCCGACTCGTACTACGACACGCTGGGGGAGTGGGTCGGCGAGACCCGCGTCCCGGTCGAGACGCTGCGCGAGCTGAAGATCCTCGCCGACCGCGACGAGGACGGCTATCTGCTGCAGATCTTCACCAAGCCGGTCCAGGACCGCCCGACCGTCTTCTTCGAGATCATCGAGCGGCACGGCTCGATGGGCTTCGGCAAGGGAAACTTCAAGGCCCTGTTCGAGGCGATCGAGCGCGAGCAGGCCAAGCGCGGCAATCTGTGAGCACCACCGTCTAGGCGCGCGCCGGTCCCCGGGCGAACCGGGGCACCGGCCGCACCGGCGGCTCGCCCAGCGCCGCCAGCGCGGCACGGGCCGCCGGTGCGTGCAGCGGCGAGAAGTACGGGTTGGTCCGCAGCGCCTCCGTCAGATGCCTGCGGGCCGCCCCGGACCGGCCCAGCGCCTTCTCGATCATCCCCCGGTGGTACAGGTGCTCCGCGCCGCGCGCCCCGGCCCCGCGCTCGGGGTCCGTCGCCCGCGCCGCGAACCACAGCGCCTCCCGACCGCGGCCCGCCCGGTGCAGCGCCCAGCCCAGCGCGTCCGCCACCTCGACGCCCGGCTGCCGCCGCCACTGCGCGCGCAGCCGCCGCACCGCCGCCGCCGGATCGCCGTGGTCCGCCTCGAACCGGCCCAGCACCAGCCCCTCGTCCGCGCCGCCCTCCGCCGCGGCCCGCACCCCCTCCCGCACCACGTCGTACTGCTCCCGTGCCGCGTGCTCCAGCCCCAGCGACTCGTACAGTTCCCCGAGTTCGAGCGCGTACCGCGGCGCCGGACGCCCCGCCAGCGCCGCCCGGTACGCGCGCACCGCCCGCTTCTCCCGGCCCAGCGCCGCCAGCGCCCGGCCCTGTCCGGCCCGCGCGGCCCGCTGGTCCGGGTCGACGCGGACCGCCTCCGCGAAGTGCCGCAGGGCCGCCTCCGGCTCGCCGCGCTCCCAGGCGAGCTGCCCGGCCCGCTCCAGCAACGCCGCCCGCTCGGCCGGCGTGCGCGCGCCGGCCGCCGCGTCCGACAGCACCGCCGCCGCGTCCTCGTACCGCCCCCGGTCCCGGTGGACGCCGGCCGCCGTGCGGGCCCGCACCGACGCCGCCGGCCGCAGCTCCAGCAGCCGCTCCAGCGCCCGCCCCGCCCCCTCGTGATCGCCGAGCCCCGTGCAGGCGTCGACGAGCAGCGGATACGCCGTCCACCGCGCGCCGTCCACCCGCAGCGCGGCCCGCGCCCAGGCCCGCGCCGCCCGGAAGTCGCGGCGCGCGCCCGCCAGCGCCGCCATGCCCTCCAGGGCCCGCGCGTTGCCCCGCGGCCGGACCTCCAGGGAGGCGCGCAGCGCCCGCTCGGCCTTCGGGTAGTTCCCCGCGTCGAAGGTCCCCCGCCCCTGCTCCACGTACGCCGCCCCCAGCACCGCCCAGGCGCGGGCGTCCCGCGGCTGCCGGCGCAGATGCTCCTCCCGGTCGGCGATCAGCGCCGCGAGGCCGGGCAGCGCGGCCGGCGCGCCCGCCGTGACCGCGGTCATCGCCTGCCCCACCGCGCCCGGCGCGGGCCGGACCCCCTCCGGCGCGTCCGGCGGCAGCAGCGTCACCACGAAGGCGAGACATCCCGCGAGCGAGGCGGCCACCGCCCAGGACGCCCGGCGGGAGAGCCGCCACCGCCGCCCGCCGCCCCGCAGTCTCTCCTCGGAATCCATGCCGCTCACTGTGCGTCACTACGGCGATCGGGTCCCGGCACGCGCGGGCAGCCCCCGGCGGGGTTCACACCGATGGCCGCCGGTGTCACGCTGTGATCATGAGCCGTAACGACGCCGTACCCGGGGAAGCGCACGCCACCCTCACCGACCGGCTGCTCGCGGGACTGCCGGCCGACGCCGTGCTGACCGACCCCGACGTCACCGCCTCCTACGCCCGCGACATGGCGAGCTTCTGCCCGGCCGGCGCCCCCGCCGTGGTCGTGCTGCCCCGCACCGTCGAGCAGGTGCAGCACGTCCTGCGCACCGCGACCGAGCTGCGCGTCCCCGTCGTCCCGCAGGGCGCCCGCACCGGCCTGTCCGGCGGGGCCAACGCCACCGACGGCTGCGTCGTGCTGTCCCTGACCCGGATGAACCGCATCCTGGAGATCAGCCCCGTCGACCGGATCGCCGTGGTCGAACCGGGCGTCGTCAACGCGGACCTGGCCCGCGCGGTCGGCGAGCACGGCCTGTACTACCCTCCCGACCCCTCCAGTTGGGAGACGTGCACCATCGGCGGCAACATCGGGACGGCCTCCGGCGGCCTGTGCTGCGTCAAGTACGGGGTGACGGCCGAGTACGTCCTCGGCCTCGACGTCGTCCTCGCCGACGGCCGGCTGATGTCCACCGGCCGCCGCACCGCCAAGGGCGTCGCCGGATACGACCTCACCCGGCTGTTCGTGGGCTCCGAGGGCTCCCTCGGCGTCGTCGTCCGGGCTGTGCTGGGCCTGCGGCCCAAGCCGCCGCGCCAGCTCGTGCTGGCCGCCGAGTTCGCCTCCGTGCGGGACGCCTGCGACGCCGTGTGCCGGATCATGGCGGACGGACACGTCCCGTCCCTCCTCGAACTGATGGACCGCACGACCGTCCGGGCCGTCAACGACCTCACCCGCATGGGCCTGCCGGAGACGACCGAGGCGCTGCTGCTCGCCGCCTTCGACACCCCCGACCCGGGCGCCGACCTCGCCGCCGTGGGCGCCCTGTGCGAGGCGGCCGGCGCGACGCAGGTGGTGCCCGCCGACGACGAGGCGGAGTCGCAACTCCTGCTCCAGGCACGGCGGTCGTCGCTGCCCGCGCTGGAGGCCGTCAAGGGCACGACGATGATCGACGACGTGTGCGTGCCCCGCTCCCGGCTGGGCGACCTGCTCGAAGGGGTCGAGCGGATCGCCGCGGAACACCGCCTCACCATCGGGGTCTGCGCGCACGCCGGCGACGGCAACACCCATCCGACCGTCTGCTTCGACGCGGCGGACGCCGAGGAGACGCGGCGCGCCCGGCGGTCCTTCGACCAGATCATGGCGCTCGGGCTGGAACTCGGCGGCACCATCACCGGGGAGCACGGGGTGGGGGTGCTGAAGAAGGAGTGGCTGGCGCGCGAACTCGGCCCCGTGGGGCTGGAGATGCAGCGCGCGGTGAAACATGCCTTCGACCCGCTCGGCATCCTCAACCCGGGCAAGCTGTTCTGAGCCACGAGCACGAGCACGAGCACGGGCACGGTCCCGGTCGCGGGCACGGCGCCTGCCACGAACACGCTCACGGCTCCGGCTCACTGCGCGAGCAGCTGGGCCAACCCGTCGTCGATCCCGAGCTGTTCGCCCTCCGTGCCCGGCGGCACCACCCGCAGCGTGCGCTCCAGCCACGCCGACACCTGCGCCGACGGGGCCTCCAGCAGCGCCTCGCCCTCCGGGGAGCTGAGCGCCATCAGCACGACGCTGCGCCCGTCGGACTTCGAGGGCCACACCCGCACGTCCCCGTAGCCGCAGGGCCGGAAGACCCCCTCGACCAGCAGGTCCCGGGCGAACGTCCAGTGCACCGGGTACTCCGAGTTGATGTGGAAGGTGATGTGGACCGCGTACGGGTCGTCGACGCGGTAGCCCAGACGGGCCGGCACGGCGACGCTGTGCTCGGGCGACAGGACGAGCTTCATCTCGAGTTCGCGCTCCACCACGGTGTTCATCTCGTACGTCCTCTCTGTGCCGGTCGGTTCCGGCCGGTTCCGGTCGTCTGTTTCCGAGGCCCCGGTGCGGGCCCGCACGAGGGAGAGGGCGGGAGGCCACGAGCATTACGCGGGTTCGGCGAACTTTTTTCCGGCTTCTTCTCCAGCGTCACGGCGACGGCGTGCGCGCGGTAGCGAAACGGCGCTCGAAAGGAGTGGGTACGGCCGGACGGGCCATACCGGTTGCCCCGGTCTGATAGATGTGGAGGCCCCCATCACACCCCCGAGCAGATACGGGACGACGGACATGAGCGCCCCAACCCCGGCACCCGGAGACGACCGGCCCCGCGAGGGCTACTACCCGGACCCCTCCATCCCCGGATACGTCCGGTACTGGAACGGCGCCAACTGGGTCCCGGGCACCAGCCGCCCGGCCCCGTCCGAGGGCGAGGTCCTGGCGCCGCCCTCCACGGCGCCCGTCGAGGAGACGGGCCCGCACTTCTTCGACGAGGCCGGGCCCGCCGACGCCCGCCACGGCAGCCGTCCCGAGCCCGCCGCCGCGTGGGGCGCGGACCGCCTCCACCAGTCGGGCTTCGGCGGCGACCAGGACCGCCGGGTGGCGTGGGGCGCGCCGCAGGGGACCGATCCGCGGGTGCCGGCGGGGCAGGACGGCGGGAACGGTTCTGCCGGGGGCGCGGGGCACGGCTCCTCAGCGGCGGGCGCGACCGGGCCCGGTGCCGCCCACGCCTCGGACGGCTCCGCCGGACCGGTGCGGCCGGACGGGGCCGGTGCGGCCGACGAGGCCGCCGCCGGCCGCTTCGGTGACGCCGGGGACGCCCGGCCCGGAGGCGGGTCGGCGGGGTCCGCCACGCCCGCGTGGCCTTCCCCCGCCGAGGCGACGGGGCCCGTGACCCAGGCATCCCCCACCGCGCTCGCCGGTTCGGCCGGGGCCGGCGCGTCGGCCGGTTCCGCCGAGGCCGCCCGGCCGGGACCGTCCGGGCACCTCGCCGGGCAGGCCGGCGACGGCAGGGTCTCCGGGGCGAGCGGACCGTCCGGGACCGGTGCGGCCGCGTGGCCCGGCGGGCCGGCGCCGTCCGTGACGGGCACGGGCCCGTCGCCCGCGCCCGCCTGGCCCGCCTCTTCTCCCGAGGCGCCCGCCGCCTCCGCCGCGCACACCGCGGCCGGGGACGGCTCCGGTCCGGGCGGTGGCGACGTCGACTCGGGCAGCACCTTCGTGTTCCGCAGGCCCAAGGGCGGCGCGCCCGCTGCGGACACGGCTGCCGAGGAGGACCGCGGGACCATGACCTTCCGGGCCGTCTCCCCGCGCGGCGGGCAGCACACGCCCCGGTCCGCCCCTTCCGGCGTGCCCCGGCAGGCCCCCGCCCCCGCTACCCCCGTCACCACCGGCCCCGGCGGCGGGCAGGCCTCCTGGCCCCAGCAGGTGCACCGGCTCCCCGGCGACGAGCAGCAGCCCGTCGCGCCCTGGAAGCCCCCCGTCGAGGACGTCTTCCAGGCCGCCGCCCGGCGTCAGGCCTCCGCCCGTCCCGCCGGGCTCGGCAGGCGGCTGGCCGCCCGGCTGATCGACAGCCTCGTCGTCGTCGCCGTCACCTCGGCCGCCGCCGTCCCGCTCGGCGCACAGGCGGCGGACCACATCCAGGGCAAGATCGACGAGGCCAAGCTCTCCGGCCGCACGGTCACCGTCTGGCTCCTCGACGGCACGACGTCCGTCTACTTCGGCGCCGTCCTCGCCGTCCTCCTCCTGACCGGCGTGCTCTACGAGGCGCTGCCCACCGCCAAGTGGGGCCGCACCCTGGGCAAGCGGCTGCTCGGCCTGGAGGTGCGCGACATCGAGGCCCACGAACCCCCGTCCTTCGGCGCCGCCCTGCGCCGGTGGCTCGTCTACAGCGTGCCGGGGCTGCTCGGCCTCGGCCTGATCGGCGTGGCCTGGTGCCTGTTCGACAAGCCCTGGCGGCAGTGCTGGCACGACAAGGCCGCGCATACGTTCGTAGCGGGCTGAAACGGTCCCTCGGACGGCCGCCCGTCGGATGCGAAGAGCTGATCTTCGCGATCCACTCGGGCCATGAGCACCGAACCGCCCCCCGGCGCCGGCGGGCCCTCGCCGGACGACGACCGTTTCAGGAAGCAGCCCCCGCCCGGCCAGGGGGCCGGCTCGCCGTACGACCCGCCCGGAGGCGGCGGCCAGCCGCCACCCCCGCCCGGCGCCGGCGGACCCCAGGGCGGCGGCCCGTACAACGGCGGTGGCGGCCCCTACGGCGGCGGCGGACCTTACGGCGGCGGCCCCTACGGCGGTGACCCGTACGGCGGCGGTGGTTACCCCACCGACCCGCTCGCCGGCATGCCCCCGCTCGCCGACAGCGGCAAACGCACCCTCGCCCGGATCATCGACCTCATCCTCGTCGGCATCGTCGTCTGGCTTCTCACGCTCGGCTTCAACGTCAACGAGTACGAATTCGGCGGCGACCGCGCAGAGGTGGGCAAGTCGCTGGGCCAGTCCCTCATCGCCCTCGTGCTCTACATGGCGTACGACACCGTCATGACCGCCAGGACCGGGCAGACCCTCGGCAAGAAGTGGCTCAACCTGCGCGTGGCCAACCTCGACGACGGAGCCAACCCCTCCGTGCAGACCGCGCTGATCCGGGCCGCGGTGCTGTGGATCCCGTTCGCCTTCTGCTGCGCCTGCATCTGGACGGCGATCTCGGGCGGCTGGAGCTTCTTCGACAAGCCGTACAAGCAGGGCCTGCACGACAAGGCGGCCAAAACGGTCGTCGTCGCTACGAATTGAGGCGGGTCGGCTCCCGTACCGGCTCGGGCGCCGGCGCCGGGACGGAGGAGGCCACCACCGAGGAGGCCCGCTTCGGCGCGGGCGCCCGCAGGGCGACCAGCAGCCCCAGCAGGAGCGCCGCGACGGCGACGACCGCGACCCCCGGGCCCGAAGTCGCCCCGGAGAGCAGCAGCATGGCGAGCGCCGAGAAGATCACGGTCAACGTGCCGTAGACGAGCTGTGCGGCAGTCGGACGAGGCATGGCAATCGTGTCCTCGAGGAAACGGGGGTGTCGTCGTGATACCGGTTCAATCTATTCGCCTGCATGCCCGAGCGGGACTAACCGTAAGCGTGAGATGACCAACAGTGCCGGAGCACAGGGGGCGCACCGATTCATGGCGTCCGCCAAGCGGACGGCCCCACGCGCCGGTTGAGGGGCCGTCCGCAGGAGCGGTCGGCGGGTTCGCCCGCGGGGTCCGTCGCGGGGTCCGGCGCAGGGACCGTCGGACCGGCTCGCGACCGGGCACCCCCCCCGTATGGTCCCCGTGCGGCCCCTGCGTGGTCCCCGTGTGGTCCCTCGTCCGGTCAGCGGACCGGGGTTCCCGCATAATGCACTTGACCTGCGCAAGTCAAGGTCTGTCTTTTCCGGGCAACCTCTAGTCCAATGTCGTCACTTGACTACACGCGTTGATTACGCGCGCGCAGGCAGCCACATCTCACTGGTTCCTTCCTTCGCGCGCCCGGACGCGGGGGAGGAACCCACCAAGTGTCCAGCAGATCCTGGAAGTTCAGAACGGCCGCGACCGCGGTCGCACTCGCGGCGGCCACCGCCACGATCTCCAGCCTCACCGTGGCGCAGGCCGACTCGGCCACCCCGGTGAAGGCCGGCTCCGTCGACCGGCACGACCCGGCCGCGCCCCACGACCACGAGAAGCACAACCTGTCCGGTCCGCTGACCGAGACGGTCGAGGCCCAGCGCGAAGAGGCGCTGAAGCAGGTCATCTCCGGCGAGGCCGAGGTCAAGGAGCGCGACGGCTCCAAGGTCGTGGAGCTGGAGAGCGGCCGGGGCGGCAGCAAGTACGTCGAGCTGGGCCGGGAGAAGACCGACAAGATCTTCACCATCCTGGTCGAGTTCGGCGACAAGATCGACAGCCGCTACGGCGGCACGCCCGGCCCGCTGCACAACCAGATCGCCGAGCCGGACCGCACCAAGGACAACAGCACGGCCTGGAAGGCGGACTACAACCGCGAGCACTTCCAGGAGCTGTACTTCGGCGACGGCACCGACTCGATGAAGACCTACTACGAGAAGCAGTCCTCGGGCCGCTACTCGATCGACGGTACGGTCTCCGACTGGGTCAAGGTCCCCTACAACGAGGCCCGCTACGGCTCCAACAAGTGCGACCCGGACAACTGCGCCTGGTTCGCGGTGCAGGACGGCGTCACCGCCTGGGTCGAGCAGCAGAAGGCCGCCGGCAAGACCGACGCCGAGATCAAGGCGCAGCTCGCCGAGTACGACCAGTGGGACCGCTACGACCACGACGGCGACGGCGACTTCAACGAGCGCGACGGCTACATCGACCACTTCCAGATCGTGCACGCCGGCGAGGACGAGTCCGCGGGCGGCGGCGCGCAGGGCGAGGACGCCATCTGGGCGCACCGCTGGTACGCCTTCGGCACCGACGCCGGCGCGACCGGCCCCGAGGGCAACCGCCTCGGCGGCACCCAGATCGGCGACAGCGGCATCTGGGTCGGCGACTACACCATCCAGCCGGAGAACGGCGGACTCGGCGTCTTCGCCCACGAGTACGGCCACGACCTCGGCCTGCCGGACCACTACGACACCAACGGCGGCGAGAACTCCACCGGCTTCTGGACGCTGATGTCGTCCGGTTCCTGGCTCGGCACCGGCCGGAACGAGATCGGCGACCTGCCGGGCGACATGACCGCCTGGGACAAGCTCCAGCTCGGCTGGCTCGACTACGACGTGGCCAAGGCCGGGACCAAGTCCCGCCACAAGCTGGGCGTCGCCGAGTACAACACCGAGAACAAGCAGGCCCTCGTGGTCGAGTTGCCCGAGAAGGCCGTCACCACCGAGGTGGTCACCCCGGCCGAGGGCGCGACCCAGTGGTGGAGCGGCAGCGGCGACGACCTGCGCAACACCCTGACCCGCTCGGTCGACCTGACCGGCAAGACGTCGGCGAGCCTGACCCTGGACGGCTGGTACGACATCGAGGCCGACTACGACTACCTCTACACCGAGGTCTCCACGGACGGCGGCGCCAACTGGACGGCGGTCGACGGCACCGTGGACGGTCAGCCGATCCCGCGTGACGGCAGCGGCAAGCCGGCCCTGACCGGCACGGTCGACGGCTACAAGCCGCTCGCCTTCTCGCTGGACGCCTACGCCGGCAAGAAGATCGACCTGCGCTTCCGCTACGCCACCGACGGCGGCGTGGCCCAGAAGGGCTTCGCGGCGGACCGCATCACCGTCACCGCCGACGGCGCCGCGCTGTTCACGGACAACGCGGAGAGCGCGGACGCGGCCTGGACGGCCAACGGCTTCTCGCGCATCGGCGCCTCGTTCACCGAGGACTACGCCCAGTACTACATCGCCGAGAACCGTCAGTACGTGTCGTACGACAAGACCCTGAAGGTCGGCCCGTACAACTTCGGCTTCGCGGACCGTCCGGACTGGGTGGAGCACTACGCGTACCAGAACGGCCTGCTGATCTGGAAGTGGGACACCTCCCAGAAGGACAACAACACCAGTCAGCACCCGGGCACCGGCCTGCTGCTGCCGGTGGACTCCCACCCGACCGCGCTGAAGTGGTCCGACGGCACGCTGATGCGCGCCCGCATCCAGGCCTACGACTCGCCGTTCAGCCTCTACCGCACGGACGGCATGACGCTGCACAAGGCGGGCGTGCCCACCACCATCCCGTCGTCGAAGGGCGTTCCGGTCTTCAACGACCACCTGAACGACTACTACGACGAGACGAACCCGCGGGCCGGTGTCAAGATCACTGACACCAACACCAAGATCAGGATCGTCAAGGAGGCCCTGAACGGCTCGACGATCTCGCTCGAGGTCGGCCCCGCCCTGCGGTAACCGGTATATCCGCAGGTCAGACGCGTATCGGCGGCAACCCCTTGGCGGGTTGCCGCCGATCGTGTTTAGGTGCGTGCTGTGGCTCTCTTATTGACACCGACACGCACGGGGGTATGACGCGCATGGCCGCAGGAGGTTTCTGCAAGCTGCCGAACGGATCGGTGGTGGTGGCGCTGAACCTGCCCAGCCCCGCCGCCGGAGGTCCGGCCGGCGTCCGGGTCCTCGTCCACGCCCAGAACCGGGCGCGCGCCCTGACCAGGCTGCGCAACCTGGGACTGCGCGCGGTCTACCTGCGGGGCAACGCGGCCCCGCCGACCCCGGACGAGATCACGGCGGTCCTGCACCACCCCGACGGCCTCATATGGCGCACGGCCCCGCAGACCGGGGTGACGATCACCGAACTCTGGCACCCGATCCGCGCCCTCCTGCGCAGGCCGGCGGCGTCGGCGTGAGCCCCCGGCCCCCGGCTACTGAGCGGCTCCCCGGCTGACCACCGGCTTCCCCGTCAGTTCCACGCCCGCCGCGCGCAGTTCCTCCAGAGCCCGCTCGGTGGTGTCCGGGGCCACGCCCGCGGTCAGGTCGAGCAGGACGTGGGTGCGGAAGCCCTCGCGGGCGGCGTCCAGGGCGGTGGCCCGTACGCAGTGGTCGGTGGCGATGCCGACGACGTCCACCTCGTCGACGCTGCGCTCGCGCAGCCAGTCGGCGAGGGCGACGCCGTTCTCGTCGGTGCCCTCGAAGCCGCTGTAGGCGGCGGCGTAGGCGCCCTTGTCGAAGACGGCCTCGACGGCGCCGGAGGCGATCGCCGGGGCGAAGTTCGGGTGGAATCCGACGCCCTCGGTGCCCGCGACGCAGTGCGCGGGCCAGGAGTGGAGGAAGTCGGGGTTGTCGGCGAAGTGGCCGCCGGGGGCGATGTGGTGGTCGCGGGTGGCCACGACATGGCGGTAGCCGGCGGGGGCCTGCCCGATCAGCTCGGTGATCGCGGCGGCCACGTCGGCCCCGCCGGCCACCGGGAGGCTGCCCCCCTCGCAGAAGTCGTTCTGCACGTCAACGACGATCAAGGCGCGGCGCATGGTCGGTGTCCTTCGGCTGAGGATTGCGGTGGGCGGGGTACGGGGGCCGGGGTCTGGACTCCCGAGCCTAGAGACTGCGCGGGTGGTACGGGAGGGGCTCTCCGGAAGCATCCGGCCGCGCAGGGGCGGCGCGCCGGATGTCCGGGTACCCCGTCTACTCGCCGTGCACATGTTCCGTGGGCAGGACCGGCTCCCCGCGGGAGAGCTGCGTGGCGGACAGGGGCAGGGCGGCTCGGGCGGCGATGTGGCGGTCGCGGGGTGCGTCCAGGGGCTCGCGCGTGAGGACCTCGCCCCCCTTGACCAGCTGCACCTGGAGCAGGTGGTCGACGAGATGCGCCGGGACCGGGCCGGTGCCGACGACCTCGGCCTCGGCGACGCCCTGCTCGTCGGGGCGGCGCGCGGCCCACTTGCGGCCGCCGAGGGAGCTCTTGCCGCCCGTGGACTTCTTGGCCACCGGCACCAGGGGCGCGTCCGGGTCGGCGGAGGCGGCGCGGGCGACCAGCTTGTAGACCATCGAGCTGGTGGGGTGCCCGGAGCCGGTGACCAGCTGGGTGCCGACCCCGTAGGCGTCCACGGGCGCCGCCGCCAGCGAGGCGATGGCGTACTCGTCCAGGTCCGAGGTGACGATGATCCGCGTGTCCGTGGCGCCCAGCTCGTCCAGCTGCCGGCGCACCCGGTGCGCGACCAGCAGCAGGTCGCCGGAGTCGATCCGCACCGCGCCGAGCCCGGGACCGGCCACCTCCACGGCCGTGCGGACGGCCTCGGTGACGTCGTAGGTGTCCACCAGGAGGGTGGTGCCCCGGCCCATGGTGTTGACCTGTGCCCGGAAGGCGTCCCGCTCGCGGTCGTGCAGGAGGGTGAAGGCGTGGGCGGAGGTGCCGACCGTCGGGATGCCGTAGCGGAAACCGGCCGCCAGGTCCGAGGTCGAGGAGAAGCCGCCGACGTAGGCGGCGCGGGCGGCGGCCACCGCGGCCAGCTCGTGGGTGCGCCGGGCGCCCATCTCGATCAGCGGGCGGTCCCCGGCCGCCGACGACATCCGGGACGCGGCGGCGGCGATCGCCGAGTCGTGGTTGAGGATCGACAGGATCACCGTCTCCAGCAGCACGCACTCCGCGAAGCTGCCCTCCACCCGCAGCACCGGCGAGCCCGGGAAGTACACCTCGCCCTCCGGATAGCCCCAGATGTCGCCGGTGAACCGGTATCCGGCCAGCCACTCCAGGGTCTCGGGGCCGACGATGCCCCGCTCGCCCAGGAAGCCGAGGACGTCCGCGTCGAAGCGGAAGTTCTCCACGGCGTCCAGCACCCGCCCGGTGCCCGCCACCACGCCGTACCGGCGCCCCTCCGGCAGCCGCCGGGTGAAGACCTCGAAAACGCTGCGCCGCCCGGCGGTGCCCGCCTTCAGGGCGGCCTGGAGCATCGTCAACTCGTACTGGTCCGTGAAAAGAGCCGTCGAGGGGACTTCCACCGGCAGCCCAAGGTCCGCTGTGTTCATGGCAAGAAGGATACCCCATTCTCGTCAGTGTGACGATTTGTGGCGGGCATGGCAGCATGGAGAGGTGACGTCAGCCGCTCCCATCGAGATCGAACGCACCGAGTCGGCGGAGGAGGTCTCTGCCGTTCCCGAGCCGGACGTCCCCTGGGTCACGATCGTCCACAACGACCCGGTCAACCTCATGAGCTACGTGACGTACGTCTTCCAGACGTACTTCGGCTACTCCAAGGACAAGGCCACCAAGCTCATGCTCGACGTCCACCACAAGGGCCGGGCGGTCGTCTCCAGCGGCAGTCGCGAGGAGATGGAACGCGACGTGCAGGCCATGCACGGCTACGGACTGTGGGCCACCCTCCAGCAGGACCGGAAGTAGCGAACGCCGCCATGCCAGGAACCTTCGAACCGCTCCCCGGCGGCGGCGCGGCCGTCGCGCTCGACGAGGTCGAGATCTCCATCATCCGCTCCCTCGCCCTGCAGCTCCTGGAGCTCATCGGTCCCGGCCCCGCCGAGGACGCCGACGCCGACCCGCTCGCCGAACTGTTCTCCGAGGGCCCCAGCGAGCCCCCCTCCGACCCGGTGCTGCGCCGCCTCTTCCCCGACGCCTACACCGACCCCGAGCGCACGCCCGACTCCGCCGTGGACGCCGAGGAGCGCAAGGCGTACTCCGCCGAGTTCCGCCGCTACACCGAGAACGACCTGCGCGCCGGCAAGCGGGACAACGCCCTCGCGGTCATCCGCACCCTGGACGCCCTGGCTCCCGGCGAGGACGGCGGCGCCGTTCTCCAGCTCTCCCCGGACCAGTCCCGGCAGTGGCTCGGCGCCCTCAACGACCTGCGCCTGGCCATCGCCGCCCGGCTGGAGATCACCGACGAGGACGACACCGACCTGCTCTACCGGCTGCCGGACGAGGACCCGCGCAAGCCGATGGTGATGGCCTATCTCTGGCTCGGCGGCCTCCAGGAGACCCTGGTCACGACGCTCATGCCCTGACATGACGTGACATCTCCGGGCAGGCTGTTCGCTCAGCGGACGCTCAAATCCGGATAACGATCCCGTCAACGCTCCGGCCGCCCTTGCACCCCTCGGGTGCGCTTTGCCCCTTTTTCCTGTGCCGTGCGCCACACGCGCCTCGGATACCGGCTGCCGCCGCCGTGATAAATCTTCACGACCGCCCGGCGACACCACCCATGTCCCGCCGGGTGCGCCACCGAGCCGACGACCGTCGGCCAGGCAACAGCTCCAGAACATCCGGGGGGATCGTGACCCGGTCCGAGGCCGACGAGAGGCCGCGGGGCGGGATGGAGAAAGGCGCACTGCATGGCCTCCGTGAAGGTCGACAACCAGCACACCTCGGAAGAGGGCTACGAACGCGGACTCGGCAGCCGCCAGGTCCAGATGATCGCCATCGGCGGCGCCATCGGCGTCGGCCTCTTCCTGGGCGCCGGGGCGAACATCGCCAAGGCCGGGCCCAGTCTGATCCTGATGTACGCCCTCGCCGGCGTGATCATCTTCTTCATCATGCGGGCCCTGGGCGAGCTGCTGCTCTACCGCCCCGTGTCGGGCTCGTTCGCCGAGTACTCCCGCGAGTTCCTCGGCCCGTTCTTCGGCTACTTCACCGGCTGGACGTACTGGCTGATGTGGGTCGTCACCGGCATGGCCGAGCTGACGGCCGCCGCGATCTACGTCAACTACTGGTGGCCGGCCGTCCCCCAGTGGGTCACGGCACTGGTCTTCCTGGTGATCCTCTTCGCCGCCAACCTGATCTCCGTCAAGCTGTTCGGCGAGATCGAGTTCTGGTTCTCGATGGTCAAGGTCACCGCCCTGATGGGCATGATCGTCATCGGCCTCGGCGTGCTCACCTTCGGTTTCAGCGCGGCCGGCGACACCGCCGCCGTCTCCAACCTCTGGGCCTTCGACGGCTTCTTCCCCAAGGGCGTCGGCTCCTCCCTGATGACCCTCCAGGGCGTCATGTTCGCCTACCTCGCCGTCGAGCTGGTCGGCGTCACCGCCGGCGAGTCCGAGGACCCCGAGAAGACCCTCCCCAAGGCCATCAACACCCTGCCCTGGCGGATCGCCCTCTTCTACGTCGGCGCCCTCACCGTCATCCTCTGCGTGGTGAAGTGGACCGAGTTCGCACCCGGCGTGAGCCCCTTCGTCGCCGCCTTCGCCCAGATCGGCATCCCGGCCGGCGCCGGCATCGTCAACTTCGTGGTCCTCACCGCCGCCCTGTCGTCGTGCAACTCCGGCATGTACTCCACGGGCCGCATGCTGCGCACCCTGGCCGACAACGGCGAGGCCCCGCGCGTCTTCACCAAGCTCTCCGCCACCCGCACCCCCGCCCTCGGCATCACCGTCTCGGTGCTGTTCATGGGCATCGGCGTGGTGCTCAACTACGTCGTCCCGGAGAAGGCGTTCGGCTACGTCACCTCCGTCGCCGTCGCCGCCGGCATCTGGACCTGGCTGATGATCCTGGTCAGCCACGTCCTGTACCGCCGCGCGGTCGAGGCGGGCCGGCTGCCGGCCTCCTCCTTCCCGGCGCCGGGCGGCGCGGTCTGCTCGTACATCGCCATCGCGTTCCTGATCTTCGTGACCGGCATCATCGTCTGCGACGCCGACGCCCGCGTCAGCCTGATCGTGATGGCCGGCTGGGCCGTCGCCCTGTGGATCGGCTGGTCCGTCCTCAAGGTCCGCAACCCGCGGATCGCCGAACGCCGCACCCCGGAGCAGCCCGGCCCGCTCGGCTGACGAGCCGCCGGGAGCCGCCGGCGGGCGGCCGTCGAGCCCTCGACCGGCGACCGCCGAGCCGCCGGCGACCGACCGCCGAGCCCTCGGCGAAGTCGCCGGTCGACGGCACCGCGTCCGGCATGCGGGCCGCCCCGTACCAGCCCTCGGTACAGGGCGGCCCGTCCGCTTATCCTGACCACCATGCTGACCATCACCCAGGTGCTGTTCGACCAGATCGTCGCCCACGCCCGCGCGGACCACCCCGACGAGGCGTGCGGCGTGGTGGCCGGACCGGTGGGCTCGGGACGCCCCGAGCGCTTCATCCCCATGCTCAACGCCGCCCGCTCGCCCACCTTCTACGAGTTCGACTCGGGCGATCTCCTCAAGCTCTACCGCGAGATGGACGACCGCGACGAGGAGCCGGTGATCATCTACCACTCGCACACCGCGACCGAGGCCTACCCCTCCCGCACCGACATCTCCTACGCCAACGAGCCCGGCGCGCACTACGTCCTCGTCTCCACCGCGGACACCGACGAGGCCGGCCCGTTCCAGTTCCGTTCGTTCCGGATCGTCGAGGGAGAGGTCACGGAAGAGGAGGTCAAGGTGGTCGAGAGCTACTGACCGCGCCCGACCGCCGCCGCCGAACTCACGCCCTTGTCGCAGCGATCTCGTACTTCGGATGAAATCTGTCCGAAGGATGGGATCACATTCCAGGAGCCGGACCGGGAATCGATACGATGAGCCCATGGTTTTCCACGACGTGAGCGAAAAGACGCCGGGCACGCTGCTCGTGGCGCGGCTGCACGTCGATCTGTGCAGGCTCGCCAGCGCCATCTGTTGACGCCGGACCCTGCCGCCGCACGGCCGTGAGCCGCGGCGCCCTCATACGCACGACCTGCTGTATCTGCGCCGCCGCGCGCCTTATCGACCTGACTTCTCCCGACAGGAGCCCTGAGCCATGGCCATCGAGGTCCGCATCCCCACCATCCTCCGCCAGTACACCGACGGCCAGAAGGCCGTCGAGGGCGCCGGGGAGACCCTCGCCGAGCTGTTCGCCGACCTCGAGACCCGCCACTCGGGCATCCAGGCCCGCATCGTGGACGGCGACCAGCTGCGCCGCTTCGTCAACGTCTACCTCAACGACGAGGACGTCCGCTTCCTCGAGGGCATCAACACCAAGCTCACCGACGGCGACAACGTCACGATCCTGCCGGCCGTGGCCGGCGGCATGGCCTGACGGCGATGCGATACGACTCCCCGCTGGCCGCGGTGGGCAACACCCCCCTGGTGCGCCTGCCGCGGCTGTCGCCGTCCGCCGACGTCCGGATCTGGGCCAAGCTGGAGGACCGCAACCCGACCGGCTCCGTCAAGGACCGCCCCGCCCTGCACATGATCGAGCAGGCGGAGAAGGACGGCCGGCTCACCCCCGGCTGCACCATCCTGGAGCCCACCTCCGGCAACACCGGCATCTCCCTCGCCATGGCGGCCAAGCTCAAGGGCTACCGCATGGTGTGCGTCATGCCCGAGAACACCTCCCAGGAACGGCGGGACCTGCTCGGCATGTGGGGCGCCGAGATCATCTCCAGCCCGGCCGCCGGCGGCTCCAACACCGCCGTCCGCGTCGCCAAGGAACTCGCCGCCGAGCACCCCGACTGGGTGATGCTCTACCAGTACGGCAACCCGGACAACGCCGGCGCCCACTACGCCACGACCGGCCCGGAGATCCTCGCCGACCTGCCGTCCGTCACCCACTTCGTCGCCGGCCTCGGCACCACCGGCACCCTCATGGGCGTCGGCCGCTACCTGCGCGAGCACAAGCCGGACGTGAGGATCGTCGCCGCCGAACCGCGTTACGACGACCTCGTCTACGGCCTGCGCAACCTCGACGAGGGCTTCGTCCCCGAGCTGTACGACGCCTCCGTCCTCACCACCCGCTTCTCCGTCGGCTCCGCCGACGCCGTCACCCGCACCCGCGAGCTGCTCCAGCAGGAGGGCATCTTCGCGGGCGTCTCCACCGGCGCCGCGCTGCACGCCGCGATCGGCGTCGGCAACAAGGCCGTCAAGGCCGGCGAGAGCGCGGACATCGTGTTCGTCGTCGCCGACGGCGGCTGGAAGTACCTCTCCACCGGCGTCTACACCGCCGCCACCACCGAAGAGGCCATCGAGGTCCTCCAGGGCCAGCTGTGGGCGTGAGCGCTACGTCGTGAGGTGGCGGACCTGGTCCCACAGGACCGGGTCCACCACCCCGACCCGGCGCCGGAAGTCGCCCACCGGCACTTCCCGCAGCTCGTCCGTCTCCAGGAAGCTCGCCCGCCCCCGCGCGTCCCCGACCGACCCCGGCGGCAACGGGATCACCCCGCACCGCTCGTCCCGGTACCTACTGGTGATCTTCGCGACCGTGGCCCGCCGCCCGCGCACCGCCAGCACCAGACACGGCCGGTCCTTCGCCCCCGGACCGTCCTCGTAGGGCACGTTCGCCCACCAGATCTCCGCCGCCCGCGGCCGCCCCGCCGGCCCCTCCGCCCGCCCCGGCGGCCGGGTCCGCCGCCCCGCCGGACGCCGCCTCCAGCCGCCCGCGAGCACGGCGGCCACCGCGAGCAGCACCACCGCCGCCACCGCCGGCCACCAGGACGTGTCCATACGACGACCGTACCGGCGCACAGCCCGCCCCGCGCCCTCCCGTGCGCCCCACACGCCCCGCAGCCAGCCGAACCGGTGACAGCACAGGTGAGTTCGCCCACAACGCCCCCTGGCGGAGGAGCGACCGGAGGCTGCGCGCCTTACGCTCGACGGACCGCACGACCCCCGTCTTCTCACATCCGCCAGCGGAGGTTTCTGCTTCATGAAGCTCACCGTCGTCGGCTGCTCGGGGTCGTTCCCGTCCGCGGAATCGGCCTGCTCGAGCTACCTCGTAGAGGCCGACGGCTTCCGGCTGCTCCTCGACATGGGCAACGGCGCCCTGGGCGAGCTGCAGCGCCACTGCGGTCTCTACGACCTCGACGCGATCTTCCTCAGCCACCTGCACGCCGACCACTGCATCGACATGTGCGCCTACTTCGTGGCGCGCTACTACCGGCACGACGGCGGGCGCTGCGCCCCCCTCCCGGTCTACGGCCCCGAGGGCACCGAACACCGCCTGACCACCGCGTACGCCGACACGCCCTCGGCCTCCTCGATGAGCGAGGTCTTCGACTTCCACACGGTCAAGCCGTCCACCTTCGACATCGGCCCCTTCACGGTGCACACCGAGCGGGTCGCCCATCCCGTGGAGGCGTACGGCATCCGCGTCGAGCACGGCGGACGGACCCTGACCTACTCCGGCGACACCGGCGTCAGCGCGGCCCTCGACGAACTCGCCCGGGACGCCGACCTGTTCCTGTGCGAGGCCGCCTTCACGCACGGCAAGGAGGACATCCCCGACCTCCACCTCAACGGCCGCGAGGCGGGAGAGACGGCGACCCGGGCGGGCGCCCGCCGCCTGCTCCTCACCCACATCCCCCCGTGGACCGACCCCGAGGTGAACCTCGCCGACGCCCGCGCGGTGTACCGCGGGCCGGTCGAGCTGGCGGCGCCGGGACGGTCGTACGACATCTAGCCGCGGACAGGCCGAGGGCCCCGGATCCGTCCGATCCGGGGCCCTCGGCACGCATGTTCCGGCCCGCCGCTACTTGGCCTCCGCCTTCTGCAGCTCGGCCAGTTCCTCGTCGGACTCGCGGCCCGGCGTCGGCAGGTTGAACTTCGTGATCGCGAAGCGGAAGACCACGTAGTACACCGCACCGAAGCCGACGCCGACCAGGGCCAGGCCCCACGGGTTGGTCGCGATGCCCAGGTTCAGGACGAAGTCGATCGCACCGGCCGAGAAGCCGAAGCCGTCCTTCATGCCCAGCGCCCAGGTCAGCGCCATCGAGACGCCGGTGAGGACGGCGTGAACGGCGTAGAGCACCGGCGCGATGAACATGAACGTGAACTCGATCGGCTCGGTCACGCCGGTGAGGAACGAGGTCAGCGCCAGGGAGAACATCATGCCGCCGACGACCTTGCGGCGCTCGGGGCGGGCGCAGTGCACGATCGCCAGGCAGGCGGCGGGCAGCGCGAACATCATGATCGGGAAGAAGCCGGTCATGAACTGGCCCGCCGTCGGGTCGCCGGCCAGGAAGCGGGCGATGTCGCCGCTCTTGCCCTCGTACTCGCCCGCCTGGAACCACGGGAAGGAGTTCAGCAGGTGGTGCATGCCGACCGGGATCAGCGCACGGTTGGCCACACCGAAGATGCCGGCGCCCACCGCGCCCGAGCCGACCAGCCACTCGCCGAAGTTGTGCAGACCCGCGCCGAGAACCGGCCAGATGTAACCGAAGACGATGCCGATGACCAGACCCGCGAAGGCCGACAGGATCGGGACCAGGCGACGGCCGCCGAAGAAGCCCGCCCAGCCGGGCAGCTTGGTGCGGTGGAAACGCTGGTAGAGCAGGGCGACGACCAGGCCCATGACGACGCCGCCGAGGACCTTGGCGTCCACCGCCTGCTCCACCATGACGATCTTGCCGTCGACTATGGCTTCCTTCTTGGGCAGATTGCCGTCGGTGAAGGTGCCCAGCACGCTCTTGAAGACCAGGTAGCCGACCACCGCCGACAGGGCCGTCGAACCGTCCGACTTCTTCGCGAAGCCGATCGCGATGCCCACCGCGAACAGCAGCGCCATGTTGTCGAGAATGGCGTTGCCGCCGGCCGTCATGAAGCCCGCGATCTTCGTCAGGAAGGCCGGGTACTCCGGGTCGCCCAGCATGTCCGCGTTGCCGAAGCGA
Organism: Streptomyces sp. NPDC006610; assembly: GCF_040611575.1. NCBI lineage: Bacteria > Bacillati > Actinomycetota > Actinomycetes > Kitasatosporales > Streptomycetaceae > Streptomyces > Streptomyces sp. NPDC006610. Next base: position 141,128 of record NZ_JBEXOP010000003.1, read on the forward strand.
ACCAGCAGCGCCGCCGCCGGCAGCACCGCCACCGGCAGCATCAGGCTGCGGCCGATGCGCTGCAGCTGCGCCATCACGCGGGAGCCCCGGCTCTTCTTCTCGTCGGCCGCGGGAGCGGCGCCGGCGTCGGTCACAACTTCCTCCTGGGGGTGCCCCCGGCCGAGGACCGGGGGAGGCAAGGCGCCGCCCATGAGGGCAGTACGCGGAGATGGTCTACACCAGACTGGTGTAGACCTGTTGTAGCACGACGCGGCAAGGAAGAGGAACCCGCACTTCCCCGACGTTTGGCGACCGTCCACCCCGTGGTGTAGACCAGTCGCCGGAGGTCCGCCACCGTGGCGCCATCATCACGGCACCCACCGGACCGCCGCTCGCGAAGATGGGCCGACTGTGGGTTACTGCCACAAAGCGACCGCGCACCAGGGAGAAGGACATGGCCAGCAAGGCTGAGAAGATCGTCGCCGGGCTCGGTGGCATCGACAACATCGAGGAGATCGAGGGCTGCATCACCCGGCTGCGCGTCGAAGTCAACGACGCCTCCCTGGTCGACGACGCCGCCCTCAAGAACGCCGGCGCCCACGGCGTCGTCAAGATGGGCAGCGCCGTCCAGGTCGTCATCGGCACCGACGCCGACCCCATCGCCGCGGACATCGAAGACATGATGTGAGCCCCACCGGCCCACCCAGGGGCCCATTCCCGCCACCGGCCGGGGAAGGGCCCCTTCCGCATGCCACTAGGCTCACCCCATGTCTCGAATCGACGGCCGCACCCCCCAACAGCTCCGCCCCGTCACCATCGAACGCGGCTGGAGCAAGCACGCCGAAGGCTCCGTCCTCGTCTCCTTCGGCGACACCAAGGTCCTGTGCACCGCCTCCGTCACCGAAGGCGTGCCGCGCTGGCGCAAGGGCAGCGGCGAAGGCTGGGTCACCGCCGAATACGCCATGCTCCCCCGCGCCACCAACACCCGCGGCGACCGCGAAGCCGTCAAAGGCCGCATCGGCGGCCGCACCCACGAGATCTCCCGCCTCATCGGCCGCTCCCTGCGCGCCGTCATCGACTACAAAGCCCTCGGCGAGAACACCGTCGTCCTCGACTGCGACGTCCTCCAGGCCGACGGCGGCACCCGCACCGCCGCCATCACCGGCGCCTACGTCGCCCTCGCCGACGCCATCGGCTGGGCCCAGGGCAAGAAACTGATCAAGCCCGGCCGCAAGCCCCTCACCGGAACCGTCAGCGCCGTCTCCGTCGGCATCGTCGCCGGCACCCCCCTCCTCGACCTCTGCTACGAGGAAGACGTACGCGCCGACACCGACATGAACGTCGTCTGCACCGGCGACGGACGCTTCGTCGAAGTCCAGGGCACCGCCGAAGCCGAACCCTTCGCCCGCCAGGAACTCGACGCACTCCTCGACCTCGCCGTCACCGGCTGCACCGAACTCGCCGCACTCCAGCGCACCGCACTCGAACTCTAGAAAACCGCGGGACGGGCGGCGGCCGGTGGCAACCACGCCGCCCACCACAGCGTCTGAACAACCACGGGCGCACGGCTCAACCCCGCGCGCCCGGCCAGCCGACAGTGGCCCACCCGGGCCAGCAGGGAGGAACCGTTCCATGGCCGCGAGCCGCAGCCGTCGCCGCACCGCAGCCGTCGCCGCCACCATGGCCGCGATCGCCCTCACCGCCGGACTCACCACCGGCTGCGCCGCCGTCGACAAGGCCCTCGACTGCGTCCAGACCGCCGACGCCATCGCCGACAGCGTCACCGACCTCCAGCAGGCCGTCGAGTCCGCCGCCAACGACCCGACACAACTGCAGGAATCCCTCGACGCCATCGAGAAGAACCTCGGCGAAATCGGCGACAAGACCGACAACGCCGACGTCGAAAAGGCCGTTCAGGACCTCGAACAGGCCGTGAACAACGTCCGCACGGCCGTCGAGAACGGCGACGAGACCCCCGACATCAGCCCCGTCACCGACGCGGCCGGCGAACTCACGAAGGTCTGCACCCCCTGATACTGGTGCCCATGACCCGCCTGATCCTCGCCACCCGCAACGCCGGCAAGCTCACCGAACTGAAGGCGATCCTCGCCGACGCAGGCCTGACCCACGACCTCGTCGGCGCGGACGCCTTCCCGGAGATCCCCGACGTCCGCGAAACCGGCATCACCTTCGCCGAGAACGCCCTGCTCAAGGCCCACGCCCTCGCCAGGGCCACCGGCCTGCCCGCCGTCGCCGACGACTCCGGCCTGTGCGTCGACGTCCTGGGCGGCGCCCCCGGCATCTTCTCCGCCCGCTGGTCCGGCCGCCACGGCGACGACCAGGCCAACCTCGACCTGCTCCTCGCCCAGCTCTCCGACATCGCCGACGAACACCGCGGCGCCCACTTCGCCTGCGCCGCCGCCCTGGCCCTCCCCGACGGCACGGAACGCGTGGTCGAGGGCCGCCTGAGCGGCACCCTCCGCCACACCCCGGCCGGCACGGGCGGCTTCGGCTACGACCCGATCCTCCAGCCGGAGGGCGAGACGAGGACGTGCGCGGAACTGACGCCGCAGGAGAAGAACGCGATCAGCCACCGGGGGAAGGCGTTCCGGGCGCTGGTGCCGGTGGTCAGGGAGCTGCTGGGCTGAGCACGCCGAAGGCGCCACCCCTGAACATCGCGGGGATGGCGCCTTCTCACGTGCGCCCGGTCGGATTCGAACCGACAAACACGACCACCTAAAGATCGCCGCTCGGCCGTTGGCGTACGGGCGCCTGGCTGCGGACCACTTTACTGGGCCCTCCGCGGCACCAGGTACTGGTTACCGCGTGGCAGTTCGGACACAGCAACCTAAGGTTCTCCCGCCGGTCGTCGCTCCAGTCTCCGTTGATGTGATCCACCTCGAGGGTCATGGGTTTGCCGAACCACTGGGGATCGATGCCGCAGTCGTCGCATCGTTCCGGTACGCCGATCGCATGGAGGGCTCGACGCAGCAGCGCGGACTTCGTGCGGCCTTTGCCGTCGTGCTTGACGAGGATGTCTTCGGGCTGCTTGGCGAGGTGGGGGCGCGCTTTGCCGCGGTGCTGCGCCCGTCCCAGGAAATGGTCGGTCGTGAGGCCCTCGTCGGTGATCCACTCCCGCAACATCGCACGCTGGCTGACATTGTCCGGGCGGCCGAGGCGACGTAAGGCTTCGGCGATGGACGTGGACCCCTCCACCGCTATGCGCAGCGCGTCGCTGGTGGGGCGTGTGCGCTGCTTGGTGAGCCTTCCGCGGTATCGGAAGTGCGAGATGTCGATGTCGAAGTCGGTGAACCGCTTGACGAGGTATCGCCGGAGTGAGCCGTAGGGCCGTGTGCCGAAGAAGGCGATCACTTCGTCAAGGCTGGCGCATTGCTCGGCGGCCTTGGCCAGTCGCTCGCGGGTGTACCGCACGCCGCGGCTCATCGGCTTCCGCGCCCCTTGCCCCGGCCGCGGTAGTTGTCCGTCGTGGAGTGGCAGTTCGGGCAGAGCAGCCGCAGGTTCCCGATGCGGTTGTCCCGCCAATTGCCGTCGATGTGGTCGACTTCCAGGGGAAGCGGCCGACCGCGCCACCACGCGTCCGTGCCGCAGAAAGCGCAGCGTTCCGGCACCCCCATGGCCGCCATCGCCCACCTGAGGCGGTCGCTGGGAATGCGCCGGGCCTCGCCCATGGGTTGTTCGACGAGGAGGCCCTCCGGAGTGCGAGGGCTGCGTGGCTTGCCCCGCTGGGACGGAAACCGGAAATGCGACGTGTCGATCCCGTACGCCTTGACCCGGCGGCTGATGTGCGTGTGATGCCCGCCGACGACTTCGAGTCCGAGGCGGCGCAGCACCTCGCACATGTTCGTCGACGCCGAGACGGCTGCCTGGAGCACCTCTCGGTTCCACTTGACTTCGGGCTCGAAGTGGGAGACATCCACTCCGAGTTTGTTCATGCGCTCCCAGACGTATCTCCGGGTCGAACTCCTCGGATCCACCCCCAACCTCACCAACGCCTCCGAGAGATTCCGCGCCCCCCGAGCCGCCTCCTCCAGCCGCTCCCTGGTGTACGCACTGGCCCCCATCGAGACCCCTCCGTTTCTCGACCACCCGTTCGTGATCTCGTACGGAGTAACGAACCGTTTATCGGACGGTCACGCACGGAAAGTGGAACGGCCCGTACCGGAGATGCCGGTGCGAGCCGTTGGGAGTCGCGGAAGGACGAGGACGGTCAGACGCCCAGATCCTTGATGATCTTGGCGACGTGCCCCGTCGCGCGGACGTTGTACAGGGCACGCTCGACCTTGCCCTCCTCGTCCACCACGATCGTGGAGCGGATGACGCCCAGGTAGGTGCGGCCGTAGTTCTTCTTCTCGCCGTACGCGCCGTACGCGTCGAGGACCTTGTGGTCCGGGTCGGCCAGGAGGGTGACCTTGAGGGACTCCTTCTCGCGGAACTTCGCGAGCTTCTCGGGGGTGTCCGGGGAGATGCCGAGGACGTCGTAGCCGGCGCCGGCCAGGAGGTCGAGGTTGTCGGTGAAGTCGCAGGCCTGCTTGGTGCAGCCCGGTGTCAGGGCGGCCGGGTAGAAGTAGACGATGACCTTGCGGCCCCGGTGGTCCGCCAGGGAGACGTCGTTGCCGTCGGCGTCGGGCAGGGTGAAGTCGGGGGCCACGTCCCCGGGCTGGAGTCGCTCGCTCATCGGACCAGCGTAACCGGGGGTGTGCACGGTGCGGGCCGCCGGGGAACTGACAGACTGTCCGGAAGAAGCATGCATCGGTTGACTTCGGAGGCCCCACCGTGGCGGACACGTCGGACACGAGAACCCCGGCGCAGATCGAGGCGGACATCAAGCGCCGCCGGGCGATGCTGGCCGAGACGCTCGACGAGATCGGGGTGCGGGTGCATCCGAAGACGATCGTCGGGGACGCCAAGGCCAAGGTGGCCTCGAACATCGACCACACGCTGGGCCGGGCGTACGTCCAGGTGAACCGGGCGCTGACGGACGTGCGGGCGCAGTTCGTGGACGAGGAGGGCGCGCCCCGGATGTCGCGTGTGCTGCCCGTCGCGCTGGTGGCCGTGGGCGTGGTCGGCCTGTTCGTGGCCGGCGGCCGGCGGCGTCGGCGCTGATGCGACCCTCTCGCGTACGCATTCGGCCGAGGCAGGTAGGTTCACAGGCGTGAGCGCCAACAGAAACGACGACAGCACCCATCCCGACAAGCTGCCCATCCGGATGTTGCACGACCGTGTGCTCGTGCGGCAGGACACCAGTGAGGGTGAGCGGCGTTCCGGCGGCGGCATTCTGATTCCCGCCACGGCGGCCGTGGGCCGTCGGCTGGCGTGGGCGGAGGTCGTGGCGGTGGGGCAGAACGTGCGGACGGTGGAGCCCGGGGACCGGGTTCTGTACGACCCGGAGGACCGTGCCGAGGTGGAGGTGCGGGGCGTGGCGTACGTGCTGATGCGCGAGCGCGATCTGCACGCCGTGGCCGCGGACCGGTTCGAGGGGTCCGAGGACTCGACGGGGTTGTATCTGTAGTTCCCCGCAGCGGGAGAGGACGGGACCGGCGACGTTCGTCGCCGGTCCCGTCGGCCTGTGCGGATCACTGTCTGCGGCTTGTCACCGGCCCCGGTCCAGGGCCTGTCCCCGTGGTCGTGCCGGTCGTGCCCGTTGTGGTGCCGCCGTCCGCCGTGCCTCCGGGGAGGCCGCCCGTCGTGGTGCCGCCGGTGTCGGTGCCGGCCGTGGCGCCGCCGTCCGTGGTGGCGCCGCCGTCCGTGGTGGCGCCGCCCGTGACGGGTCCGCCGGTGGTGGCGCCGCCGTCGGTGGCCGTGCCGCCCGTGGTGGTCGTGGTGCCGCCGCCGGGTGTGGTGGGGCTGTCGGTCCGGCCGCCGTCGTCGTCGCCTCCCGTGGTCGTGCCGCCGCCGTCGGAGGGTTCCTCGGGCTCGGGGGCGCCGGTGTCGTCGGGGATGTCGGGGATCTGCCACTCGTCGGTGCGGCCGTCCTGGACGCGCAGGTCGAAGTCGGTGGCGGGGGTGTCCTTCAGTGCCTCGCGGGTGTACTGGGCCCAGATCTGTGCGGGCGGGCCGCCGCCGTTGACGCGGGGCAGGCCGAGGGCGCCGTAGAGGGGCTTGTGGTCGGCGGTCACGGGGTCCTGGCCCATGACGGCGACGACCGTGGCGAGGTCGGGGGTGTAGCCGGCGAACCAGGCGGCGGTGTCCTCCTCGGCGGTGCCGGTCTTGCCGGCCGCGGGGCGGCCGGCGGCCTGGGCCTCGGTGCCGGTGCCGTTGCGGACGACGCTGCGCAGGACGGCGGTGGTGGTGTCGGCGGCCTCCCGGGTCACCGCCTGCCGGGTTCCGCGCTCGGGCAGGGGGATCTCTGCGCCGTCCTTGGTGATCTTCTCGACCATGGTGTAGGTGCCGTGTTCGCCGTGGTTGGCGAGGGTGGCGTAGGCCTCGGCCATGTCCAGGGCGCTCGCGGTGGCGGTGCCGAGGGCGACGGAGGGGCCGGCGTGGAGGCTGGGGGTGTCGGGGGAGAGGCCGAGGTCGACGGCGGTGTCCTTGACCTTCTGAGGGCCGACGTCGACGGCCATCTGCGCGTAGACGGAGTTGACGGACTTGTCGGTGGCCTCGCGGACGCTGATGTCGCCGTAGGAGACCTGGTCCTCGTTCTCGGGGGCGTACGAGCCGGTCCAGCCTTCGACGGGGCGTTCGCTGGTGCCGTCGTAGACGGTGTCGGGGGTGATGACGCGGCCGTCCTGGGTGGTGGAGTCGTGGTGGACGGCGGCGGTGAGGACGAAGGGCTTGAAGGTGGAGCCGACCTGGAAGTCCCGTCGGGTGGCGCCGTTGGTGTACTGCTTGACGTAGTCGATGCCGCCGTACATCGCGACGACCCTGCCGGTCCTGGGGTCGACGGAGGCGCCGCCCGCGCGGACGTACGTGTCGACCTTGCGGCTCTCGTCGAGGCGGGAGACGAGTTTGTCGTTGACGGCCTTCACGAAGGCGTCCTGCTTGGGCTTCTCCAGGGTGGTGGTGATCCGGTAGCCGCCCGCTTCGAGTTCCTCCTCGCTGACGACGCCGTGCCCGGTCAGGTATTCCTGGACGGCGTCCACGAGGTAGCCGCGCTGCCCGGACAGGCCGGTGGAGACGGTGGCCTCCTTCGGCATGGGGAAGTCGAGGCCGGCCCGCTCGGCGCTGCCGAGCCAGCCTTCCTTGACCATGCCGTCGAGCACGTAGCGCCAGCGGGCCTCGGCGGCGCGCCGGTTCTGGGGGTGGGCGACGACGTCGTACTCGCTGGGCGCGTTGAGCAGGGCGGCGAGGTAGGCGCCGCGTGCGGCGTCGAGGTCCTTGGCGTCGATGCCGTAGTAGGCCTGCGCGGCGGCCTGGATGCCGTAGGCGTTGCGGCCGAAGTAGCTGGTGTTGAGGTAGCCCTCGAGGATGTCGGCCTTGCTCTTCTCGCGGTCGAGTTTGATCGCGATGAAGAACTCCTTCGCCTTGCGGGTGAGGGTCTGTTCCTGGGCGAGGTAGTAGTTCTTCACGTACTGCTGGGTGATGGTGGACCCGGACTGGCGGCCCTTGCCGGTGGCGGTGTTCCAGGCGGCGCGCACCATGGCCTTGGGGTCGACGGCGGACTCGGTGTAGAAGTCGCGGTCCTCGGCGGCGAGTACGGCGTGCTGGGCGGCCTTGGAGACCTGTGCGAGCCGGACGTTCTCGCGGTTGACCTCGCCGTCGCGGGCGAGCTGGGAGCCGTCGGCGTAGAGGTAGACGTTGCTCTGCTGGACGGCGAGCGCGTTGGCCGGCGGGATGTGGACCAGGGAGTAGCCGAGGACGAAGCCGCCGACGAGCAGCATGCCGGCGATGATCAAGGTGCCGAGTACGGTGCGCCAGGTGGGGATGATCCTGCGCCAGCCGGTGCGCCGGGGCCGCCCGGGCTTCTTCCCGGGCCCCGTGAGGCCCTGGACCACCGGCTGCTGTGGTTTCGGCTGCGGCTCGTCGCTCATGTCGTGCACGGACTCCTGATTCACGTCTTCCTGCCGTACGTCCCCTGGTTGAAGACTCTCGCACCAAGCGATCCGTTCCCTGATCGCGGCACGCGTCCGGCGGGAAATTGCGTGGCGTGCCGTCGGCGGCGGCCAGTAGGCTCCTGCGCTTCGGTGTCGGGCGGTGCGGGAGGCGGTCGGTGTGGGCGCGGGGCGGCTGTACCTGTCGGTCGCGGTGGGCGGCTTCCGGCGGTACGCGACCTACCGGGTGGCGACGGCGGCGGGCGTGTTCACGAACACCGTGTTCGGGCTGATCCTCGTCTACACCTATCTGGCGCTGTGGGACGAGAGGCCGGGCCTCGGCGGGTACGACCAGGCGCAGGCCGTGACCTATGTGTGGCTGGGGCAGGCGCTGCTGTCGACGCTCGCGATCGGGGGCGGGGGTTTCGAGACGGAGCTGATGGAGCGCATCCGTACGGGGGACGTGGCGATCGACCTGTACCGTCCGGCGGACCTGCAGTTGTGGTGGCTGGCCTCGGACGTGGGGCGGGCGATGTTCCAGCTGCTGGGGCGCGGGGTGGCGCCGTTCGCGTTCGGTGCGCTGGTGTTCGACGTGGCGTTGCCGTCGGAGGCGGGGACGTGGGCGGCGGCGCTGGTGGCGGTGGTGCTGGGGATGGTGGTGAGCTTCGGCATCCGGTACCTGATGGCGCTGTCGGCGTTCTGGCTGCTGGACGGCACGGGGGTGTCGCAGATGGGGATGCTGGTCGGGTTCTTCTGCTCGGGGATGCTGCTGCCGCTGAACCTGTTCCCGGGGCCGCTGGGGGAGGTCGTGCGGGCGCTGCCGTGGGCGTCGCTGCTGCAGGCGCCGGCGGATGTGCTGCTGGGGCGGGCCGATGTGTGGGGCACGTTCGCGTTCCAGGGGGCGTGGGCGGTGGCGCTGCTGGGGGCGGGGCGGCTGGTGCAGTCGGCGGCGACGCGGCGGGTGGTGGTGCAGGGTGGCTGACGTGACCCGGGTGGGGGAGGGGCTGCGGGCGTACCGGCTGATCGCCGGGATGTGGGTCCGTTCCACCATGGCGTACCGGGCTTCCTTCGCCATGACGACGCTGGGCAACTTCCTGGCGACGGGGCTGGACTTCGTGGCGATCCTGCTGATGTTCTCCCGTGTGGACGCGCTCGGCGGCTACTCGCTGCCCGAGATCGCGTTCCTGTACGGGCTGACCAATCTGGCGTTCGGGTTCGCGGATCTGGCGATCGGGTCGGCGGAGCGGCTGGGGCGGCGGGTGCGCGACGGCACGCTGGACACGCTGCTGGTGCGTCCGGCGCCGGTGCTGGCGCAGGTGTGCGCGGACCGGTTCGCGCTGCGCCGGCTGGGCCGGATCGTGCAGGCGTCGCTGGTGCTGGGGTATGCGCTGGCTTCGCTGGACGTGGACTGGACGCCGGCGAAGGTGCTGCTGATGCCGGTGATGGTGGTGAGCGGGTGCGGGATCTTCTGCGCGGTGTTCGTGGCGGGGGCGGCGTTCCAGTTCGTGGCGCAGGACGCGTCGGAGGTGCAGAACGCGTTCACGTACGGGGGCACGACGATGCTCCAGTATCCGCCGACGGTGTTCGGCAGGGAGCTGGTGCGCGGGGTGACGTTCGTGCTGCCGCTGGCCTTCGTCAACTGGGTGCCGGCCGCGTATGTGCTGGGGCGGCCGTATCCGCTGTGGCTGCCGGAGTGGGTGGCGTTCGCGCCGCCTCTGGTGGCGGTGGGGTGTGGTGCGCTCGCCGGGGCGGCGTGGCGGGCGGGCCTTCGTTCGTACCGGAGCACGGGGAGTTAGGGCGGTCATGACGGACAGCGGGATCGACGGGGTCGGCGGCGCCGGCGGATCGGGTGGGGCCGGGAGGGGCGGCGGCGCGTTCATCGAACTGGACGCCGTCGAGAAGGTGTTCGACGTTCGGAGGAAGGCGGGCTTCCTGCGGCGGGAGCGGCAGCAGGTGCGGGCGGTCGACTCGCTCTCCTTCTCCGTGGCGCGCGGCGAGATGGTCGGCTACATCGGCCCGAACGGCGCCGGCAAGTCGACCACGATCAAGATGCTGACGGGCATCCTCACCCCGAGCGGCGGCCGGCTGCGGGTCGCCGGCATCGACCCGTCGCGGGAGCGGGCCCGCCTGGCGCACCGGATCGGCGTGGTGTTCGGGCAGCGCACCACCCTGTGGTGGGACCTGCCGCTGATCGACTCGTACCGCCTGGTGCACCGCATGTACCGCATCCCCGGGGCCCGTTACCGCGAGAACCTCGACCGCTGCGTGGAACTCCTCGAACTGGGCGGCCTGCTGGACGTCCCGGTCCGTCAGCTCTCGCTCGGCCAGCGGATGCGCGGCGACATCGCGGCGGCGCTGCTGCACGACCCCGAGGTGCTGTACCTGGACGAGCCGACCATCGGCCTGGACGTCGTGTCCAAGGCCAGGGTGCGGGAGTTCCTGCGCGACCTGAACGCCGAGCGCGGCACGACGGTGCTGCTGACCACGCACGACCTCCAGGACATCGAGCAGGTGTGCTCCCGCGTGATGGTCATCGACCACGGCCGGCTGATGTACGACGGCCCGCTCGCCGGCCTGCACCAGGCGGGCGAGAGCGAGCGCACCCTCGTGGTCGACCTGGAGCGCGAACTGCCGCCCGTCGACGTGCCGCCGCCCGCGCGGGTCGTGCGGGTCGAGGGGCCGCGTCAGTGGCTGGCGTTCCCGGCGTCGGCGTCGGCGGCGCCGCTGGTGGCGCGGATCGCGGCGGAGTACCCGCTGGTCGACCTGTCGGTGCGGGAGCCGGACATCGAGGCCGTCATCGCGCGCATGTACGCCCAGGAGAGGGCGACGGCGTAGCACCGGGCGAGGGGCCGGCGCGGCCGGAGGGCGGGCGGCGGGGTGGTCGGGGGCGGGCGACGGCGTAGTGCCGGGCCGGGGGAATCCGTAGGCTGACCGTATGACCGACGATGCCCCGGAGCTGCGCGCCTCCGACGCCGACCGTGAGCGAGTGGCCGAGGTCCTGCGGGACGCCCTCGCGGAGGGCCGGCTGGACATGACGGAGTTCGAGGACCGCCTGGACGCCACGTACAAGGCCCGCACCTACGGGGAGCTGGAGCCGATCACCCGCGACCTGCCGGCCGGACCGTCCGTCTCCCTGATCCAGGAACCCGGGGGCGACGGCGGCTGGGCGGACCGGATCACCGGCGGGGAGGGGACGTCCGAGTGGGGCGTCGCGGTGATGTCCGGCTTCCAGCGCAAGGGCCACTGGACGGTGCCGCGCCGCTTCAACTGCTTCGCCTTCTGGGGCGGCGGCGACATCGACCTGCGCGAGGCGTACTTCGCCGACCGGGAGGTCCAGATCAACTGCGTCGCCGTGATGGGCGGCGTGAACGTCGTCGTGCCGCCCGGCGTCGAGGTCGTGGTGCGCGGGATCGGCGTGATGGGCGGCTTCGACCACCGCGAGGAGGGCGTCCCGGCGGAACCGGGCGCGCCCCGGGTGGTCATCACCGGGTTCGCCTTCTGGGGCGGCGTGGGCGTCGAACGCAAACCGACCCGGGCGGAGCGCCGCCGGCTGAAGGAGGAGCGCCGCCTGGACAAGCGGGACCGCAGGGCGGCCCGCCGCGAGCTCCACGCGGAGTTCCGCGAGAACATCGAGAGCGCCCACCACCGCATGCTGGAGGGGCACCGCGACCTGATGAACCACCACCGCGAGGAGCGCCGGGAGCGCCGCGCCCGCCGCCGGCCCGGCGACGGCTGACCGAGGCCCTCGACGGCGGCCCCGGCCCTTCGCGGCTGCCGGAGGGCGCCCGCGTGCGGCGGGCCGGGACGGGGCGCGGAAACCGCCCCCGCCCGCCGCGGGGGTCGCCCGGCCCGGACCAGGCGGGGGCGGTCGTGGCCGTCGTGCCTCACAGCCGCGCCGACGTGGCCCCCTCCAGGGACCCCGCCTCGACGGCCGCCGCCATCGCCGCGTACCCCGCGTCGCTCGGGTGGAGATGGTCGCCGGAGTCGTAGCGCGGGAGCAGGCGGCGCGGGTCGTACGGGTCGCGCACCGCCTCGTCGAAGTCCGCCACGGCGTCGAAGACGCGGCCCGCGCGGATCTCGGCGTTGACGCGCTGCCGCACGGCCTCGCGGGCGTCGGTGTAGCCGCGGTGGCCGTGGAAGGGCATCAGGGTGGCCCCGACGGCGCGGATGCCGCGGGCGTGGGCGCGGTCGACCAGCTCGCGCAGGCCGTCGAGGATCGGCTCGGGGTCGGTGACGGACGGGGTGCGCAGGATGTCGTTGACGCCGAGGGCGATGACGACGACCTCGACGTTCGCGCCGCCGAGGACGTCTCGGGCGAAGCGGTTCAGGCCGCTGGGGTTGTCGGCGGGGCGGCCGAGGCCGTCGGTGAGGACGCGGTTGCCGCTGATGCCGTGGTTGACGACGCCGTAGCGGGGCGCGTCCGGCCCGGCGTCCGCCAGTCGGCGGGCGAGCACGTCGGGCCAGCGGCGGTTGGCGCCGACGGTGGAGGTGATGCCGTCGGTGAGGGAGTCTCCGAACGCGACGAGGGTCCCGGCGGCCTCCGCGCTGAGGACGTCCAGCGCCGTCAGGTACCGCCAGGACCCGGTGCGCCCGGTGAACGGCGTTCCGCTCTCGTCGCCCGCCCGGTCGCCGCGCGCGGCGTACGAGACCTGCCGCGCGTGCGGGTGGACGGTGACGGGTCCGGGCTCGGCGGGGGAGTACGTCGTCACCAGTACGTCCGCGTCCGCCGGCACGGCGATGCGCACGGGGTCGCTGGTGACCTGCTGCCCCGGCGGCACGACGACCTCGCCGTCCCCGTCGAAGGTTAGCCGCCGCAGCGTGCCCGGCACCGCCGCGGGCCCGTCCCCGGCGGCGAGGGCGAGGGTGGCGTGGGCGACGGTCAGCGGGCCGCGCCCGTAGAGATTGGACAGCGTGATCCGGGCACTCGTACCGCCGACGCTCGTGTGCACGACGTTGCGCACCGTGCGGTCGGTGAGGCCCGCCGTCTCGGTGCCGGGCTCGGCGGCGGCCGGGGAGGCGGCCCAGGACCCGACCCAGGTCGCGGTGGACGCGGGCGCGGCCGGCCGGTGCGACGGGCGGGGGCCCGCGGCCGTACGCCGGACGGCCGTACCGTCGTCGGAGCGGTCGGCGTGGATGCCGGCCGCGGCGGCCACGATCAGACAGAGGATCGTGGCGAGCAGGGCATAACCGTGATGACGCCTGGTCATGCGGGTGCGGTTCTCCTCGCGGGCAATGGGGCCACCACTCATGACCGGTCGCCCCACGAATGATCACTCCATGATGAGCCATGGCACGGGAGCCGCCGACGCGGGAACCACTGACCGGGAACCACGGACGCGGGACCACCGGCGCGCGGGAACCGCCGGCACGGGGAACTGTCGACACGGGGAACTACCGGCGCGGCCCGGGAGTCCGTCAGGAAGGACAATGTCACCGTGGGGGACCGGGAACGGGTGGAGTGGATGGACCGTACGAATCCGGAGGGGCCCGGCGGGCCGGCGGGACGCCCCGCCGTCGCCACCGCCGTCCGCGCGATGACGACCTTCAGCCCCGCCGACGAGGAGAAGCAGCGCGGCGTACGCCGGATGAAACTGACGGCGACCGGCCTGCTGCTGTTCGTGGCGCTGGTGTACGTCCTGGCCAAGTGGGCCGCGAACGCCGGCGCCGGCCCCTGGGCGGGGTACGTCGCCGCGGCGGCCGAGGCCGGGATGGTCGGCGCGCTCGCCGACTGGTTCGCGGTCACCGCCCTGTTCCGCCGCCCGCTGGGGCTGCCCATCCCGCACACCGCGATCATCCCCACGAAGAAGGACCAGCTCGGCGTCTCGCTGGGCGAGTTCGTCGGCGAGAACTTCCTCTCCGAGGCCGTCGTACGGCAGCGGCTGCGCGCCGTCGGCATCGGCAGCCGCCTCGGCGCGTGGCTCGCCGAGCCGCAGAACGCCGACCGGGTCACCGCGGAGCTGGCCACCGCCCTGCGCGGCGCGCTCACCGTCCTGCGCGACTCCGACGTCCAGGCGGTGGTCGGCGAGGCCATCACCCGGCGCGCGAACGCCCAGGAGATCGCGCCCGGCATCGGCAAGATGCTGGAGAAGGTCGTCGCCGACGGCGGCCACAAACGCGTCGTCGACCTCGTCGTCACCCGCGCGCACGACTGGCTCGTCCTGCACGCCGACTCCGTGATGGACGCCGTCCAGGGCGGCGCCCCCGGCTGGACCCCGCGTTTCGTGGACCGCAAGGTCGGCGAGCGCGTCTACAAGGAACTGCTGCGCTTCTGCGCCGAGATGCGCGACATGCCCTCCCACCCCGCGCGCGGCGCCCTCGACCGCTTCCTGTCCGACTTCGCCTCCGACCTGCAGTCCGACACCGACACCCGGGCGCGCGTGGAGCGGCTCAAGGGCGAGGTCCTGGGCCGCGGCGAGGTGCAGGACCTGATCGCGTCCGCCTGGACGGCCGTACGCTCCATGATCGTCGCGGCGGCGGAGGACGAGCGCAGCGAGCTGCGGCTGCGGGTGCGGGCGTCGCTGCTGTCGCTCGGGGCGCGGATGGCGAGCGAGCCCAAGGTGCAGAACAAGGTCGACAGCTGGGTGGAGGGCGCCGCGGTGCACGTCGTGACGACGTACCGGGGGGAGATCACCTCCCTGATCACGGACACCGTGGCGAGCTGGGACGCCGAGCACACCACGAAGAAGATCGAGGCGAACATCGGCCGCGACCTGCAGTTCATCCGCATCAACGGCACGGTCGTCGGCTCGCTCGCCGGGTTGCTGATCTACACCGTGTCCCGTCTCCTGGGAGCCTAGCCCTCGTTCGGGCGAGCGTGGCGGCCCCGCATCCGGGCACAAGGGTGGGGGTCGCTCAACGGAGAGGGAGCCATGACAGCAGCATCGTCGTCGCCGGCCTCTGTGCCCGCCACCGGAACCGTCACCACGTCCGTGCCCGCCCGCCTCGACCGGCTGCCCTGGTCGCGCTGGCACTGGATGATCGTGATCGGTCTCGGCACCGTCTGGATCCTGGACGGCCTCGAAGTCACCATCGTCGGCAACGTCGCCGGCCGGCTCGCCGAGGACGGCAGCGGCCTCGACATCACCTCCGCCCAGGTCACCGGCCTCGCCGCCGCCCTCTACGTGGCGGGCGCCTGCACCGGCGCCCTGTTCTTCGGCCGGCTGACCGACCGCTACGGCCGCAAGAAGCTGTTCATGGTCACGCTCGCCGTCTATCTGGCGGCGACCGCGCTGACCGCGCTGTCGTTCGAGTCGTGGTGGTTCTTCCTGTTCCGGTTCCTCACCGGTTTCGGCATCGGCGGCGAGTACGCGGCCATCAACTCCGCCATCGACGAGCTGATCCCCTCCCTCTACCGGGGCCGGGTCGATCTGATCATCAACGGCAGCTACTGGCTCGGCGCGGTCGGCGGCGCCCTGCTGTCCATCGTCATGCTGGACACCGACATCTTCCCCAAGGATCTCGGCTGGCGGCTCAGCTTCGCCCTCGGCGTCGTCCTCGGCCTGGTGATCCTCCTCGTACGGCGGCATGTGCCGGAGAGTCCGCGCTGGCAGTTCATCCACGGCCACGGCGAGGCGGCCGAAGTGCTCGTCTCCAGCGTCGAACGCGAGATCGAGCGGGAGAAGGGCGAGCCGCTGCCGCCCCCGCGCGGCGAGATCACCATCGAGCAGCGCAAGAGCATCGGCTTCGGCCTGATCGCCAAGACCGTCTTCACCCGCTACCCGCGCCGCTCGGTCCTCGGCCTGTCCCTCTTCATCGGCCAGGCGTTCCTCTACAACGCCATCACCTTCGGCTTCGGCGCGATCCTCACCAAGTTCTTCGACGTGCCGACCGGCTCGACCGGCTACTACTTCGCCGTCATCGCCGCGGGCAACTTCCTCGGCCCGCTGCTGCTCGGCAAGCTCTTCGACACGGTCGGCCGGCGCATCATGATCTCGTCCACCTATCTGCTCTCCGGCCTGCTGCTGTTCGGCACGGCCTGGCTGTTCGACCGCGGCTCGCTGACGGCGACCACGATGACGGCGTGCTGGTGCGTGGTGCTGTTCTTCGCCTCCGCGGGCGCCTCCAGCGCCTATCTGACCGTCTCCGAGATCTTCCCGATGGAGACCCGGGCGATGGCCATCGCCTTCTTCTACGCCGTCGGCACCGCGGCCGGCGGCATCAGCGGCCCGCTGATCTTCGCCGACCTCACCGAGTCCGGCGTCGTCGGGGACACGGTGCTGGCGTTCCAGATCGGCGCGGCGCTGATGTGCGCGGCGGGCCTGGTGGCGGCGTTCCTGGCGATCAAGGCGGAGCGGCGCTCGCTGGAGGACATCGCGACCCCGCTGTCGGTGACGCAGGCGCCGGCGCCGGCGCAGACGCGGAGCTGACGCGTCCCCGGCCGGCGCCCGTCCCCCAGGGGTGGCTCAGGCGCCGGTCGTGGACCCCGGCCGCACGATCATCAGCACGGTCACGGTGGCCCACAGCAGGTTGAACACGCCGGTGTACATGCCGAGCCGCACGGTCGTCTCCCGGGTGCCGCCGCCCGGCTCCAGCAGGGCGCCCTGCCGGGGCAGCACCAGCGCGGCCAGGACGACCGCGGCCAGGGCGGTGAGCACGATCGACGTCACCAGCCAGGCGTCGCCGAGCACCCCCATGCTGCTCGCGGTGGCGAACCCGAACACGGGGACGACGACGCCGACGGTGGCGTAGACCCGGCAGATGCGGTGCAGCAGCCGGACGGTCTCGGTCGCCTTGGGGTCGTCGGGGGCGGCCAGGGCCCGGCGTGCGGCGGGCGGGAACATGCTGGCGGCGACGGTGACGGGCCCGATGGCGACGATCGCGGCGATGACATGGACGGCGAGGAGGAACTTGGTCACGGGGTGACGCTAGGCGGACCGGGGATCATGCAGAAGTGGCGATAGTGACAGGGTTCGACGGATTCTCGCCAGACGCGTGACCAGGCATTACAAGGTTTGTCCCCATGCTCGCTCCGTTGGCGGGAACCGGGCGCAGGCGTACTCTCTCGCCATGCACACCGTGGCCGTACTGGCGCTGGACGGCGTCATCCCGTTCGACCTCTCCGCCCCCATCGACTCCTTCGGCTGGGCCCGCCTGCCCGACGGCCGCGAGGCCTACCGGGTGCGGGTGTGCTCGGTGCGGGAGGAGGTGAACGCCGGGCCGTTCACGATCCGGGCGCCGTACGGCCTGGAGGCGCTGGCGGACGCCGACACGATCGTCCTGCCCGGCGTCGAGGACCCGCCCGACCCGCTGCCGCCCGGCGTGACGGAGGCGCTGCGCGCGGCGGCGGCCGACGGGACGCGCATCGCGTCCGTCTGCGTCGGCGCGTTCGTCTTCGCCGCGACCGGCCTGCTCGACGGACTGCGTGCGACCACGCACTGGATCGCGGCGCCCGACCTGGCGGCGCGCTACCCGAAGGTGACCGTCGACCCGAACGTCCTCTACGTCGACAACGGCCAGTTCCTCACCTCCGCGGGCGCGGCGGCGGCGCTGGACATGTGCCTGCACATGATCCGCAAGGACCACGGCTCGGCGGTGGCCGCGCATGCCGCCCGGATGTCCGTCATGCCGCTGGAACGGGAGGGCGGACAGGCGCAGTTCATCGTCCACGACCGCCCCCCGGCCCCGGCCGGCGCGACCCTGGAGCCGCTGCTGCGCTGGCTGGAGGAGCACTGCGACCGCGACCTGACGCTGGAGGAGATCGCGGCGCAGGCGGGCATGAGCAGCCGTACCCTCAACCGCCGCTTCCGCGAGCAGACCGGCACGACGCCGCTGCAGTGGCTGCACCGGGCGCGGGTACGTCGGGCGCAGTACCTGCTGGAGACGACGCCGTACTCGGTGGAGCGGATCGCGGCGCAGACGGGCTTCGGCTCGCCGACGGCGTTCCGGGAGCGTTTCCGCAGGGTGGTGGGGACGAGCCCGCAGGGGTACCGGAGGGCGTTCCGCAGCGGGGCGGGGACCGAGGGGACCTGACGTGAACAGGCCTTCACCCGACCTGAGTCGGGGGTTGTCAAGTTTCCTCTCCGGAGCTATATAAATAGGCGTAGGGCATCGCATACAGGACATCGCCTGGAGGAGGGAGAGTGACTGTGATGCTCATGCGCACCGACCCTTTCCGCGAAATCGACCGGCTCGCGCAGCAGGTCCTCGGCTCGGCCACCCGGCCCGCCGCGATGCCGATGGACGCCTACCGGTCGGGTGACGAGTTCGTCGTCCACTTCGACCTGCCCGGCATCGACCCCGAGACGATCGAGCTGGACGTCGAGCGCAACGTCCTGAACGTGCGCGCCGAGCGCCGTTCGCCGGCCCCCGACGACGCGGAGACCGTCGTCGCCGAGCGGCCCACGGGCGTCTTCACCCGCCAGCTCTTCCTCGGCGAGACGCTCGACACCGAACGCATCGACGCCTCGTACGACGCCGGCGTCCTGACCCTGCGCATCCCGGTGGCCGAGGCCGCGAAGCCGCGCCGCATCCGGATCAGCGGCGGCAGCGAGCGCAGGCAGATCAGCGGCTGAGCCGGCCTGCCGGGCCCACGCGGACGGCCATGACGCAGCAACCCCAGGAGTAGCGTCCCGCGGGCGGGGCACCAGCACCCGCGGGACGCGTTCACCCTGCCCGCCGCGCCCCCACGCCGAGGACGGGCGGACCCCCCGGAGGAGGAGCCCAACGATGACCGCGACCACCGTGCCGAGCCTGACCGTGCCGAGAGCGGCCACCGCGGAGGCGACGGAGCCGAAGGCCACGGCGACGGCGACCACCGCGACCGCGTCCGGGACGACGACCACCCAGCAGACCCTGAAGCAGACCGCCCAGCAGATCGTCCAGCCGACGGCCTCGAAGACCCCGAGCCCCTCGAAGACCCCGCAGCCTTCGAAGGCGGTCCCGCAGCCGGCGCAGCAGACCCCGAAGGCGGCCCTGCTGACCACACCCCCCACCCACCACGTGACCGCGCCGGCCCCGCGGCCCGCGCGAGTCGAGTGGCTCCAACTCATCGACGCCGTCCGCGAGTCGGGCCAGTACGCCACGCGGGCGGAGGCCGAGAGCGTCACCCGCGTCGTCCTGTCGGCCCTGGGCGGCCACGTCGTCGGCGACGAACGCGTCGACCTGGCGCAGGCCCTCCCCGATGAGGCGGCGAGGGTGGTGGCGACCCAGATCCCGGCCACCCGCCCCCTGACCGCCGCGGAATTCGTCGACCAGGTGGCCGCCCGCATCGAGGGCGCGACCCCGGCGACGGCCCGCTGGGACGTCAGCTCGGTCCTGAGCGCC
The DNA here is from genome assembly GCF_040611575.1 of Streptomyces sp. NPDC006610. Lineage (NCBI taxonomy): Bacteria > Bacillati > Actinomycetota > Actinomycetes > Kitasatosporales > Streptomycetaceae > Streptomyces > Streptomyces sp. NPDC006610. The sequence continues at coordinate 160,357 of NZ_JBEXOP010000003.1, forward strand.
CTGCCCCAGCTGGTCGGCGACGACCTGGTGACCCGCATCCTCGCCCAACTCCCGCCCGGCTACGCCCTCCTGTTCGGCAAGGCGGAACTCGCCCCGGCGGACTGACCACCGGCGGGCCGGAGACTCAGGGTTCCCCGATCCCCGGCCCGCCCGCAGTCAGCACGGCCGCGCCCCAGCACCCCGCGGCGAGCAGCGCACCCCCCACCGCGACCGGGTTGACCCACTCCGGCACGTTACCGCTGTCGTACACCCCGCCGTCGCTGGTCTCGCACCGGAAGGCGAGCGGCGCATAGCCCACCGAGTAGTCCACGATGTCGATCCCCTGCGCGGACCGCTCCAGCCACCCCTCCGTACGGCAGGGCCGGTACGGCGCCGAGTCGGTCCCCCCGTCCTCCGCGTCGAGCACGGCCACTCCCACGGCGGCCAGCCCCAGCAGATAGGCGCCTCCCGCGACGAGCCCCGCCGCGACGGCGACGCCGCGCAGCCAGTCCGCCCGGTCCCAGCGCCCGTCCGGAGTCCTGGCGCGCACGGGCCGCCCCGGATACGTCCCGTCGTCCCGCCCGGCGAGCACGCCGGTGACCACGACGAGGACGACGAGACCGCCCAGGACCCACAGCACCACCACGGCCTCCGCGCCACATCGGTCGACGACCCCTGCCCACCAGCCCCCGGTACCGGGACGCCCCGCCCTCCCTCGCCGGTTCCCGCCCCGCCCGGCACGCGGACTCACCATCACCCCCGGGAGTGACAACCAGCCCAACGGACAATCGTTCAGCAGGACGTGCTCACTCCCCGACGACGCCTCGGCGGCGCGCTGCTCGCCGCCCTCGCCCTGACCACCGCGCCGGCCACCGCGACCGCCGCCGACCCCGCCCCGCCGAAGGCGTGCGCCACGACCACCGGCTACTCGGCCGACGGCCACCACGCGGGCGAACTGACCGTCTGCCTCACCGAGACGATGATCCACGACTCCCTCCTCGGCCACGAGATGCCGAGGCCGGCCACGTCGGTCGAGGCCCGCTGCTGGACCAGGGACACCCTCTGGAGCTGGAACCGGAACGAGCGGAACTGCGAGTTCGGCGCCGACCTCACCCTCGCCAAGGACGGCGACCGCCTGTGGACCGAGCCCCGCGCCCTGCGGACCGACCACCTCCACTCGGGCGGGACCACCTCCCTGAACAGCTGGACCTGCGAGGGCGCGGGGACCTACGCCCTGACCCTGCACCACATCACGATGCGGGTGATCGGCCCGGCCTCCGCCCCGCGAGTCGACCCCGCCCCCGTGACCGCGGCCGCACTCGGCTGCTGAGCCGTGCCCGGCCCCCGAGGGGGCGTTGCGCCGTCACCGCCCGCGTCACCGCACCGCCGACGGGCTTCTCCCGCGAGCCCGTCAGCGGGCCCCGTCGGCTCCCCCCGTGCCGCCGTGGTTCCGCCCGGCCAGGGCGGTGATTCCCGCTGTGGCGGCGAGGGCGAGGTCGGCGACCATCGCGTCGTCCACGGGCAGATTGAGGACGTACAGCGCGGACGCCAGGGAGCCGAGCAGCAGCAGGTGGGCCATCGCCGGATCGACGGGGGCGGCCAACTCCCCGCGGCCCACGGCCCGTTCGATGATCTCGGCGAAGGCGGCCTGCTCGGCGGCCAGAAAGGTCTCGCCGAACCGGTCGTCCACCTCGGGATCGGCGGAGAGCTCGCCGATCAGCGCCGGTGCCAGTTGCCGGGCCACGGGGGTGGCCATACGGACGTGGAACGCCCGGACCAGCGCCAGCAGATCCCCGTGCAGCGAGCCGGTGTCGGCCAGCGGAGGCAGCTGGTGCTCGTGCACGGTGGCGGCGAACGCCATCTCGGCCTTGGAGGCGTAGCGGCGGTAGATCGCCGCCTTCCCCACCCCGGCGCGCGCCGCGACCCGGTCGACGGTCAGGGCCTGGTAGCCGACTTCGTCGAGGAGCTCACGCGTCGTCTCCAGGATTCTGTGATCCACGCGACTGTCCCGGGGGCGGCCGCCCCGTTGCTTTCCCTCTGCCATGCACGCCATGATACGAGACGTTAGTATCGGAACTGCGGTCTCGGAATCGAGATCGGGAATCGCGATCGAGCGGGGGAACTCGAATGATCAAGTGGGCAGGCTGGATCATCACTCTCTTCGGGACGGCGCACACGATCGCCGCCCTCACCCTGGAAAAGGCCGCGCGTCACGCCGGGACATGGTTCAGCGGCGGGCTGTGGCACGAGAACTTCGACGACATGACCCCGGCGGGCAGCGCCTACTGGCTGAGCCTGGACAGCTTCGGCATCCCGCTCGTCCTCATCGGCCTCACGGTGCTGTGGCTGGACCGCCGCGGCATCACCCCGCCGGTCTTCATCGCCTGGACGCTGGGCGTCTGGACCGTCGTGGACGCCGTGATCATCCCGTTCACACCGTGGCCGCTGGTCCTGATCGCGAGCGTTCTCCTGCTGACCGGAGCCCACCGCGCCCGCCGCGACACGGCCCCCGCACCTTCCCCCGCAACCCCGCGGTGACGCCGCATCCCACGCCGAGCACGGCGAACCCGACCACGGCCGGGTTGACGTACGCGGGCACGTCACCGCTGTCGTGACTCCCCGGCGCCGCTCCCCCCGGGACGCCCGTGGCGCGCATCACACCGACCCCGTGTCACGAACCGCCCCGCAGCCTCCATCCCCTGGTCGTCAACGGCAGGACGAGCGGAGAAGGACGGGACGAGACAATGAGCGCACAGCACGGAACCGGCACGACGGCGGCCACCACCCCCCACCGCGTCCTGATCCTGGGCGCGGGCTACACGGGCATGTGCGCCGCCACCCAGCTCGCCGGCCGGACCCGCCGCCGCGAGGATGTGCACATCACCCTGGTGAACGCCCAGGAGCGCTTCACCGAGCGGCTGCGCCTGCACATGACGGCGACCGGGCAGCAGCTCGCCGAGCTGAGCGTCCCGGAGCTGCTGGAGGGCACGGGCATCCGGTTCGTACGCGGCTGGGTGACCGCGGTCGACGCGGACGCCCGTACGGTACGGGTCGACGACGACCGGGTCCTGCCCTACGACACCCTGGTGTACGCCCTGGGCAGCGTGGCCGACACGACCGCCGTGCCCGGCGTCGACGACCACGCGTACACCCTCGACAGCGCCCAGGACGCCGAGGCGCTGGCCGACCGGCTGGCCCGCCTCGGCGGCGGCACGGTCGCGGTCGCCGGCAGCGGACTGACCGGCGTCGAGTCCGCCGCGGAGATCGCCGAGCGGCATCCGGAGCTGAACGTCGTCCTGCTGGGCCGCGGCGAGGCCGGTGCGGGCATGAACCCGAGGGCCGGGACGTACCTGCGGTCGGTGCTCGACCGCCTCGGCGTCGCGGTGCGCGGCGGCGTCGAGGTGGTGAAGGTGCTGCCCGGGTCGGTCGAACTGGCGGGTGGGGAAAGCATCGCCGCCGACGCCGTCCTGTGGGCGAGCGGCACCCGGGTGTCACCGCTGGCGGCAGCCGCCGGACTGGCCGTCGACGAGCGCGGCCGCATCGTCACCGACCCCGCGCTGCGCTCCGTCTCGCACCCCGACGTGTACGCCATCGGTGACGCCGCCGCGATCCGCCAGGGGTACGGCTTCCTGCACGGCACCTGCCAGAGCGGCATGCCCACCGGGGTGCACGCCGCGGTGTCGATCGACCGCACTCTGAACGGCAAGCGGCCCAAGCCGTTCCGCTTCGGCTACTACCACATCCCGGTGAGCCTCGGCCGGCACGCCGCGGTCGTGCAGTTCACCCGCCCCGACGGCAGCCCGCGCCGCCTGTGCCTGACGGGCAGGACCGCGGCCTGGTACAAGGAGACGGTGACTGCATCGCCCTGGGCCATCTTCGCCCGTATGCGGAAGATGCCCGCGACGGGCGCGTTCTGGCCGCACGGCGGCCGCTGCAACCGGGTCAACCGCGTCAACCTCGTTGCCGAGGGCGCCGCATGAGCGCCGGGCAGCAGGACGGGGTCTTCCACGCACACCGCAGGCTGCTGTTCTCCGTGGCCTACCGCATCCTCGGCTCCGCGGCCGACGCCGAGGACGCGGTGCAGGACGCCTGGATCAAGTGGTCGTCCGCCGATCGCTCCCAAGTCGCCGACCCCAAGGCCTACTTGACGCGCATCGTGACCAACCTGGCCCTGGAACGCCTGCGCTCCACCCGCCACCAGCGCGAGACCTACGTCGGTCCGTGGCTCCCCGAGCCCATCCTGACCAGCGCCGACACCGCCGACACCGTCACGGACGCCGAGTCGGTGTCGATGGCGATGCTGGTGGTCCTGGAGACACTGAGCCCGCTGGAGCGCGCGGTCTTCGTCCTGAAGGACGTCTTCGGGTTCAGCCACGCCGAGATCGCGGAGGCGGTGGAACGCTCCGAGACGGCGGTACGCCAGGCCGCGCACCGCGCCCGTGAACACGTACGGTCCCGCAGACCCCGGTACGCCACCGACCGCACCCGGCAACGCGAGGTCACCGAGCGCTTCTTCGCCGCGGCGATCGGCGGCGACATCAACACCCTGATGGAACTCCTCTCCCCGGACGTCACCCTGTGGACCGACGGCGGCGGCAAGGTCCGCCAGGCCCTCAGACCGGTCACGGGAGCCCCCAAGGTCGCCACCTGGTTCGCGGCCATCGGCACGACCCCCTACCAGGGCATCCTCCCCGCCGACATGCACACCGACCTCGTCGACGTCAACGGCACCCCGGGCCTGGTCTTCAGCGCACCGGACCGCGTGATCGCGACGGTCACCTTCGACTTCGACGCCGACGGGCGGATCACGGCGATCCACAATGTGGCGAACCCGGACAAGCTGGGGGCGATCGGGGAGGGGGTGGCGTATGACGTGGGGACGCGGTGACGCGGACCCCATGCACCGCTGTCCGTGTCCAGCCCCGCCGGCAGCCGCAGCCCGTACTCCGCGGGGCTGCCGGGACCAGCAGCTCCATGCCCGACTCGTCCGGCAGCGGGAAGTTCTCCTGGTGCAGCTCCAGCCGGCCGACGCTTGTGCAGCGCCATGACCGCCCTCCCAGGCCATCGGTGACTCGGTGGCGCCCAGGCTTGCGTGTGATCGACGTCGTGCGGCGGCGACTTGCGCGGACTTCTACGGCGCACGGGAGGCCATTTCGGGGGCACACCCCCGCCACCCTCGAACGGGATGGCACAGGGGGCAATCAGAGGCTCGCCCCGAGCGGCCGCAGCACGGCCAACCCTCCCTCCCACCCGACCTTCATGGCGAAGTCGAACCGGTCGACCTCCGTACACAGCTCCACGTCGGTGGAGTGAGCACCCCGGCGACGTCCGCTGCGCAGGTCGTCCGCGGCCGAGGAGGCGCGGGCACGCTGCAGATAAGGGCCGGGGGCGGGACGATCCCCGGCCAGGAGCCGTTCCAGGTACGCGGCGCAGGCCAGATCCTCGGCGGCACGGCCGCCCTCGCCCGTGGCCACGAACGTCACCGAGTCGGCGCCGGCGTTCGCCAGGGCGCGGGCCGTAGCGCCGGCCACGACGAAACTCGCGCACAGCGCCAGCTCGGCCTCGACCACAGCCAAGGCCCCGACCGTTCCCGCAGTGGTCTTCTGAATCACGGTACGGCCGCCCAAGTCGGCCTTTCGGAGCAGCGCAGGGGAGTTGGTCAGGTCGAACCCGCTGACCGGTGCGCCGTCCTTGAGCGCGAGCCAGCCCGGGCGACCCGCCTTGATCGCCAGAGCCTCGTCCTCGTCGGCGGCGAGGACGATCTTCTCCGCCCCGAGGTGGAAAGCCCATGCGGCGGTGGTGAACGCCCGCATCACATCGATCACTACGGCCACCTGCTCGGTGCCGTCCACGCCTGGTATGCCGACCACTCGCGAGTCCATGCGGCGATCGTCACAGTACGGCGGACGGGCCACAAGTGACATTCGGTCGGCACGCAGCTCGCGCCCGGCTGTGACGGACGGGTCTGGAATCCTTGTCCTCATGAGTACACCGCCAGACGGATTGCCCACGTACCGAGTCCTGACCGGTCCGGACGACGCCGCCTTCTGCCAACGTGTGAGCGAGGCGCTGAGCCTCGGCTACGAGCTGCACGAAGGCCCTGCCCTCACCTTCGACGGTGAGAGGGTCATCGTCGCCCAGGCGCTCGTCTGGCCGACCCGGCCGTAGTGGTCTTGGGGCAGTGGTGGCCGTGATCGGCCGGTGAAGGGGGAGGGCGCCACGGGTGGGGTGAGTCGTGGGGGCTTACCAGGGCCTGTCTGAGTCTCTCCCGTCCTGCCCCGCGTGTCTCCCGCGTCGGTTGGGGAGGCTTGCGTTGCCCATGGCTTGGTCGTCCCAGCCTTCGGGTGTGGCCGGGCGAGCGGCGGCGCGTTCGGGAGGCGATGTGCCGGGGCACGGGTACGCATCGTCACCGGGCTCTATGAAGAAGCCACGCACCGGTGGTCACGCCGAACGCAACGGTTCCCGCACCATCGACGCGAAGACCGGAGAGTCCGGGAAGGGCTGCTGCTCGCCGATCTTCACGTAGCCCCAGCTCTCATAGACCGACTGCACCTTGCCGTCTCCCGCCTTGGGGTTCACAAGCAGCGTGACCCGGGCCTCGCGCCGGTTGGCCAGGAGTTCTTCGTGGATGCGGTGGGCAGCTCCTGTGCCGCGCCAGGGGCGCCGTACGACGATCTCGTTCAGCGCGAGCGTGCGGGTGCCCGTCTCCACGGTGTAGTCGCCGGGCAACGGCGTCGTCATCGCGCTCCACCAGCGTGTGGTGGAGGCAAGTGGGGTGCCGTAGGCGAAACCAACAGGCTCCTCACCGTCGTAGGCGAGGACGGCTTCCCAACCGGGCGTTGAGCTGTGGCTCGATAGACGTTCGTCGAAGCGCTCGGCAGCGTAGAAGGGGCCGGTGAGCCCGAAATCGCGTTGGCGGACTTCCACGTGGATGTCCACGATCGTCTGGCGTACGGGCTTGACGTCGGTGTGATGACGCAGCTCAAGAGTCACACAAGCTCCTTTTCGAACCAGTCCCGGGTCGCCGGTGCCTCCGGCGCAAGGGCGTGTAGACGTCGCCCGAAGGCATTCAGTAGGCGAGCCGTGCGCCCGTGCCGTGCTGGCGCGGGGATCCGATGTGCGGTCGCCACGGCGAGCTCCGGCTCTCCTTGGCCCAGCTGAGCGTGGGCGAGATAAGCATGAGTGAGGGCGCGATTGCGCTTCAGGTCGGGGCGCAGTCTGGCGAGGGTTTGGTGGGCGTGTGCTTCCGCTTCCGCCCACAGGCCCAGCGTCGTCGTGGTCGTGAGAGCGAGCAGGTGGAACTCGGCAGAGTCGTAGAACCGCAGCCACGCAGGGCGGGGCTCCTGGGTATCCGCTCGGTGCAACGCGGATTCGGCAAACCCGAGAGACTTGAGCGCGGCTTGTCGGTTGCGGGTGTCTGCATGATGCACGGCCGTGCGCGCGTGCAGGAGGGACGCATAAAGAGGGTCGCGGGCAGCCCGGGTGCGCCTCGCAGCCTCGTCGGCCGCCAGTGCGTTCGTGTACTGGCCCAGATGCCGATAGAGCGCACCCGCGTGGCCCCAGATACGGAACTGCATGGAGGGGTCACCGGAAAGGCCGGCGAGTGACACCGCCTGACTCAGGTGTTGCTGCGCTCGATCGAGGCGGCCTCCGTCGATGGCAGCCCACAGGGCGGACCCGGTGAAGGCCGCAGCGAGGCCGTACAACTGGCCGCGCACTCGCTGAGATGCGGTCCTCGTCCTCTGTAGAGTCAGCACCCGTTCCGCCCAGGCAAGCGCCGTCTCCTCGACCTGGAAGGTGCCGCCGGAGGTGTTGTCGTGGGCGACGATCAGTGTAAAGCGGGCGGCAAGCCTATTGACGTCGGATTGCCCCAGACGACCTGCGGCCGTGGCTGTCGTCGCGGCGCCGAGTGTGGTGAGAGCGACGGCGGAAGTCGAGGTGATGAAGCTTCGGCGGAGCACGGGCTCCTCCTCTTGGTACGGCGAGCCTGCGGACGTGGGAGGACGGTTCACGGATCGGGCATGAGGCGTGAACCCCAACTCGACTGCTGTGCAGCCAAATACTGCCTCTAACGCCAGACGGTGCTTGGCCTGTGGCCACCGAGTTTTTCCGGTGACGAGGTTGTAGATCGTCCGGACGGAGACGGTGCCGTATCTGCCCGTGATCTGCTCGATGGCCCTGTTCAATGCCTCGGCCAGTTCTTCCTGCGTAAGGCCGAGTTCGCGCATACGTTCGCTGAGCCGCACGTTTGCCGCCACATCCACCACGGTAGCGGTGAGCTGGGCCCGCCACGGAGGCATGTGTAAAGGGAGAGTCAGTTTTTCCGCTTGCCCGCGAGCGCTGGGACGTCGGTATTTCCTGCCGATCTACCCGGCTCGGACTGTTCACTGACTGTCACAGCATGAACACATGATGCTTGGAGTCAGTCGTGGGGAAACCAGAAGTGCCGGTCTCGACCATCACGCAGCCGCGCTGCACCGTAACGGCCTTGTCCGGCTCCGTTCAGCGAACCGAGTCCTGGACAGAGGCGTTCCTGGCTGAGCCCGAGGAGGTCGCTTCCCTGCGCCGGCTCGTTTGGGTGCACTTGACCGCCTGGGGCGCACACGAACTCATTGACTCCGCTCAGCTCTGCGTCAGTGAGCTTGTCTCCAACGTGATCACTCACGTCGGCCGAGGAACCCCCACCAACCTCAGCGTCGCACTGAGCAGCACCTGCCTACGCATCGAGGTACACGACCCCGACGCCCGAGCGCTTCCCACTCTCTTGGAAGCGAGTGACGATGCGGAAGGCGGTCGCGGTATGGCGCTGGTGCAGGCGCTTGCGAAGTGCTGGGGCGTAGTGCTCCATGCCGACTGCAAAGTGACGTGGTGCGAACTCGCCACTGCACCGCCCGTGTCCGAGGAACCCACGGGCAGTGCACGTGTGGTGAGAGCTACGAAGGTTCTCAGCTCTTATCGGGACGGCCAGCCTTTGCCGACGCCCAGGCACAGCCGACTGGGTGCGATGGCGGCGGAGGCCGCTGCCATCGACGTCATCACGGACCTGTTGCATTGGCTACAGGTCCACGGGCATGACCCGGATGAAGTCCTGGATCGTGCACAGACGCACTTCGAGGCTGAACTGCGCGCGGCGACGCGTGTGACGCACTGAAGGTCAGCCTGCCGCTACCGCCTTCGCATACGTCAGCACATCGGCCGGGAGCGGATGCTGCAACTCCCAGGTAATGGCCATCGGTTTGCTGCCCTCGTGCTTCTTGTACTCCGCAGGGCCCAAGAGCATCCACGGTTGAGCACCGCCTATGTCGGTGGTCTTGTAGCGGCGGACGAACAGCAAGACCTGGCTGCCCTGAGCGACGTGGTTCCGGTACCTCAGCCCGGTTGGTGAGTTCTCGGACGTCTGGTTCTGGGACTCCCAGTGAAACTGGGTCTCGCTCAGGGCAAAGTCGCGGTAGCGGGTCTGAGGGGAGAAGTCCTTCTCATCCTTTTCCAGGGTGATGAGGAGCGCGTCCGTCCTGATGGATTCACACCACTTCACGCCCTCGCGGAAGTCACCCGGCATGAAGCCACCGATATCCGCTTGGCCGAGGGCAGGAAGAATTTCTTCGCGGCTGTAGGAGGCGTGCACGGTCAGTGGGATCCCTCGGTCACCGGTCGCGCCGAGTAGAGGGATGGGGACGTGCTCGGTGTGGGCGAGGTTGTACGCCAGCACCTGGCGCAGTTCACTGCGGACGGCGTGCTGTTTCTGGAGGATGGTGAATCCGGCGTCGTAGCTCGCGAAGCTCTTTCTCGTAACTCCGCCCAGGGGCCAGAGCTGGAAGAAGAGCATGCGAGCGTATGCCTTCCCCTGCTCACTGAGATCGCCGTAGGCGGGCGCGTCGTCCTCCAGCATGCGCGTGTACTTAGCAATACGTAGCGGATCGTCCACGTGGAGGAAGGCAGGCACTCGCTTCAGCAGCGCGGCCTCACCTTCGGGTCCCTCGCGGTCCAGCAGGCCGGCGCGGCGAAGCAGCCCTGTCCAGGAGTTACCACTCCCTCGATATACCTCCTTGATGTCCCGTCCGCTCTCCTCCAGGTAGCGGCTGAGCCGTGGCTCTGCGTAGTCGGCCACTTCTCGCGCCAACGTGGTGACGTTGACGCTGAGCTGCTCCTTGATGTTGGAGATGATGGTCTTCTTGGCCTTCTCTTCCAGGATGATCGCGCAGCCCGAGGGCAGTCGCGGGAAGTCATGCTCGATGTGGTCCAGCAGTCGCTTGCGCGTGAGGTTGGTGAGGGCGCGCAGCTGGTTCTCGAAGCGGAACTCCTTGCGGTGCTGTCCGATGAAGTCCAGGACCGTCAGAACGGCCTTGTTATGAGCTCGCCGCAGCCCGCGGCCGAGCTGCTGGAGGAAGACGGTCGCGCTTGACGTGGGGCGGAGCAGGAGCAGGGTGTCTACGTCGGGGACATCGAGGCCCTCATTGAAGAGGTCAACGGAGAAGATGACCTGGAGTGCTCCGGACTTCAAGTCGGCCAGGGCCTGACGTCGTTCATCAGCAGGGGTCTCTCCGGAGAGCGCCGCGGCGTTGATCCCGGCCGCTCGGAAGCACTCCGCCATGAAGTGAGCGTGGGCGACCGAGACGCAGAACCCCAACGCGCGCATGCGGCTCGGATCAGCAACCTTCTCCTCGACGGCCTTGACGACGAGCGCGGCACGAGTCTTGTTGCCGGTGAGGACATTGCTGAGTGAGCTAACGTCATACCCGCCGCGCTTCCACTCCACTGCACTCAGATCGGTGTTGTCGCTGATGCCGAGGTAGTGGAAGGGAGTGAGGAGTTCGTTTTCCAATGCCTCCCAGAGACGCATTTCGGCTGCGATACGGCCGTCGAAGAACTCGTCCTGGACGTTTTTGCCGTCCATGCGCTCAGGGGTCGCCGTGAGCCCGAGCAATTCTAGTGGTTGGAAGTGATCGATGATCTTTCGGTACGTCGGTGAGGTCCCGTGATGGAACTCGTCGATCACGATGACATCGAAGTGGTCGGGAGTAAGCTGCTCCAGCGCCCGGGTGTTGAGAGACTGGACACTGGCAAATACATGCGTCCAGCGGTCGGGAATCTCGCCGCTGTGGAGGGCCTCGCCGAAGTCGGCGTCGATCAACACGTCCTGGTACGTCCGTAGGGACTGCTCCAAGATTTCCTTGCGGTGCGCGACGAAGAGAAGACGCAGATCGCGGTTGTGCTTCCGGCGGAGGTGCCGATAGTCGAGCGCAGCCATGACCGTCTTGCCCGTGCCGGTCGCTGCAACCAAGAGGTTCCGGTGTCGGCCATGGACCTCACGCTCGACCTCCAGCCGTTCCAGCATGTCTCGCTGGTACGGGTGGGGCTTGACTTCCAGCCCTGACAGAGTGACGGGACGTGCGGCGCTGGTACCGCGTGATACGCCTCCGGAGACTGCAAGTGCCTCCAGGAGACGGTCGCCATCTGATTCAGGGTCGTACATCTCAAACGAAGGATCGTTCCAGTAGGACTCAAAGGTCGCCTCGAACTTCCGCAGCACATCGGGTGTGGCTACGGACGAGAGGCGGACGTTCCATTCGAGACCGTCGAGCAGGGCTGCCTTCGACAGGTTGGAGCTGCCGACGTACGCGGTGTCGTACCCGCTCTTGCGTCGGAACAGCCATGCCTTGGCATGCAGGCGGGTCGAGCGAGTCTCGTAATTGATTTTGACCTTGGCGTCGAACTCCTGGATCAGGCGGTCGAGGGCTCGCCGCTCAGTGGCGCCGATGTACGTGGTCGTGAGGACTCGTATCGGCACGCTCCGCTCGCGAGCTGCTCTCAAAGAACCCTCGATGACGCGCAGGCCGTGCCACTTCACGAAGGCGCAGAGGAGGTCCACGCGGTCAGCGGTTGCCAACTCGGCGCGCAGTTCGAAGCCAAGGCTTGGGTCCTCGGGCGAGTTGGTGAGAAGCGCGGTGTCGGAGAGCGGAATGCCGGGGCGTACGGCGTAGACGCCTGGGGCTTCCTCTCGGGTGATCGCCAGAAGCTGCCGCGGGCCATCGGCGACGAGGTCCACCCACTTTTGCGCACCCTTGAGCGTGCTGATGGACTCCAGGATGTGGTTCGCCGCGTGCACGCGCTCCTCGGGAGGCAGATCCCGCAGGATGCGGCGCACCGTGCGTGACACATGGCGTGCGAGCACGTGAGGGACGGACTCGGGGCCAACGGCGTCGGTCACCGGGTACCACCCGAGCTCGGGGAGCTGCTTGAGCTGCTGTTCAAAGCGGAGCGTAATGAGCTGCTCGTACAGACCGGCATCAGGGTGGGACACGTCCTCCAGCTCGGACAACGCAGGCTCCTTCGCTCGCCTTGGGTAGCTGTGCCCATATCTAACAGAGGCCTCTGACAGAGCGGGACGCGCGTGTCCGATGCGATGGACAAGACGAGTCCTAACGCGCCTAGTTTCGATAAGGGTTTGACATGTGTGGTCAAGATCGATCAAGTATGGGCGAGTGGGAGTCGAACAGGTTATCGGGCACATCGAAGGCATCCCTGTGGGCGCGGTCTTCCGGGGCCGCAAGGAGGTCAGGCTGGCGAAGCTGCACGATCACAATCAGCGAGGCATCTCCTGGGTCTTGGACCGAGACGGCCTGCGCGTGGGAGATGCGATCGTCCTGCACGGCGGATACGAAGATGACGAGGATGAGTGGGACACGATCCGCTACACGGGAGCTTCGCCGGGGAAAGACAAGGACCCGAAGACAAAGAAGCTACTGCGTAGCCAGTCGTGGTCCTACCGGGATAACGCCGCCCTTCGGCGGAGCTACGACAGGGGACATCCGATCCGGGTGATCCGTGGGCACAAGGGCGACCGGCGGTACTCCCCCTCGACGGCTGATGGGTACAGGTACGACGGTCTGTACGAGATCACGTCCGTTCTCACGGTGACGTCGAAGTCTTCCGCTCCGGACGGGACGGAGGTCAAGATATGCCGGTTTGTCCTGAAGCGGTTGCCGGACGCTGTCCAGATGACAGCGCTGGAGCGTCGAGCCCTGGAAGCCCTGGAAGAACTCGACGAGGAGGGGCATGTCGAGAGGTTCCCTCAGTCTCGTGACGTGACGGTGCGGCGTCTGATTCGGGATACGGCCGCGGCGAAGCGGATCAAGGCGCTCCATGATGGAAAGTGCCAGTTGTGCGGGCTTCGGCTGGTGGGGCCTGATGGGAGGCCGTACAGCCAGGGGGCGCATATACGGCCTCTGGGCGAGCCGCATCACGGGCCTGACGTCGAGCCCAATATCCTCTGCCTGTGCCCTAACTGCCACGCCCGGCTCGACATAGGCGCGGTCATCGTTGACGAGGATTGGTCCGTCATCGTGCGGGCGGAGATCCCCGGCGTCAGCCTCTTGCCGAAGCTGCACCTAGTGGCTGGGCACAACGTGCACCCGGATTACCTGCGGTACCACCGGGACTACTGGCGGCAGCGAGCGGTGAGGGCACCTGGCTAGGACCCTTGACCTGGGTCCCTCCAGCGTGGAAGAGGCGGACGGCGGCCCGGGGAAGCGGGCCGCTCCGTGGACGGCTCGTAGCCGGGGCGACTGCCCCCGCACAGGCCTACTCCCCGTGACACCCCCCATAAGCCTCCCCCGACCCGCACCAGCACCCCGCCCCCGCCTCCGGTGGCCACGCCACTGCCCGTCCCCGGGCCGCGAGTGTCGTCGCGTACTGGGGGAGGAGGGTCGCGTCGGACGGGGAGGCGCCCTCCGAGGCTGCGAAGGCCTCGTAGGAGGGGACCGTGCCCGTCACGATGCCCAGGTTCTCGGTGCCGGAGCCGGACAGTTCGCGCAAGGACTCCTCTATCGACCTCAGATGGGCGCCGTGGGACGGGTACTCCGCCGCCAGCTCCGGGTACGCCGCGACCAGTTCCGTCAGTTCCGGGGCCGGCCAGTGGAGGACGGCGACCGGGAAGGGGCGGGAGAGGGCCTCGCGGTAGGTGCCGAGTTCCGCGCGGAGGCGGGAGATCTCGGCCTGGAGTTCCGCGGGGTTGTCGGAGCCGAGGGACCAGACGCGTTTCGGGTCGTGCAGTTCGTCCAGGGAGACGGGGGCGGAGTGCAGGGAGTCCGCCAGGGTGTCCCAGTCGTCGTGGGGCAGACCCAGCATGCGGCGGACGCGGTGGCGGCCGAAGAGGAGGGGGTGGACCGGCCGCGGGGGCTGCGGCGCGTCCGCGACGAGGAGGCGGGCGCCCTCCGTCAGGGTGTCCTGCGCGGCCTCCAGCTCGTCGTGGGCCTCCAGGGCCTCCGCGATGATGATCCAGGGGGCGGGATCGCGCGGGGCGGAGGCCCGGAGGCCCTCGATGATCGCTCTGGCCTCCGCCTCGTGGCCGTACTCCCACAGGTTCGACGCCTTCAGGGCGCGGACCAGGTGCGGGTTCTCCAGGCCGTCGGGGGACGAGAGCAGGCGGTCGTAGAGGGCGGACGCCGCGGGGCGGTCGCCGGAGAGTTCCCGGTGGGCCGCCGCGCGCAGCAGCAGGGCCTCGGCGTCCTCGGGGTAGAGGCCGGCGGTTCGCTCCAGGCGTGCCGCTTCCGCGGCGTGGTCGACGTTCTCGGCAGGCGTGTCGGGGCGCATGGGGGACACGGTATCGCCGGTCGGTGACGAGAGTGCGGTGACCGTACGTCCTTACGCCGTCACGCCGTCGACCTGCAACGTCTGCACCGACCTCGGCTCGAAGCGGACGCTCACCGTTTTGCCGTTCAGGCGGGTGTCCGTGTGGGCGCGGTAGCGGTCGGCGGCCGGGGCGGTGTTCCAGCGGGGGACCAGGCCCCCCGTGCCGCCGGTCACCGTCGTGAAGCGGGACAGGTCGAAGGTGAGGGTCTGGGCGGACGTGGACGTGTTCACCGCCACGATCACCAGGCGTTTCGCCGTGCGGTCCAGGGCTGCCACGGCGTAGCTCACGCCCGTGTCGAGGATCGTCATGCCGGGGCGGATGTGGCGGCTGAACTGGGCCATGACGTAGTACTTCGGCTGGATCGACGTCGGCTGGAGGCTGCCGGCGTCGTACGCGATCATCGCCCAGCCCGCCGTCGGGTCCATGACCTGCCAGTAGCACCAGGCCGTCGGGTGCAGCCAGCGGAAGTCGTAGCAGAGGTTCGACGCCATGGTCAGGCCCGTGCCGTCGCCGTCGCCCGTCTCGGAGTTCCAGAGCTTCTTGCCGGACGACGTGACGACGTCCGTGTACAGGAGGTCGCGGCGGCCTCCCGAGCCCTGGTAGCCGTGCACGTTGACCTGGGAGACCAGGGCCCTGGTCGAGGCGCCGAAGGATGCCCATGTCGAGCGGGCCGCGTCGTAACTCGTCTCGTCCGAGGCGGAGATGCGCACCCCCGTCAGGCCCCGCTTGTCCAGCTCGCTGCGCATGTACGGGAGTACGGCCGCCTGGACCGCCGGGTCCATGTGGCAGCCCTCCTGGGTGCCGGTGGCCGTCCACCAGCTCGCGGCCGGCTCGTTGAAGGGGTCCACGGTCGCGAAGTTCACGCCCCAGTGCGTGCGGGCGCGCAGGGCCACGGCGGCCAGGTGGGAGGCGTGCTGGCGGTAGTTCCAGGTCTGGAGGTTGTTGCCGCCGTTGGCCGCGCCGGACGGGTTGTGGTTGGAACACATCCACCACATCGGGGAGTTGGCGAACAGCTCGGTGACCGCGCCGCGCTGGACCGCCTTCGACAGCATCGCGCGCTGGTTCGCGTCCGCCGTCCAGTCCCAGGCCGAGGACGCCGGGTCCTCGTTGTTCCAGTCCTGCCAGAAGCCCTCGATCTGCTTGAACGCCGGGATGTTCGGCGACTCGACCATGGTCTCGCCGCCGACGCTGTTCCAGCTGCACGCGCCGAGGTTGTAGCGGGCGATGTTGAGGCCGAGGCCGGGGAGCGCGGTGCCGTCGTACGTGACCGACTTGGTGGTGAAGAACAGGTCGGCGAAGTCCTCGCGGGCGCCGAAGACGTTGGCCCACCAGGCCAGTGAGGTGCCCCAGCCCTCCCAGGCGCCGTACGACGCCGACGGGTCGACGGCGATCGTCGCGTCGGCGTGGGCCGTGCCGGTGGCCAGGGCGCTGCCGAGGAGCGTGCCACCGGTGGCCGCGAGCAGGGTTCTGCGTCGGATCATGACTACAACTCCGCTTCGCTCATGGGGAGCGGGCCGGTCGTCCCGACCGGCCCGTAACGCATGGGGGAGTGCATGCTCGAGCGCGTCGCGGTACGAAGCATCGGGGGTGCGGGCGGGGTTGTCGAGGGTTGTGGCAGCCCTTTCTCTAACCGATGGAGGAAGGGGGTGGCGTCCGAGGTCGTCACCAAGTGGTTGCGGGATCGGGAAACTTGGGGCGGTCGCGGTCGGGTATAACCGAGAGGGGCGCCCGGACAGGCGTCCCGGACTTCGGAGGAGGGGGCGAGCAGTGAACAACCGCGCATGGCCCGCCCTCGCGTTCCTCCTCACCGTCCTCCAGCTCGTCCTCCTCGACGCCGGCGGCCTCCATGCCGCCGTCACCGTCGCCTTCGCCGCGACCGCCGTCGCCGCGGCCGCGCTCGTCGTCTGCTCCGTCGTCGCCGCGCGCTGCGCGCCGGCCGTGCCGCCCACGCGGGTGCGTACGGCGATCCGGGACCGGGACCGCCGTACGGCCTTCCTGCCGCAGCGCGATCCCGACGCCAGGGGGCGCACCCGGCCCCGGGCGCCCGGACACGCCCTCCCTGCGGCCGTCGCGTAGGGCAGACCTTTTCGCATCACTGCGGATCACTACGGATCACTACGGATCATTGCGCGTCGTTCCGTGTCTTTCCGCATCGCGAGTGTGCCCGCGCGGGCCGTCCTGCCGTCCTTTCTCCTTCTCGGCACGACGAGACCCACGGAGGGCTCACCCATGTCCGTTTTCGCCCAGCTGGTCGAGCAACTCGCCCGAGCGCTCGAGCCGTTGTTCCACACTTCCGCGGCCGCAGCCGCGATCGTCCTGTTCACCGCGTTCGTACGGCTGCTGGTGCTGCCGCTCTCGCTGGCCGCCGCGCGGGGGCACAAGGCGCGGGCGGCGCTGCAACCGAAGATCGCCGAGCTGCGGAAGAAGCACGCGAAGGACCCCGAGCGGCTGCAGCGGGCCGTGCTCGCGCTGCATGCCGAGGAGAAGGTGTCCCCGCTCGCCGGCTGCCTGCCGGGGCTGCTGCAGGCGCCCGCCTTCCTGCTGCTCTACTACCTCTTCTCCAGCCCTTCCATCGGCGGTGAGGCCAACGCCCTGCTCGGCGAGCGGCTGCTGGGCGCGCCGCTGGGCGACCGGTGGGCCGACGCGCTCGGCGCGGGCGGGGTGTTCGGGGAGGCGGGGATGGTGTACGTCGTGCTGTTCGCGGTCGTCGCGTGCGTCGCCGGGTTCACCTTCCGGCGTACGCGGCGGATGGTGGCCGCCGGTGAGTTCGGCGGGGGCGACCAGGCGGTGCCGGGGGCGGCGGCCATCGGCAGGGTGATGCCGTTCGTGTCGTTCTTCACGCTCGTCACCGTGGCCGTGGTGCCGCTGGCCGCCGCGCTGTACGTGGTGACCAGTACGACGTGGAGCGCGGTGGAGCGGGCGGTGCTGTACCGCTAGCCGCAAAGGGGCGTGCGGTGCGGGGTTGTGGGCCTCGCCGGCCAGGTCCAGTACGTGAACGGGGTCTTGCGGAGTGGACCTTGCCCTTGGAGGATCGACCAGTCCTCCGGTGGCTGCACCCGCCCGAGGGCGCCCGTGACCGAGGGAGACTGTGATCATGAAGCTGCTGCGAGTCGGTGCGGCCGGGGCGGAGCGGCCCGCGCTGCTGGACGCCGAGGGTGTGCTGCGGGACCTGTCGGGACTCGTGCCGGACATCGACGGAGCACTGCTCTGCGACGACGCGGCCCTCGGCCGGATCCGGGACGCGGCCGACGCCGGGGAGCTGCCCGCGCTGGAGGCGGACGGGCTGCGGATCGGGCCGCCGGTGGGGCGGATCGGCAAGATCGTGTGCATCGGGCTGAACTACCACGACCACGCCCGCGAGACCGGCGCCGAGCCGCCGTCCGAGCCGGTGATCTTCTTCAAGGCCGCGGACACGGTCGTCGGCCCGTACGACACCGTGCTGGTGCCCCGGGGTTCCGAGAAGACCGACTGGGAGGTGGAGCTGGCGGTCGTCATCGGGCGTACCGCCCGCTATCTGGAGTCGGCCGAGGACGGGCTCGCGCATGTCGCGGGGTACGCGGTCGCGCACGACGTCTCCGAGCGGGAGTTCCAGATCGAGCGGGGCGGCACGTGGGACAAGGGGAAGAACTGCGAGACGTTCAACCCGCTGGGGCCGTGGCTCGTGACCGCCGACGAGGTGGGCGACCCGCAGAAACTGGGGCTGCGGCTGTGGGTGAACGGGGAGCTGAAGCAGGACGGGACGACCGCCGAGCAGATCTTCTCCGTGGGGGAAGTGGTGCGCTACGTCAGCCGATTCATGGTGCTGTACCCCGGTGACGTGATCAACACGGGGACGCCCGCGGGGGTGGCCATGGGGCGGCCGGAGCCCAAGCCGTATCTGCGGGGCGGGGATGTGGTGGAGCTGGAGATCGACGGGCTGGGGCGGCAGCGGCAGGTGTTCGGCCAGGCGTGACGGTCCCTCGGGGCGGGGCCGGTCCCCTGGGGGCGCGGGTGACTGTGCGGGCCCGTCGTGGCCTGTCGCACAGTTCCCCGCGCCCCTGAACGCGCAGTTTTCCGCGCCCCTTCAGGGCGTCGCTCGTCCCGGCGTTCTAGAGGTTCAGGTACTCCTCCAGCGCCTCCACCACGAAGCGGTGGTCCTGGAGCTGGGGGAGGCCCGAGACCGTCACCGCGCCGATGACGCCCACGTTCTCCACCGTGATCGGGAAGGAGCCGCCGTGCGCCGCGTACGCGTCCGGGTCCAGGCGGGAGGAATCCTCGAACGTCGTGCCCTTGGCGCGGAACCGGGCGCCCACCAGGTACGACGCGCTGCCGTAGCGCTCGACCACGCGGCGCTTGCGGTTGATCCAGGCGTCGTTGTCGGGGGACGAGCCGGGCAGGGCGGCGTGGAAGAGCTGCTGGCCCGCGCGGTGGATGTCGACGG
This sequence comes from Streptomyces sp. NPDC006610, assembly GCF_040611575.1. Lineage (NCBI taxonomy): Bacteria > Bacillati > Actinomycetota > Actinomycetes > Kitasatosporales > Streptomycetaceae > Streptomyces > Streptomyces sp. NPDC006610. Next base: position 179,388 of record NZ_JBEXOP010000003.1, read on the forward strand.
CCACCGGCGCCTGGCGCTCCTGGGCCATCCGGACCAGGAGGCAACCGAGGTTCCAGGCGTCGTCGTTGGTGAACTGCCGGAAGACCAGGCGGCGTTCCTGCGCCTCCAGTTCCTCGATGCTCGGCGTCAGCTCGGGGGTGATCTTCGGGGTCAGCGGGGTCGTCGCGTGCTTGTGCGTGCTCGTCACAGCGTCACCGTCACTCCGTCTCGGGCCGAACGGCGAGCCGCCTCCAGGACGTCGAGGGCGGCGGCCGCCTCCAGCGCGGTCACCGGGTTGGGGCCATCCTCCAGCAGTGCCTTCGCCACCGCCGCGTAGTACGCCGGGTAGTCGCCCGGCAGGGTGGGCTCGGGCCGGCCGCCGCCGGTCAGCGGGGACTCCCCGGAGCCGACGCGGCCCCACAGCGTCTCGGGCTCCGTGCCCCAGTCGGCGCCGGCCGATCCGGGACGCAGGCCCTCGCGCAGGGCGGCCTCCTGCGGGTCGAGGCCGTACTTCACATACCCCGCGCGCGAGCCGAGCACCCGGAAACGCGGGCCGAGCTGGGCGGTCGTGGCGGAGACGTAGAGGTGGGAGCGGACGCCGCTCGTGTGCGTCAGCGCGAGGAACGTGTCGTCGTCGGTCTCCGCGCCCGGCCGCCGTACGTCCGTCTCCGCGTAGACGGACGCCACCGGGCCGAACAGCACCAGCGCCTGGTCGACGACATGGCTCCCGAGGTCGTACAGCAGCCCCCCGATCTCGGCCGGGTCACCGGACTCGCGCCAGCCGCCCTTCGGCTGCGGGCGCCAGCGCTCGAAGCGGGACTCGAAGCGCCACACGTCGCCCAGTTCGCCGGCGTCGAGCAGCCCCCGCAGGGTGAGGAAGTCGTTGTCCCAGCGGCGGTTCTGGAACACGGAGAGCAGCAGGCCCCGCTCCTCGGCGAGCGCCGCGAGCTCCCGGGCCTCGGCCGCCGCGCCCGCGACCGGCTTGTCCACGACGACCGGCAGGCCCGCCTTCAGGGCGGCGGTGGCGAGCGGCACGTGCGTCTTGTTCGGGGACGCGACGACGACCAGGTCCAGCTCGTCCGCGCGGTCGAACAGTTCGTCGGCCGTGGCGGCGACGCGTACGTCCGGGAACTCGGCGCGGGCCTGCTGCTGCCGCTCGGGGTTCGAGGTGACCACCGTGTCGAGGGCGAGGCCCTCGGTGGCGGCGATCAGCGGGGCGTGGAAGACGGAGCCGGCGAGGCCATACCCGATCAGGCCCACGCGGAGGGGAGTACCAGTCGTACCAGTCATGGCACCCACTTTCGCAACGCTGTTGCCAAAGTGCAAGCGGTGAGGAAAATGGGGGTGTGAACAGGTCGAACGCGGTCTCCCCGGTCCCGTCCGCCGCCGCGGGGGTCAACCTGCCGGCGCTGCGCAGCCACAACGCCGCCCTCGTCCTGGACCTGCTGCGCACCGCCGGCTCCGACGGCATCTCACGGCTCGAACTCGCCGACCGCACCGGTCTCACCCCGCAGGCCGTCAGCAAGATCACCGCCCGGCTGCGGGCCGAGGGGCTGGCCGCCGAAGCGGGGCGCCGCGCCTCCACCGGGGGCAAGCCGCGCACGGTCCTGCGCCTGGTGCCGGACGCCGGGCACGCGGTCGGCGTCCACCTCGACCGGGACGAGCTGCGGGCGGTGCTGGCCGACCTGACAGGGGCCGTGGTGGAGGAGCGGAGGGCCCCGCTCGGGCTGGGCGCGGGCGCGGACGCCGTGGTCGACGGGCTGGTGGGCGAGGTGCGGGCACTGCTCGCGGACGCCGAAGGGGCCGTGCGGCGCGGGGCGGTCCTCGGTGTCGGGGTCGCGCTGCCGGGGCCGCTCGACCATGCGCGCGGGGTGCTCCACCGGGTCACCGGGTTCCCGGAGTGGGACGGCTTTCCGCTGCGGGACGCGCTGACCGAGCGGCTCGGGATGCCGGTCGTGGTCGACAAGGACACCAACGCCGCCGCGCTGCGGCTGGCGGTCGGCGGGGGCCTCGACGGGGTGGCCGACGGGGCCTTCGCGGGCGGGGAGGGGTCCTGCGTCGGCGGCGAGGGCGGTGCCGTCGTGGCCGAGGGCGGGTCCTTCGTCGGAGGGAGTGATTCCTTCGTCGGCGGGAGTGGTTCCTTCGCCTACCTCCACCTGGGCACGGGACTCGGCGCCGGGCTGGTGATCGGCGGGCAGGTGCACCGGGGGGCGCGGACCGGGGCCGGGGAGTTCGGGCACCAGGTCCTCCAGCTCGATGGGCCGCCCTGCACCTGCGGCGACCGGGGCTGCGTCGAAGCGCTGTGCCTGGCCGCCGTGGCGCGCGGCGACATCGGCGAGGCGGCCCGCGTGCTCGGCGCGGGCGCCGCGAACCTCGTCGGGCTGCTCGACATCGACCTGGTGCTGCTCGGCGGCCGTACGGTGACGGCGGCGCCGGACGTCTTCGTGCGCGGGGTCGCCGAGGTCGTCGGGGCGCGCGCCCGGCGCGAGGGCGGGGGCGGGGGCACGGCGGAGGCGGTGCCGGTGCGGGTCGCGCCGGGCGGGGAGCGGGCGGTGGCGGAGGGGGCGGCACAGTTGCTGCTCGCGCCGCTGTTCGGGCGGGGGGAGTGAGAGGGGTCGGGGTCGGCCGTTCCGGGCGAGGAGGAGCGCCTGGGACTCCCTGTCCGGGCGGGGCGTCCGGGCTCCGCCGCCCGCGCGGGCGTGAGCGCCCGACGCCACCGTCCGGGCGAGGGAAAACCCCCGCGGTGCACTGATCGGGCGTCGTTGCTCCGCCATCCGGAGCGGTGGCCGCGCGGACGTCACCGGTCGCGCCCAGGTTGGGTGTTCATGCGACTGCGTACGTCCGCCCTGCTCGTCCTGTCCCTCGCCCTCGCCCCTCTGGCCCCCCTCCCCGCCCACGCGGCCCCCCACCCCGACCCCGCCCCCGACTGCGCCGCCTCCACCGCCCGCCGCTTCCCCCTCACCACCCGCATCCACGGTGGCCCCGACTCCTACGCGGCCGGCGGCGGCCACGGCGACTGGTCCCTCGACCTCACCAACACCACCGACCGCCCCTGCGCCGGCGTCCATCCGGTGGTCGTCCTGGTCGACGAACGGCGGGACCTGAAACCGGGTCAGGTGAGCCTGGAGTTCTCCGACGGTCGACGCGCGCACCGGGTGCGGTTCGAGGCGACGGAGGAGGATGAGCTGGTCGGCGCGTTCGGCGGCCGGTTCCCGGGGTTCACGGTGGCGCCGGGGCGGACCCTCACCGTGCGGGTGAGGCTGGCGATCGCCTCCGACGCCGTACCGAACGAAGTCACCGCCAACGCGGCGGTCGTCCGGCGGCGTGCGGGGGACGGCGACTGGGTGGGGCAGTCGAACGACTACCGCTTCCGCATCGAGGGCGGCGACACCGAGGCGGGCGACGCCGACGCCGTCGAGCCCGGAGAGGCCGCAGGCCGAACGGCGCCGGGCGATCCGGCCACGGACTCCCGTCAGGACCCGCCCCCGTGGGACCCGCGCCCTTCCCCGGGCGCCCCCGCTTCCGCCACCCCGACCCCCGACGCCTCCCTCCCCCTCACCGAGGAACCCGCCGACGGCCTCGCCGACAACCCCGGCGGCGGACCCACCGACGCCCTCACCCACCGCCTCGCCGCCACCGGCCTTCCCGCCCGTCGCGGCGCCCTCGCCGCGACCGGCGTGCTGTTCCTCTCCGCCGGCAGCGTCCTGCTCCTGGCCAGCCGACGCCGCTGACGCCGACCTCCGACGCCGCTGAACGTCCCGGTGACGGGCCTGTCGTGCCGTTCGGTGACACCACCCGTGCCATCGCGGAGTCGCCGACCGACCAGCCGGCCGGCGGGCGCGGGTGTGGCCGAACAGCCGGCCGGGATGCCGGCCTCGCCTGCTTCGACTCCGCCCTGGCCGGTGCGGCCACCCGGTGACCGGCGGCCGCACCGCCATCCTGACCTGTACGACCTTCCGCCGGCAGGAGAACCCGCAGAAGGGCGAGGTCACCGTCTCCTACGACGGTGGGGCGCCCGTCACCGTGCGCACCTGCACCGCCGACGTGCCCTCCCGCACCGGGACGGTGACCCTCCAGGTCCCGGCCGGCACGTCCACCGCCCGCGTCCGGTTCCGCCGCACCGCGGGCGACAACTGGTTCCGGGTGATCGACGGGGTCCGTTCGGCGCAGTCCTGACTAGGCTGAAGGGCGTCGGTACGCCGTGGTTCCGGCGCCCTTCCCGCACGTACTGCAGGACGTCTCGGCACGTACTTGCACGACCCACGCACGCCAGGAGTTCGAAGCACATGGCAGAACGCAAGCCGATCGAGTCGTGGCTCACCGACATGGACGGTGTCCTGATCCACGAGGGCGTGCCGATCCCCGGCGCCGACGCCTTCCTGAAGAAGCTCCGCGACACGGAGCGGCCGTTCCTCGTCCTGACCAACAACTCGATCTACACGCCGCGCGATCTGCACGCCCGGCTGCGCCGCATGGGCCTCGACGTGCCCATCGAGAACATCTGGACCTCCGCCCTGGCCACCGCCAAGTTCCTGGACGACCAGCGGCCCGGCGGCTCGGCGTACGTCATCGGCGAGGCCGGTCTGACCACCGCCCTGCACGACATCGGCTACATCCTCACCGACCACGAGCCCGACTACGTCGTCCTCGGCGAGACCCGCACCTACTCCTTCGAGGCCATGACCAAGGCCGTACGGCTGATCAACGCGGGCGCCCGCTTCATCTGCACCAACCCCGACGAGACCGGCCCCTCCACCGAGGGCCCGCTTCCGGCGACCGGCGCCGTCGCCGCGCTGATCACCAAGGCGACCGGGAAGAAGCCCTACTTCGCGGGCAAGCCCAACCCGCTGATGATGCGCACCGGTCTGAACGCCATCGGCGCCCACTCCGAGACCAGCGCCATGATCGGCGACCGGATGGACACCGACGTCCTCGCCGGCATCGAGGCCGGGATGCAGACCTACCTGGTGCTCACCGGCCTGACCCGGCCGGAGCAGGTGGAGAACTTCCCCTACCGGCCGTCGAAGATCGTCGACTCGATCGCGGACCTCGTCGAGCGGATCTGACGGTTCGCGCCGGATACGCCCGCGATCGGAACCGACGGGTCGTGGGGGATACCCCCGGGATGGGAACCGACGGGTCGTGGGGGATACCCCGGGGATGGGAACCGACGGGTGACGGGTCGCGGGGGACACGCCCGCGATCGTGAACCGACGGGTCGCCGGGGGACACCCCTCGACCGGACCTGACGGTTCACGGGGGGACAGTCCCCCTAAACCGGACAGGCGGCAGATCTCACCCGAGCGGAGCAACCCCGGTGCCGTCGAGGATGCGGTGCCGGGGCCCGCGGGGGAGCCTTCGGACAACTGGAGGTTCACGATGGGCTCACTGCCACTCACTGTCCGTGCCGGCGTCCTCGCCGCCGGCCTCGCCGTGGCCGCCCCGCCGGCGCACGCGGCCGGCGGCGGGGTCTCGGTCAGTCCCTCCACCCCCGCCCCCGGCAGCGACCTCGCGCTGCGGGTCACCGGCTGCCCCGGCGCCACCGGCACCGCGGCCTCCGCCGCCTTCGTCGCCGACGCCCTGCTCACCGGCGCCGAGGGCACGCTGACCGGCGAGACCCGCGTCCGCTCCATGCTCACGCCGGGCACGTACGAGGTCCGGGTCGACTGCGCCAGCGAACGAACGCCCAGGACGCTCCGGGCGGCCCTCACCGTCGCCGGCGCGGACGCCCCCTCCGCCCCCGCCTCCCCGGTCGCCCCCGTCACCGCCGGAGGGGGCGGTGCGGCCCGCCTCGCCTCGGTGGACGCCGCCGAGACCGGCCCCAACATCGCCCAGACGGTGACCGGCCTGGTCCTCGCCGGCGTCGCCGCCGTGGCCGTGGTGCTCACCGGCGCCCGCCGGAGCCGCAGGACGGACTGAACGGCCATGCACGACCCGGAACACTCCACCGGCGCCGGCCGCCTGGTCATGGGCCTGACCTGGGCGGCGCTGCTGCTCGGGCTCTGGCTGTGGGGACAGGGGGCGACCGACGTGCCGCACGGGACGGCCGCCGCCCCGGCCACCGGTGACATGGCCGCGGCCGGCCGCCCGCCCCGCGCCGCCCTGCCGTCCGCCGCCCGGCCCCTGCCCGACGCCCTGCCCCAGCGCCTGGACGTCCCCGCCCTCGGCGTGCGCGCCCCGGTCGTCGCCCGCGGCCTCGACCGGCGCGGCGCGCCCGAGCCGCCGCCCTACGACCAGTCCGGCGTCGTCGGCTGGTACGCGGCCGGCGTCCGGCCCGGCGCCAGGGGAGCGGCGCTGCTGGTCGGGCACGCCGACACCGAGACCCGCCCGGCCGTCTTCCACCGCCTCGACCTGCTGCGGCCCGGCGAGCGGGTCCGGGTCGTCCGCGACGACGGCACGATCGCCGAGTTCACCGTCGAGGACGTCGCCGTCCTCACCCGCGACCGCTTCGACGCCCACCGGGCCTACGGCGTCCGGCAGCCCGGGCGCGCCGAGCTCCGGCTGATCACCTGCGCGGGCGTCTTCGACCGGGAGACCCGGAGCTACTCGGCCAACGTCGTCGTCTCGGCGTATCTCACGGGCGCCGGCCCCTGACGGCTCCGGCCCTTGACCGGCTCCGGCTGTTCCCGGGCAAAGCGAAAGGCCCCTCGCTGCTGCGAAGGGCCTTGCTGTCGGTGCGCCGCCAGGGACTCGAACCCCGGACCCGCTGATTAAGAGTCAGCTGCTCTAACCAACTGAGCTAGCGGCGCCTGCTGACGTCGTTAACTCTACATGACCTGCGCGGGTGCCCCGGACCACCGGCCGGGGTCCGCGAGGGGGCGGGAAGCGCCCGGCGCAGGGGACGGGGGCGGCGTACATCATTCGGACCGTCAACATGCGAGCCGGAAAGACAGTTGTGAAACTGATCGTCGTGCACCGTCCTGGACGTCTCCGCCCGGAGTGTGAGGGGAATCGCATGACGGCTCCGGCATCCGAGCACTTCGATCCCCCGGCGGACCGTCGCGACGTCGAGGCGGTCCGGTCGGCCCCGGCCCGTGCGGCCCGGCTCATCCACACCGAGGCGACCACCGAGATCCCCGTCCACCTGCTCTTCCGCGACGATCCCGACCCGGTGGCCACGCCGCCGGGGCCGTCCGTGGTGGGCAGCCGGCAGGGGAGCGGGGAGCAGCCCCGGGTGCGCCGCCCGGTCCCGCTGCGGGCCCGCCCGGTCCCGCGGGTCGACCCGGCGCTCACCGAGCGGCCGGGGCGGGTGCTGCCCGGCGCGGCCGGGGTGCTCGCCGGCGCGGCGGGCGCCGCCGGGTGCGCGGTCACCTCCTGGTGGGCGGGCGTGCTGCCGCCGGTCGCCGTGGCCGCCCTGGGGCTGCCGGCGTCCGCCGCGACCGGGCCTGGACCGGCGCAGTGGGCGTCGTACGCGGGCGCGGGCGCGCTCGCCCTGTTCGGCTTCGGAGGGCTCGCGCGCGGGCGCACGGGGCGCGCCTGGGTGCTCGGGCTGTTCGGCCGCTACCGGGGGACCGTTCGGCACACCGGCCTGATGTGGGTCAACCCGCTGCTGCTGCGTCGCCGGGTCGACGTACGGCTGCGGCACTGGCGCAGCGAACCGATGCCGGCGGTGGACGCGAGCGGGGTCGCGCTGCGGGTGGTCCTGCTGGTGGTGTGGCGGGTGCGCGACACCGCGCGGGCCGCGCTCGGAGTCGAGGACCACGAGGCGTACCTGCGCGCGTGCGTGGAGGCGGCGCTGGTCCGGGTGCCGGTGGAGGCGCCGGGCTCGGGGCGGGGCACGGTCGCGGCGGCGGGGCAGACGCTCACCCGGCTGGCTGCGGCGGACACGGCGCCGGTCGGCCTGGAGGTGTTCTCGGTGCTGCCGGTCCGGGTCGAGTACGCCCCCGAGGTGGCGGCGGAGAGGAGCCGGCGGCGGATCGCCGCGCCGGACGACGCCACGGCGGGGTTCTGCGCGAGGTGTGGTGAACCCGGTCCGTGATTGGTATGGACATGTTCAACTCACGGCAATAATCTGAACTTGGTCTAGACCTGCAAGCTCAATGATCCTCCCCACATCAGGAGCGGCAGTATGCGCAAGAAGACCAAGTTGTCCGTCGCGATGGTGGGCCTGGCCACCACGGGAGCGCTCGTGCTCTCGTCCGGCGGCGCCAGCGGTCACGGCTACACCGACCTGCCCATCAGCCGGCAGAAGCTCTGCCAGAACGGCACCGTCACCAACTGCGGCAACATCCAGTGGGAGCCGCAGAGCGTCGAGGGCCCCAAGGGCTTCCCGGCCGCGGGCCCGGCCGACGGGCGGATCTGTTCCGGCAACAACACGCCGTTCGCCCAGCTCGACAGCCCGCGCACCCCGTCGGGCGGCGCCTGGCCGGCGACGAAGGTGACCGGCGGCCAGAGCTACACCTTCCGGTGGCAGTTCACGGCCATGCACGCCACGAGCGACTTCAAGTACTACATCACCAAGCCGGGCTGGAACCAGAACCACGCCCTCGCCCGGTCCGACCTCAACCTCACCCCGTTCCTGACCGTCCCCTACGGCGGTCAGCGTCCCCCGCAGACCCTCTCCCACAGCGGAACACTGCCGACCGGGCTCAGCGGCCGGCACGTGATCCTCGCGGTGTGGACGGTCGCGGACACGGCGAACGCGTTCTACGCCTGCTCGGACGTCACGTTCTAGCGGTGACGTTCCGGACGTAATGGTCCGGATGTAATGGTCCGGACGTAATGGTCCGGACGTAATGGTCCGGAACGTGACGCTCTGCACGTCACGTTCCGGACATGGCGTTCCGGTCGGGACACGCGAAGGAGCCCCCCGCTCTCGCGAGGGGCTCCTGTGCTGTGCGCCGCCAGGGACTCGAACCCCGGACCCGCTGATTAAGAGTCAGCTGCTCTAACCAACTGAGCTAGCGGCGCATGACTCCCGCCGTCCGCTCCGCGCGGTCGGCGACGAAGAAAATAGTACCTGGTCCGCGGAGGTGCTTCCGACCACCGCGGACCAGGCACCGGCCTGCGCCTACACCGTCAGCGACAGGAGCATCCCGGCCGCGTTGCGGTTGAGCGTGTCCGCCGCCTGGCGCAGGCGGTGGGCCTGCTCCACCGGCAGCGACAGCGCCAAAGACCCCACCGAGGCGCCCGCGGTGATCGGGACGGCCGCGCAGACCGTGCCCACCGCGTACTCCTGGAGGTCCAGCACCGGCGCCGTGGGCGGCTGGGCCGAGAGCCGGGACAGCAGCAGCCTGTCGCTGGTGATCGTGCGCGACGTCAGCCGGGCCATCCGGTACCGGGCCAGATGGTCGCGCCGGCCCGCGTGGTCGAGCTGGGCGAGCAGGCTCTTGCCCATGGCCGTGGCGTGGGCGGCGTGGCGGAAGTCCACCCACTCGTGCGCGGCCGGCGCCGCGGGACTCTCCGCGTACTGGTCGATCCGTACCTCCCCGTCGACGTACCGGCCGAGATAGACCGCGGCTCGTACCGAGTCGCGCAGCCGGTTGAGGTTGTGCTGGAGCTGCTCGCGCACGGCCTGGTCACGGCCGTGCGACGAGCCGAGGCGGGCGAGGGCGCCGCCGGTGACGTACGCCCCGTCGGTCACCTGCTCGACGTAGCCCTCGCGCCTCAGCATGAGCAGGAGCGTGGTCAGGCGCTCCGGGCTCATGCCGGTGTGGCGGGCGATCTGGGTGTCGGTGACACCGGTGGAGTGCCGCGCCACCGTCTCCAGGACGCGCAGGGCGTCCTGAGCCGAGTGGTACGGCGCGGTCGGCTCGTGCTTCAGCGCCACGGTTTCCCCCTGTGCGCTTGCTGTCTTGCCGTAATCCGGACGGCGGATATGTCCTCACGATAGCCGTGGGGGAGTGCGCCGTAGGTGAATGTCGAACGGATTACGCCCCGAGGGACGGCCGCACCCGGGTTGGCATATGCCAACGTCACAGCACCGCGCCGAGGAACTCCCGGGTCCGCTCGTGCTCCGGGTCGGCGAAGATCTTCTCCGGCGTCCCCGACTCGATGATCCGGCCCGAGTCGAACATCAGGACCTGGTCGGAGATGTCCCGGGCGAAGTTCATCTCGTGGGTGACGCAGAGCATGGTGATGTCGGTGCTGCGCGCGATGTCCCGCAGCACGTCCAGCACGCCCGCGACCAGCTCCGGGTCGAGCGCGGAGGTCACCTCGTCCAGCAGCAGCACCTGCGGCCGCATGGCCAGCGCCCGCGCGATCGCCACGCGCTGCTGCTGGCCTCCGGACAGCCGCGAGGGCCGGGCGTCGCACTTGTCGGCCAGCCCGACCATGTCCAGCAGCTCTCGGGCGCGCGCCTCCGCCTCGTCCCTGGACAGACCGAGGACGGTGACCGGCGCCTCGGTGACGTTGCGCAGGACGGTCATGTTCGGGAACAGGTTGAACTGCTGGAACACCATCCCGATCTTCTTGCGCACCTCGCGGCGCCGCTTCTCGGAGGCGGGGAACAGCTGCTCCCCGCCGACGGTGATGGTGCCCTCGTCGGGCTTGGTGAGGGTCATCAGCAGCCGCAGGATCGTGGTCTTGCCCGATCCGGACGGGCCGATGAGGGTGACGTGCCGGCCCGCGTCCACCGAGAAGTCCAGGTGGTCGAGGACCGTGTTCTCGCCGAACCGTTTCGTCACCCGGTCCAGACGGATCAGCGGGGACCGCTCGGGGAGGGCGTCGGCCGGCTGCTTGCTGCTGTCAACGGACAAGACGTCGCTCCAGGGTGCGCAGAAGAAGGGAGGCCAGGTACGAGACGACGACGAAGGCGACGCCGATCACGGTGAGGGGCTCGGTGAACCGGAAGTGCTCCTGGGAGAACAGCCGCGCCTGACCCAGCATCTCCAGCACGGTGATCGCCATCAGCAGCGGCGTGTCCTTGAGCATCGACATCACGTAGTTGCCGAGCGCCGGCACCACCCGGCGGACCGCCTGCGGAAGGATCACCGCCCGCCACGTCCGCGTCACCGGCAGGCTCAGCGCCGTCGCCGCCTCCCACTGACCGGCCGGCACCGCCTCGATGCCGGCCCGGTAGACCTGCATCGTGTACGTCGAGTAGTGCAGCCCGATCGCGAGGACGCCGGTGGCCATGGCGGAGAAGGCCAGCCCCCACTCCGGCAGTACGTAGAAGAGGAAGAACAGCTGCACCAGCAGCGGCGTGTTGCGCACGAACTCCGTGAACGCCCCGACCGGCCAGCGCACCCAGCGGGTCGGCACGCGCATCAGCAGCGCCCACACCAGCCCCAGGGCGAAGGAGATCAGCGAGCCCAGCACCAGCGCCTGCAGGGTGACGGCCAGGCCGTCCCAGAAGTGCGGCATGAAGTCGCGTACGGCTTGCCAGTCCCAGTTCACCGGGCCACCCCCGCCTTCAGCCGGCGCTCCAGGCCCCGCATCAGCCGGGTGAGCACGAACGCGATCAGGAAGTAGATGACGAGCACGTACGCGTAGATCTCCGCGCTCTCCTGGAGGGCGAGCCGCACCAGGTTGCCGCTGAACGCCAGATCGCCCATGCCCATGACCGACACCAGGGCGGTGCCCTTGAGCAGCTCCACGAGCAGGTTGGAGAAGGAGGGGATCATCTCGGGCACGGCCTGCGGCAGCAGGATCAGCCGCATCCGCTGCCAGGGCGTGAAGCCGAGCGCGATGCCGCCCTCCCGCTGCGCGGGGTCGACGGCGTTGAGCGCGCCGCGCACGATCTCCGTGCCGTACGCCCCGTAGGTCAGGCCGAGCGCGAGCGTGCCCGCCCACAGCGGCACCAGCTGCCAGCCGAAGGCCAGGGGCAGCACGAAGAACACCCAGAAGATCATGACCAGCGCCGAGGTGCCGCGGAACACCTCGGTGTAGAGGCCCGCGAGGAAGCGGACGATCCACAGCCGGTGGGTGCGCGCGACGCCCACGACGAAGGAGACCGCCGTCGCCAGCAGTCCGCTGAGGACGAGCAGCTGGATCGTGACCCAGACGCCCCCGAGCACCAGTTCCCACAGTCCGGAAGTCATCCGCCGCACAGCTCCTTCGCGGTCAGCTCCGTCATCTCGGCCTCGGTGAACCCGAACGGCCTGAGGATGCGGAGCAGCTCGCCGCTGTCCTTGAGCTTGTGCAGCTCGACGTTGAAGGCGTCGCGCAGCTTCGTCTCGGTGGGCCGGAACGCGAAGGCGCCGCCGTCGATGCGCGGTTTGCCGTCGACGACCGGCTTGAACGGCTCGGTCGCCTCGGTCCTCGGGGACTTCTTCACCACGTCGCGGGCGGTGACCGCCGTCGCGGCGAACACGTCCACGCGCCCGGCCTCCACCGCGTTCAGCCCGGCGACCTGGTCGGGGACGATGAGGAGGTCGCTCTCCGCGTACCCGGCCTCGACCGCGTACTGGATCTGCGCGTAGCCGGTGCCGGTGGCGAACCGCGCCTTCTTCGCCACGACGTCCCGGTAGTCGCGCAGCCCCAGCGGGTTGCCCTTGCGCACGACGAACGAGTCGAGCATCTGGTAGTCGGGGTCGGCGAAGATGACCTGCTCGCAGCGCTCCGGGTTGACGTACATGCCGGCGGCGACGACGTCGAACTGCTGCGAGTTCAGCCCGGGGATCAGCGAGCCGAACTCGGTCGGCACCGGCTGGACCCGGTCCACCCCCAGCCGCTTGAAGACGACCTTGGCCAGTTCCGGCGCCTCGCCGGTCAGCTCGCCGTTCCTGTCGATGTACCCGAAGGGGATCTCCCCGGCGATGCCCAGCCGGACCACGCCCGCCGCCCGGATCCGTTCCAGCAGGTCACCGCCGTCCCTGCCCGACTCGGTCGCCACGCGCGAGCAACCCGAGGCGCCGAGCACGCCGAGCGCGGCCGCTCCCGCGAGCAGCGAGCGACGGGTCGGACCTGGCGGGCGGGGTCTGTTTTCGGCTGTCCCTGTTCCCTGTGGTGAAGCCATGGGCGCGCGGCTACCCAGAGTCCATTCCGCTTATGCGGACGGCTTTGGACGGCTTTCGGGCGAAGGCGGGTACCCGAGGCGGTGCCGCTAACGGCAGGACCGGTACCACTCGCAGGGATCAGCAGGAGGCTGACATGACCGCACTCGGAATTCTCTACCCGGGGCATCCGGCCGAGGACGACTATCCGCGCATCGAGCAGCTCCTGGGCAGTGACATCCGGGTCGACCTCGTCCGCACGGAGGGCGAGGAGCGGTTGCGGGGGGCTACCAGGGAGGACGTGCTGCGCGAGCTGGGCGCCCCGCAGCGGCTGGCGGCGGGCGTGGAGGAGCTGCGGCTCGCCGGGGCGGAGGCGGTGGTGTGGGCGAGCACCGAGGGCAGCTTCGTGCACGGCTGGGACGGCGCCCTGGAACAGGCGCGGTCGCTCGCGGTCGCGGCCGGCATGCCGGCCTCCTCGACGGCGATCGGCTTCGTGCACGCGGCACGCGAGCTGGGGGTGCGCCGGGTGGCGGTCGGCAGCACCGCCCCGCGGGAGGTGACGGCGCTGTTCGGCCAGTTCCTGCGGGCGGCCGGCCTCGAGGTGGTCTCCGTGCGGGCCGGCGCCGGCGGGGCCGCGGCGGACGGGGCCGGCTGGGGCGAGGCCGAGCTGCGGGGGCTGGTCGGCGAGGCGGACCACCCGGACGCCGAGGCGCTGCTGCTGCCCGACGCCGCCCTGCGCACCGCCGCCCACCTCACCACCCTGGAGCGCGGGCCGGGCAAGCCGGTCCTCACCGCCAGCCAGGTCACCGTGTGGGAGGGGCTGCGCCTGGCGGACCGCCGGGTCAACGCTCCCGTCCTCGGCGCCCTCTTCACCCGGGAGCCGCTCGTGCAGGCGTGAGGCCGGGACCGGGGAACGCGGGATCGGGGAACAAGCGGAGGGCGCCTCCTGTTGGCACCGTGCGTACGGAGACGGACCGTACCGCGACAACCCACGCACGCGGCACGGCGACGACGCAGGAGGCACCCCAGGTGGCGGCAGACGAGAACCGGGACGGCACCACGCACCCCGACGAGATCCGCGGCCGGACACGGGGCTCGGCCCCCGTCCCGCTGTCCGTGCTCGACCTGGTCACCGTCGGCGCCGGCCGCACCGCCACCGACGCGCTGCGCACGAGCGCGGCCCTGTCCCGGCTCGCCGAGTCCCGCGGCTACCACCGCTACTGGGTCGCCGAGCACCACTCCATGCCGGGCGTGGCCTCCTCCTCCCCGGCCGTGATCCTCGCCCACCTCGCCGCCCACACCGAGCGCATCCGGCTCGGCTCGGGCGGCGTGATGCTGCCCAACCACGCCCCGCTGGTCATCGCGGAGCAGTTCGGCACGCTGGAGGCGCTGGCCCCCGGCCGGATCGACCTCGGCCTCGGCCGCGCCCCCGGCACCGACGGGGCCACGGCCGCCGCCCTGCGCCGCACCGACCGGCTGGGCGAGGGCGCCGACGACTTCCCCGAGCAGCTGGCGGAGCTGACCCGCTTCCTGGACGACGACTTCCCCGACGGCCACCCCTACCGCCGCATCCACGCCATACCGGGGCCCGTGCAGGCGACCTCGCCCGGCGGCGTGCAGTCCCCGCACCGGCCGCCGATCTGGCTGCTCGGCTCCTCCGGTTTCAGCGCCCGCCTGGCCGGGCTGCTGGGCCTGCCGTTCGCCTTCGCCCACCACTTCTCGGCGCAGAACACCATCCCGGCCCTCGACCTGTACCGGGACTCCTTCCGCCCGTCCGCCGTGCTGGACGAGCCGTACGCCCTCATCGGCGTCTCCGCGCTCGCCGCCGACGAGGAGCGCGAGGCCCGCCGCCAGGTGCGCGCCGGCGCGCTCAGCATGATCCGGCTGCGCTCCGGCCGCCCCGGCCTGATCCCCACCCCGGAGGAGGCCGAGGCGTACCCGTACAGCCCGCTGGAGCAGGAGGTCGCCGACTCCTGGACGGCGAACGTCATCCACGGCACCGCCGACGAGGTCCGCTCCGGCCTGGACGACCTGCAGAAGCGCACCGGCGCCGACGAACTGATGATCACCGCCAACGCGCACACCGGCGAGCTGCGGCTGCGCTCCTACGAGCTGATCGCCGACGCCTACGGGTTCCCGACCGCCTGATTGGCCTGCCCGGCCCGGTCCGACGGACGTTCCAGCAGCTCGGAGATGCGGTCCGGGGGCACCGGCCGGGAGTACAGCCACCCCTGACCGGTGTCGCAGCCGATCCTGCGCAGCCGGGCCGCCTGCGCCGAGGTCTCCACGCACTCCGCGGTCACCGTCAGCCCCAGCCGGTGGGCGAGCTGGATCATCGCCTCCACGATCACCTCGTCCGCCGGCGACGCGCCCGCACCGGCCTCCTCGTACTGGAAGCCCCGCACGAACGACCCGTCCAGCTTCAGCACCGACACCGGCAGCCGGCTCAGATAGGCGAGGTTGGAGTAGCCGGTGCCGAAGTCGTCGATGGCGATGCGCACGCCCATGTCGCTGAGCGCCTGCAGGGCCTGGAGGGGCCGGCCCGCCGAGCCCATCACCGCCGACTCGGTCAGTTCCAGCTGCAGCAGGTGCGGCGCGAGGCCGGTCTCGTCGAGGATCCGGGCCACGTCGGCGACCAGGTCGGAGTCCCAGACCTGGCGCACGGCGACGTTGACGCTGACGAACAGCGGAGGCTCGCACGGGTGCTCCAGCTGCCAGCGGCGGGCCTGCCGACAGGCGGTGGCCAGCACCCAGCGGCCCAGCGGCACGATCGCCCCGTCCTCCTCCGCCAGTCCGATGAACCGATTCGGCGTCAGCGTCCCGAACTGCGGGTGGTTCCAGCGCACCAGCGCCTCCACTCCGCTCAGCCGACCGTCCGCCATGCCGACCAGCGGCTGGTACTCCAGCGTGAACTCGCCCCGCTCGATGGCCGGGCGGAGCGTGGAGGCGAGCGCCTGACGGGTCATGCGGTGGGCGTTGCGCTCCGGGTCGAACAGCGTCCAGCGGGACTTGCCGTCAGCCTTCGCCCAGTACAGCGTCGTGTCGGCGGCCTGCATCAGACCGGTGGCGGAGGTCCCGGCCACCTGCCGCTCCACGACCCCGATCGACGCGGACAGCGACAGCCGCCGCCCCGCCAGGTCGAACGGCTCCTGAAGCGCCGTCAGCACCGCCTCGGCCAGGTCGGCGACCTGCTCGGTGCCGGTGGAGCCCTCCACCAGCAGCGCGAACTCGTCGCCCCCGAGCCGCGCCACCAGCGGCGCGCTCGCCCTGCCGTACCCGGCCTCGTCCGCGCACGCGGTCAGCCGCTCGGCCACGGCGGCCAGCAGCAGGTCGCCGATGCGGTGGCCGAGGGTGTCGTTGATGGCCTTGAAGCCGTCCAGGTCCAGATAGCACAGGCCGACCCGGCCGGTGCCGCCGCGCGCGTACGACTCGACGTCCAGCGCGGCCGACAGGCGCTCGAAGAACAGGGCGCGGTTGGGCAGCCGGGTCACCGGGTCGTGCATCTGCAAGTGCCGCAGCCGCGCCTGGAGCTCCTGTCGGTCGCTGATGTCGGCGGCGGCCATCAGCACGCCCCCGGCCTCCCCGGGCAGCGGGGAGACGGTGACCTGCACCCAGACGCTCGCCCCCGCCGCGCGCTTCAGCCGCCGGGTGCAGCGCAGCCGCGCGTCCCGGCCGCCCAGCAGTTCGCGGTACGCGTGCCGGGAGCGCGCGTCCGACGCCAGGTCGACCAGGTCGGCGGCCGGGCGCCCGGCCAGGGCGCCGGGGACGACGCCGAGCAGCGCCCCGAACGCGTCGTTGGCGCTGACGACCAGACCGTCCCGGTCGACCACCGCCATCGCGAGCGGCGCCGACCCGAACGCGGCCCGGAACGCGCCGAGCCGCTCTCCGGCACGGCCGCCGGTACCACCCGGCGCATCATGATCACTGTCTGTGACGGCCGGCCGGATGAGGTCTGCCGCGGGCGCCGGCCCTTCGGACGTTCCGCTCACCGCTCGCTCCCGCAGTGCACTCGATCTGCTCGATCTCTGCTCGATCTCTGTCCGGGCAGGAAAGGTCAGGAAAGTGTGCCGATCATAGAGGTTGGCCCCGGAGTCCTGCAGCCACTGTCCAGTGTCCCGGAACCCTTTCGAATCCACGCGCTGTCCCGACAGATCGTTTCTGCCCACTCCGGACCCGGTTCCCTCCTCTACCGACCAGTTGTGACGGACCGTGAACAATCCCAGCGCGTAGACCGCGTGTCGCCCGAACGGCCCTCACTCGTCCGGTGCAGACAAACAGGGCATACAGGAATTTAGTCACACAGGCTGGGTGCGGTGTCCCGCGAACCGCACCCGGAGGTCTCCCGTGCCGCGTCTGCCGCGTCCGCTCCCGCGCCCCCGACTGCGCGGCGCCGCGGCCGTGTTCACCACCCTCTCCGCCCTCGCCGCCACCTCCCAGGTCACCGGCCCCTCGATCGCCGAGCCCCTCGCGGCCCCGCCCTGCGCCCTCGCCCGCACCGACGCACACCACTCGGAGGGCCTGGACACCTGGAACGCCGCCTATCCGCGGCCGGACCGCACCCTCGACGCGGTGATGGTGTTCCTGTCCTTCCCCGACGCGCGCCCGGCGACCACCCCGGCCGAGCTGGCCGCCGACCACTTCCCGGTGACCAGCCAGTACTTCGCGCGTGCCTCCTACGGCAAGTTCCGCCTGCGCGCGCACCCGCTGCCGCAGTGGATCCGCATGCCGCGGCCGTCCGCCGACTACGCCATACAGCGGGACTGGACCCCGCGGCACCGCGCCGCCTATCTCCGCGACGCGCTGGCCGCCGTCGACGACCGGGTCGACTTCTCCCGCTACGACGTCGTCTACTTCGTCGCCGACCCGGACGCGCCCGGCGTGGACTCCGACGCGACCAAGGTCGTCAACCTGGAGCGCCCGCTGCGCGCGGACGGCACGGACATCCGCCGGGTCGTCACGGTGTTCGAGCAGCATCCGCCGGACCGGCTGGTCCTCGCCCATGAGACCGGGCACGTGTTCGACCTGCCCGACCTCTACCACCGCCCGTCGGACGGCAGGGGCGACTGGGACACCTACGTCGGCGACTGGGACCTGATGGGCAGCCAGTTCGGGATGGCCCCGGATCTGTTCGCCTGGCACAAGTGGAAGCTGGGCTGGCTGGAGCCGCGGCAGGTGGTGTGCGTACGGGGGGACGAGCCGGTGCGGCTGACGCTGGAGTCGCTGGGGGCGGGGCCGGGGGCGGTGCCGGTTGCCGGTGCGGCGGGCGCGACGGGTGGCGCGGCGGGGGCCTGGGCCGGTTCGACGGGTGCGGGGGCCGGCCCGACGGGGGCGGGGGGTGGGGCGGCCGGGGTCCGGCCCGGACGCGGGATCAAGCTCGCGGTGGTGCGGACCGGGCCCGACACCGTGCTCGCCTTCGAGGCGCGCGGTGCGGTCGGCAACGACCGCACCGCCTGCCGGCAGGGCGTCCTCGTGTACCGGGTGCACAGCGGGGAGGAGTCCGGCGGCGGGCCGGTCCAGGTGATCGACGCCCATCCGCGCACCGAGGCCTGCTGGGAGAACTCGGTCTACCCGCCGCTGGCCGACGCGCCGGTGGGCGTGGGGGAGAGCTTCGCGGTGCCGGGCGAGGACGTGCGCGTGGAGGTGGAGGGACGTACGGCGACGGGGGCGTGGACGGTGCGGATCTCGCCCGCGTGAGCCGGGCGGGGGCGCCGGCGTGAGCTGAGGCGGGGGCGTCGGCGCGTCTGCGTGCGCATACGACGATGGCGGGCGATCCACGATCGCCCGCCATCCGCATCATGTGCGCCGCCAGGGACTCGAACCCCGGACCCGCTGATTAAGAGTCAGCTGCTCTAACCAACTGAGCTAGCGGCGCCTGCTGACGTCGTAGACCTTAGCACCCTGCTCGGCGGGAGGAAAAATCGTTATGCGCACCGCGGCGCGGGCCGCCCGCACGGCCGCCCAGACCAGGATCTCCGGCCCGGGGAGCCAGGGCTGCCTGGTGTCCGGGGCGACCAGCCAGCGCGATCCCGAGCCGGGAGGCGTGTCGGGGTCGGCGGGGTCGGGGGCCGGCTCGGCGGTCGGGGCGGGGACGGTCACCGCGTCGCCGTTGCCGTGGCACAGGAGCGGCGGGATGTCCTCGGCGCGGCTGCCGCCGGAGCTGCCCCACTCCTCCCACTCCAGCAGGGACGGCAGCCGCTGGGCGGTGCCGGGGGCGGCGAACAGGAGGATCCGCCCGCGGTACGCCGCGACCGGCCCCGAACCCGGGCCCTCCTCCCACAGCCGGTCCAGCATCCGGCGGCCGAAGACCGCGGGCGCGCTGACGATGTCGAAGGCGGAGCCGCAGGGCAGGACGACCGGTGCGTCGGGCCGCTCGGCCCAGAGCGCCAGCGTGCTACGCGGATACGTTCCTGCCGAGGCGAGCCATGCGGCGCCGTCCGGGGTGATCGTGCTGCTGCTCATGGCAACAACATCTACCGGTCGTGAGTGGTCCGTTTCTCTGAGTTGCGGGAAATGGGGGCAGGGAAGCCACGAAGGGAGTATCTTTCGCGCGCCACGGGCATATGCCCAGCGGGTTGCGGGTTGCGGGTTGCGGGTTGCGGGTTGCGGGTTGCGGGTTGCGGGTTGCCGGGCGCGGGTCGTCGGTGGCCTGGTGGCCCGGTCGCCGGTTGGCGGCGGCCGGCCGACGGACTCCGGCTCTCGGCCGACGGTGCGGGTCGCGGGTGTCGGCCGACGGGCGCCGGTCACACCGGGTCCGGACCCCGCCCTTCCGCACCGCGCATCAGGTCCCGCCCGAACTCGACCATCTTCCTGGCGTAGTCCTCGGTCCACTCCGCCTGCTCGGCGATGTCCGCGGCCGTCAGCCGGTCGAACCGCCGGGGGTCGGCGAGTTGCGCCGCCGCCATCGCCTGGAACTCCACCGCCCGGTCCGCCGCCGCCCGGAAGGCGAGCGTCAGCTCCGTGGCCCTGGCCAGCAGCGCGCGCGGGTCGTCGATCGACTCCAGGTCGAAGAAGTGCTCCGGATCGGCGGCCGCTTCCGCGGGCTCGAAGAGCAGGGGCGCGGGGCGTAGCCGCGGTTCGTTCCGACGCGGCGTGGGCTCCGCCATGTCTTGTCCTCCTCGTACGGTTCGGGGGGCGCCCCCAAGGGCGGACCACCGTCAATTGTCTCGCGCCCGCGCAAGGGGGCGTCCGCCCGAGATCGAGGGCTGGTGGAGGTTGGGGGGAGATGGGGCGTCGGTGCTGGTCGGGGGCGTGCGGGTGGGGTGCGCGGGCGTCGGCGGGGGTGGCGGGCAGGGGAGGTCGTCCGCACCGGCAGGGTGGCGGATGGTCGAGGCGCGTCCCTACAGGCGGGGGCGGTGGGCAGCGGAGGTCGTCCGCATCGCGCGGGGGTGGGCCTGCCGTCGTCGGCGTGGGCGGGTTCGCCGTTGTCCGGCGCCCGGCATCGCACCCACCGGGCAGAGCCCGGTCCGCGCGGACCCCGCGCGGGCGACCCGGCCGGGTTGCCGCCCGGCGCACCGAGGCGGCCCGCCCGTGTGCCGCCCGGCGCCGAGGTGAGAGCGGGCCGAGCGGTCCGCACGGGGCGCGGGCCGTACGGGAGCCGGTGTTCCGACCGCGCGGGCGCGACCCCGCCATGCCGAGGCGGGGAGCCGCACCGAGCGGTTTCGCCCGGGGGCACGGGCCGTACGGGACCCGGTGTTCCGACCGCGCGGGCGCGACCCCGCCATGCCGAGGCGGGGAGCCGCACCGATCGGTTTAGCACGGGGGCACGGGCGGTGCGGGGCCCGGTGTTCCGGCTCCGCGCGCGCAGCTCATCGTGCGGAGCCCGATGTACGCCCGGCCCGGCCCGTGTGCCGCCCGGCGCCGAGGTGGGAGCGGGCCGAGCGGCCCCGTCGGGTCACGGGCGGTACGGGACCCGGTGTTCCGCCAGGTGGGCCAGGACCGCGTGGTTGGCCTCCCAGCCGTCCGGGAACTTCACGAGCGTTCCCAGCTGGACCGGTTCCGTGGACGGGTAGGCGTCCAGGAGGTCGCCGACGCCCTCGCGGCAGACCACGATGCACGCGTGCCGGTGGCGGGAGGCCAGCACGCACAGGCGGCCCGTCTCCAGATGGAACGCCGTCGCGTCGGGGCGGCCGGACAGCGGATGCAGGACGACCGTCACGTCGTACTCCCGCCCCTGCAGCCGGTTCGCCGTGTCCACCGTCACATCACTCACGCCCAGGTCGGCGAGTGCCGCGCGGACCGCCGCCGCCTGGTCCCGGTGCGCCGTGCCCACGGCGATGCGGGCCGGCGTCAGCGGTGCCGGCTCGGGCGAGCGCTCAGAGACGGCCGCGCCGTCCCGGTCCAGCAGCCGCCGCACCACCGCCGCCACCGCCCGCACCGCCTCCGGGTCCGTGCGCGGGGTGTGCCGCGCGGGCAGCTCCAGCAGGCCCCAGCCCGACCGTGCCGCCTCGTCGATCACCCGGTCCGGCCCCGAACCGTCCGAGGGCGTCGCGAAGGCGAGCCGCCGGTCGCCGTGGTCCGTGCCGCTGCGGAACGGCGTGTACGGGTAGAACGCCGCCGACACCAGCGGCGCGGCCGACGCGGGCAGCCGCCAGGACACCGGCAGCCGGTGCTGCGGCAGGTCCGGGTTGTGCGCGAGCAGCGTCGTCACCGCCGACGCCGACGGGTCGTACGACAGCCCCGCCCACTGCTCGCTGCCCACGATCGCGAACGGGTCCAGCTGCCCCGGGTCGCCCACGAACAGCGCCCGCTCGAACAGTCCGGCCACCGCCAGCAGCGCGTCCGAGCGCATCTGGTACGCCTCGTCCACGATCGCGTGCGCCCACGGCTCGTCGGCCTTGACGTGCGCCCACTTCGCCGCCGTGGAGATCACGACCGGCAGCCCGGCCAGGTCGCCCGCCTTCGCCGACTTCCGTACGTGCGGCAGGTCGTCCAGCGCCTTGTCGTAGGCGTCGGCGTCGCTGCTGTGCAGCCGACCCACCGGCAGCCCGGGCTCCTTCTCGGCCAGCCTGAGCACCAGGTCGTCCACCTGCGCGTTGGTCTGCGCGACGACCATCAGCGGGCGCCCGGCCTCGGCCAGCTCCAGCGCGGCGCGCACCACGAGCGTGGACTTGCCCGCGCCGGGCGGGGAGTCCACGACGACGCCCCGGTGCGTGCCGTGCAGCGTGTCGCGGAGGATCGCGTCGGTGGCCCGGGCCGCCGCGGCGCCGGGCTCGAAGGCGGTCTCCGTGGTCACAGGACGTCCTCCTCGGTCGCGGCGTCGGCCGGCTCGGGCGTGGGCTGCTCGCCGGGCGGCCCGCCGTGCGTCCACGGCGTCTGCTCGGGGTCGGGCAGCTTCGCGCCGCCCCGCTGCTCGTGCTCGAACAGCGTGAAGCACACCGCGTCGCCCTTCTCCGGCACCGAACCGGCCTCCGGTTCCTTGCCGCGGCCCATCTTGTCGAGGACGCGCAGCACCACCACCGTGCCCTCGCCGTCGTCCTCCCGGCTCACGCACTCGGCGGTCTGGGGCTTGCCGCCCAGCGAGCGGTACGCCTTCGCCCGCTCGGCCAGATGCGGCCGGTCGTCCGTGCGGACCACGACCAGCGGGCGCGGACTGGGCCGCTTGCCCTCGCTGTACGCCATGACCACGTCCACGACCTCCCCCGCGAACGCCTCCCCGGCCAGCCGCCGCCCGGCCATCACCAGCGGGTCGTCCAGCGCCTCCTGCGCCTCCAGCCGGGCCTGCTCGCGCTCCCGCGCGGCGAGCTTGTTCGCCGCCGTCACCGCGTCGTCGCGGCGCGGCTGCGGCGGCTCGCCCGCCAGCACCCGGTCGCGGTGGCCGGTGAACGACCAGCGGTCGCGCGTCCACCGCTCCTCCACGTGCGCCCCCTCGGGCAGCGCCCGCAGCAGGTCGATCCCTCGCCACACCGCGTCCCAGGTGGGGCGCGTACGACTCTCCACCAGGGCCCGGATCTCCCGCTCCGCGGCGGTCAGCTCCCCGAGCCACGCGTCGGCGCCGGCGCCGTCCTCGGCGGCGGCCAGCGAGGAGCGGGCACGGTCGTAGCGCTCGATGGCGGGGGCGAGCAGCTTGTTGTCGAAGGCCGGGTCGGTGGCCGGGCCGGCGGGCGGGCACAGCAGCTGGCCCTTCCCGTCCCGCTCCAGCTCGGCACGGAGCGCCGCCTCGGCCCCGGAGAGCCCGTCCGGCGGGTCGATCCAGGCCAGCAGTGCGCCCAGGTGCTGGTCCTCCAGGCTGGACTGGCCGGTCGCCCAGTGCCGCGCGAGCACGTCGGTCAGCGCCAGCAGCAGCGAGGAGCCCGGCACCCTCGCCCGCTCGCCGTAGTGGGTCAGCCAGCGCCCGAGCAGCGGCACCCTCGGCGGCGCCGGGTACGGCGTCTCGGGGTCCTGCTCCGCCGTGCGCCGGAACCGCATGGAGCGGCCCAGCAGCCGTACGAACTCCACGCCCGCGCGGCTCGGCACGATCAGCTGGGCCGCGTCCGCGCACAGGTCGACCTCGACCTTGACCCGCTTGCCCGTCTCCGGGTCGGTCTCGGTGCGCTCGGCCGTCTCCACCTGCTCGGCGTGTGCGTCGATGTGCGGCAGGACGACATCGGCCAGCTCGGCGAGGAACGCGAATCTCAGGTCCCGGTCGCGTGGCTGCGGCACCACCAGCAGGCGCGGGGCGTCCCGGTCGGCGCCCACCAGCGCGCCCAGCGGGGCGCCGGCCTCACCGGCGGTGGTCAGCGGCACGAACACCAGCGGCCGTTCGGACAGATGCCGGTGCCGGACGGTCGCGGTGGGCTGGGCGCGGCCGGTGTCGACGGCCTCCAGCCGGGCGAGGGTGGTGATCAGCGACACGGGGCGCCCTCCGGGGAGTCCGTGGCGGGGTGGGTCCGGCGGCCGAGGGCCTGCGCGCGTAGCCGCGCGGCCCGCCGCAGCGCCGCCACGGCCGGGTCGTCCGGGTCGCCGGCCTCGCCGCGGGCCGCCGCCAGGACGTCGCCGACGGTCGTCAGCCCGCCCAGTTCGGCGCGGGCCGCGCGGCCGAGCGAGGTCACCGCGTCCGCCGCGCGGGACCGCTCCCGGCAGTGGAAGGCCAGCTCACAGGCGGACAGGCACTCCGGCGCGTACGTCGCCGGAACCGACTCGACGGCCTCGGCGAGCCGCTCGGCCGGCAGCCCCGGATCGAAGCAGACGCCGTCCGGGAGCGCGGCGGCGATGTCCTCGATGCGGGTCAGCCGGGCGAGCTGGCGGCGCGTCACCGCGTGCTGCTTGCGCACGTCCACGGCGGAGGCGGCGGGCAGGTTGGAGAAGTCCTTGGGGCACACCAGCAGCACCCGGTGGCCGACCGGCGGGGCCGTGTCGAGCCGGGCGGCGACCTCCTCCAGCGCGAGTACGTAGACGGCCGCCTGCCGGGCCGCCGCGCCCACCTTCGCCGGGTCCGCGGAGCCGTCCAGCATCGGGAACGACTTGATCTCCACGACCGTCCAGCGGCCGTCCGGGTGCACCACGACCGCGTCCGGCTCCAGGAACGCCGGGGAACCGGCGACGTCCAGCGCCAGCATCGGGTGGTCCAGCAGCGTCCAGCCGCCCGCCTCGACGGCCTCGCGCAGCGCCAGCGCGGTCCGCGCGGTCCGTCCCTCGGGGCCGATCGCGGACAGGTCCGGGGCGCTCGCCCCCACGGGCGGCTCGGCGCCCGGGTCCAGCTTCTCGTGCGCCAGCCGCAGCAGTTCGGCGCCGCCGTCCGCCTTGACCTTGGCCTCGAAGGCGTTGCCGCGCGTGAGGGCGAACTGCGACTGCCCGAAGGCCGACGGCGAGCCCAGCGCGCCCGCGACCGCCGCCTTGTCCACCCCGGCGCCGTCGAGGATCGCCCGCCGCGCACAACCCGGGTTCGCGGCGAGGGCCGCGAGGGCGCGCGCGTCGAGTGCCTTGGCCGGTACGTCGGGACCGCGCAGCTCAGCGAGCCGCTGCCGGAGCGCCGTCCCCCCTGTCCGGGGAGGAGGCACCCGGCTCGGCTCCCGGTCCGAACCGTGACTCGCGCTGCCGTGGTATTCGCTCACCCGTCGAAGTCTGGCATCCGCCACTGACAACCGAGGCACGCGCGGTCAGGGAGTCCAGCGAGACGGCCGTGCCGTCCGCGGCGGAAAGTGAATCCCGGACCGGCGCCGACACCGAATCCCCGGCCTGCGCGGAACCGGAACCCCCGGCCCGGACGGTGACGGACTCCTTGGCCCGGACGGTGACGGACTCCTTGGCCGGGACGGTGACGGACCCACCGGTCGGTGCGGAGACGGACCCGGCGGCCGGTGCGGCGCCGGCATCCGCGGCCTGCCGGGAGGCGGCCCGGGCCGCCCGGACGACGACGCGACGGGTCGTCAGCCACGTCCGCGCCCGCTCAGCCCCCCGCGTCACCCAGGGCGCCGCCAGGTACCCGGCGCCCATCACGGCGGCGCCGGCGACCGCGTCGAGGAAGTAGTGGTTCGCGGTGCCCATCACCACGATCGTGGTCACCAGCGGGTAGACGACCGCCGCGATCCGCGCCCAGCGCGTCCCGCCGAACCGCCACAGGATCACTCCGCACCACAGCGCCCAGCCCACGTGCAGGCTCGGCATGGCCGCGTACTGGTTCGTCATGCCGCCGAGCCCGCGCGGCGCGCTCGCCTCGCCGGCCCACCAGCCGTACCCGCTGTACTGGGCCATCGTGTCCACGAAGCCGTACCCCGCCGACAGCAGCCGCGGCGGGCAGGTCGGCACCAGGGTGAAGCCGATCAGCCCGATGAACGTGGACGTCATCAGCCAGGTGCGCGCCGCCCGGAAGTGCGCGGCACGGCGCCGGAACAGCCAGATCAGCAGCGCCGGCGTGAGCACGTAGTGCAGCGAGGCGTACCAGAAGTCGGCCGGCACGCCGAGCCACGCCTCGCGCGTGAACAGCCGGTTGAGCGGGTGCTCGGCGTTGAGGTGCAGGGCCTTCTCGATGCGCAGGATCGCCAGGCCGTGGTCGACGGCGGTGGTGACGTCGCCCCGGGCGAGGAGCCGGCCCGCCGAATAGCACGCGTACACCAGAAGGATCAGCGGCAGCTCCGTCCACCAGCGCAGCCGGAGGCGCGAGGACGCCGCCTCGATGCCCGGTGTCTCGGCGTGCGGCATCCGATCGCCCTCCCCCTTCTCAACGCGCGGCCCTGACCCGCCCGGTGGCCGGTCATCCCACTTTACGGTGTATGTGTCGGGCCCCCGAGAAGTGCCTTCCGGTGCTGAGAGACGCAGAGATCGCCCGCCGGGTTGCCCTGGGACAGGGTGCGCGATGATGGAGGGGTTCCGCCGCTGATTTCCCTCGGAAGGTCGATTTTCCCATGGCACCGCGCATCCTGCTGGCCCGGCACGGACAGACGCAGTGGTCGCTGTCCGGCAAGCACACAGGCAGGACCGACATCCCCCTGCTCGACGAGGGCAGGCGGGGCGCGAAGCTGCTCGGGGAGCGGCTGCACCAGCCGCCGTACGACGGTCTGCGCGGCGTCGAGGTGCGCACCAGCCCGCTGGCACGCGCGCGTGAGACCTGCGAGATCGCCGGATTCGGCGACCGCGCGCAGACCTGGGACGCGCTGCTGGAGTGGGACTACGGCACGTACGAGGGCCTCACGCCCGCCGAGATCCAGGCAGCCCGGCCCGGCTGGCTGATCTGGCGCGACGGCGTCCCCGGCGGAGAGTCCCTCGCCGGGATGACCGCCCGCGCGGACGAGGTCGTCGCCTGGGCGCGCGAACGGGACCGGGACGTCCTGATCTTCGCCCACGGCCACATCCTGCGCTCCATCGGCGCCCGCTGGCTGGGTCTGCCCCTCGACTTCGCGGCCCGCATCCGGCTGAATCCGACCTCGCTGTCGGTGCTGGGCTGGGCCTACGGCGAGCCGGCGATCGAGAGCTGGAACGACCTGGGCCACCTCGCGGGCTGACCGCCGCTGCGGCTACACCGCGCGCGGCACGGCGGCGTGCCGTTCCAGGAAGTCCGACACCTCCGGGGCGCGCCGATGGGGGAGGAGCACGCGCGCGGTGCCGGCCAGCATGGTCCTGATGCGGGACGACTGGACCTGGTCCAGCAGGTCCAGCACCCGCATGCCGGCGGCCGCCGCCTCGTCGGGGCTGCCGCCGCGGGCGAGGTCGTCGGCGAGTTCGGCGGTGTAGAGGGCGATGTTGCGGCTGAAGTGCGGGTCCTGGAGCTCGGCCGCCCGGCGGGCGTGCCGGGCCGCGCGCGGCCAGTCGCCGAGGGTGGACCAGCACTGCGCCTCCAGGGCCTCCAGTTCGGCCTCGCCGTAGAAGCTCATCCACTCGGGGTCGGCGTCCGAGGGGCCTCGCTGGAAGAGGGCGTGGGCGCGGGTGAGGGCCTGTCGGCAGCCGGTCGGGTCGGAGAGCCCGGCCCAGCCGCCGGCCTCGCGCAGCGCGAGCAGCGACATCAGCCGGTCGGAGCCGAGAGGGCGCGCGATGCGCTGAGCGGCCTGCGCGGCGCGCAGCGCCTCGCGCGGGCGTCCGGCGTCCCGCGCGAGAAACGCCGTGTTGCAGAACGCGTGCGCCTCCAGGGCCGCGTCACCGGTCATCCGGGCCGTGGCGAGCGCCTCCGCGTAGTGGGAGCGGGCGTCCTCGAACCGGCCCGAGTCGTGTGCCAGCCAGCCCACGGAGATGGCGAGCTCACCGGCGCCCGAGTACAGCCGGTCGGCGGTCGCCTGCCGGGTCGCGCCGGCGTCGAGCAGCGCGTAGGCGGCGCGCAGGGGTCCTGCCGCGCGCCGGTAGAGGCCGTCGGCGCCGTGCCGGTCGTCGAGCAGCCGGATTCTGCGGACGGCGTCCTCGAGGGCGCCGGCCTCCTTCGAACCGACGCGGCCGGGCGGACGTTCCGCCGCCGAGGCGTCGAAGGCGAGCCCGAAGGGGCCCAGGGAGGCGGCGGCCACGGTGGCGCCGCCCCCGGTCATGAATGCGCGACGCAGCACGTCGCTCTCCTCGTAGTTGAAGTGCGTGTCGTACGGATCCTGCGTGTCATACGGCTCGTACACCCGTTCCGTCTCAGGGGTGGCGAGTTCCGGACGGGGCGTGGGCGCCGACGGCGGCTCCGCGGCGGCGGCGCGCGCCCCCCGTCCGCGTACGGACGAGCGTGGCGCGAAGCCCAGGTCGGCGAGCGTGCGGCCGGGGAACATGTGCAGGAACACCCGTTCGTACGCGTAGTTGGGGCAGCGGATCTCGCCCGCCTCCACCCGGCCGATGTACCGGGCGTCACAGCTGACCTGCTCGCCGATCTCCCGTGCGGCCCGGCGGACCGCGGCCGCGAACTCGGCCGGTGAGCGCCGGCCGCGCAGCCGGCGGAAGGCGAGGTTGGGCCGGGGCGGGCGGTCGGGTCGAGACGAGGTCACCGTTGACGACGCCATGGCCGGGTCCTCTCGTGCGAACCGTCGAACCATGCCGGAGCGGGGACGAGTTGACCGCGTGGTCGGTGCGCTGTCCTGTTTTCCGGCGGCAAGAACGTACCTTCTGGGGCGGGTCCACCACACGGAGTTTGGTGTCAAAAGGGATATCCCGCCCGTGATCTGCCATGAACTGCCATCCTTTGCGGGGCACTTTGGCCGTAGCTCTTGACGCGGCCGTGCGTTGAGCACCGTGGACCGGGAACGGCACGATTCCCGTCCTGTTCGACCTTGTTCCTCGTGGTTCTTCGTCGTTCCTCGTCGTTCTCAGTGCTCGTTCAAGGAGGGATTTCCGGTGGAGGTTGGCTCGGACACCGGCCGGAACCTCGACGCCCGCGCGTGGGACGTCGTGACCGTGCCGGCCCGGCAGGGGCTGGAGGCGGTCGACATCCTGCGGCGCGGCGCCGGGGACGAGGCGGTCGGCCCCGTGCTGCACGACGACACCGGCGACACCCTCGGCTTCGTCGTGCCCCCGGGCACCGCGGCCGCCTGGGACGTCCCCGGCAGCACCTGCACCCACACCCACGCCGAGGGCAACGGCCCGCCCGCGCGGCCCCCTGCCACGGGCACGGCCGGCGGCGGTTCCTGGCTCCTCCCGCCCGGCACGACCGAACCGGCCACGGACCCGGCGGTCCTGCGCGAGGCCCTGGACGAGGCGGCCCGTCTGATCGAGGCGGCGGACAGCTGCCGCTGACCGGCGCCGGCGGTCGGCAGCGGGCGGCTGCGTCGGCAGCGCGGGCCGATGGCGTCGGTGGCGTGCGACGCGGGCGGCAGCCGAACCCGCCCCTCGGACACGGGTGCCGCTGCCCGGCCCTGGGCGGCGGCACCCCGCGCGCCTTGCGAAAATGGTCCGATGGGAAAGTCCAGGACCCCCCGGCGGGCGCCGGCCGCAGACTCGGTCGTCGAAACCGTCGACGGCGGGCTCGCGCAGTTGATACCCGACCGGGACCGGGCGCGGGCCTGGACGCTGCTGATCGACGGGGCGCCGCAGTCGCACGTCGATCTGGACGATCCGGCGTATCTGTCCTTCGAGTACCAGCGCCGCCTCGGCCACGTGGCCGACCTCGCCGCCCCGCCCGGCAAACCCGTGCACGCCGTCCACCTGGGCGGCGGCGCCTTCACGCTGGCCCGTTACGTCGCCGCCACCCGCCCCCGCTCCACCCAGCAGGTGGTCGAGCGGGACGCCGCCCTCGTCCGGCTCGTCCGGCACGAGCTGCCCCTGGCCCCCGGCGCGCGGATCCGGGTGCGCTCCACCGACGCCCGGGAAGGCCTCGGCAAGGTACCGGACGGCTGGGCCGACCTCGTCGTCGCCGACGTGTTCAGCGGGGCGCGCACTCCCGCGCACCTGACCTCCACCGAGTACCTGGACGAGGTGCGCCGGGCGCTGCGGCCGGGCGGGCTGTACGCCGCCAACCTCGCCGACGGACCGCCCCTCGCCCACGTACGCGGCCAGATCGCCACCGCGGCCTCCCGGTTCGCGGAACTCGCCCTCGTCGCCGACCCGGCGGTGCTGCGCGGCAAGCGCTTCGGCAACGCCGTCCTCGTCGCCTCCGACGGCCCGCTCCCGATCCCCGAGCTGACCCGCCGCGCCGCCTCCGACCCGCACCCCGGCCGGGTCGAACACGGCAAGGCGCTCACCGACTTCGCCGGAGGCGCGGCACCGGTCACGGACGCCGCGGCCGTCGCCTCACCCGCGCCGCCCGCGTCCGTCTTCCGCTGAGACCCGCCCGTCGGGAGGTCCTCCGCCCGCGCCCGGCCCGGCGGTCACCGGTCTCGTCCCAGCCGGTTCGACCGGCGCCCGGTCTCCGCCTTTGCGGCTCGGCGGACGCCTCGCCTCCGCCCGGCTCAGTACGTGCCGATCTCCACCCGCGGCGGCCCGTCGTGCCAGGTGCAGAACACCGACACCCGGTCGGCGCCCGCGCTGAACTCCACCCGGATCCACGTCTGCGTCTTCCACACCTGCATCGACCAGCCGGGACCAGGGCTCGCCGACACGAGCGTCGCCGACGTCCTCCCCAGGTCGAAGACGACCCGGCCTCCGTCCGTGGCGTAACTCCTCACCTCGCCGGGCCCGTCCGCCGACGCCGAACCACCGGCCGTGGGCGAGGCCGTGGCGGCGGAGTCGGGTCCGGCGGTGGCCGTGCGGCCCGAGTCCGAGTCCGGTCCCGGGTCACGGTCCGCCCCGGCCGCCGGCGCCCCGGACGGCTCCGGCGACGGCTTCCCGCCCGGCGCCGGACTCGTCGACGGCGCCGGACGCCGTGTGCTCGCCGAGGTGGCCCGCGGCTCGGGCGAGGCGGCGCCCGCCGCGACCGGAAGGGCGCGCGGCGGGTCGTACGCCGTCCCCGCCATGACGGTGTGCACGCCCCACCACGACAGCGTGGTCGCCGCGCCGGTGGCGAGCGACCAGGCCAGTACGTGTACGAGTCCTCTGAGCATCGCGGTCATACTGCCACGCGGGTTGTCCACAGGGTCGTCACGGGGAGTTGTCCACAGGGCAGAGGTTGTCCACAGGCCCCGGACCGGGCCGGTCCGGATGGCGTACGGTGCGGCGCATGGCAAGTGTTCTCGTGGTCGAGGACGACCAGTTCGTACGCTCGGCGCTCATCCGGCACCTCACCGACGCCTCGCACACGGTGCGCAGCGTCGGCACGGCGCTCGAGGCGCTGCGCGAGGTCGCCCACTTCCGTTTCGACGTGGTCATCCTGGACCTCGGGCTGCCCGACCTGGACGGGGCCGAGGCGCTGAAGATGCTGCGCGGCATCACGGACGTGCCGGTGATCATCGCCACCGCCCGGGACGACGAGTCGGAGGTGGTCCGGCTGCTGAACGCCGGCGCGGACGACTATCTGACCAAGCCCTTCTCCGTCGACCATCTGTCCGCCCGGATGGCCGCCGTCCTGCGCCGCTCCCGCACGCCGGCGGGCGACGCCCCCGCCTCCCCGATACTGCGCGTCGGCGGCCTGACCGTGGACCCGCTGCGCCGCCAGGCCGAACTCGACGGCATACAACTGGACCTGACCCGGCGCGAGTTCGACCTGCTCGCCTTCCTGGCCGGTCGGCCCGGTGTGGTCGTGCCGCGCCGGGAGCTGCTCGCGGAGGTGTGGCAGCAGTCCTACGGCGACGACCAGACCATCGACGTCCATCTGTCCTGGCTGCGGCGGAAACTGGGCGAGACCGCGGCCCGGCCCCGCTATCTGCACACCCTGCGCGGCGTCGGCGTGAAGCTGGAGCCGCCGGCCGCGGAGACGGGGCCGGCGCGATGAGATGGGCACTGGTCAAGGTCTCGCTCGCGGTCACCGCCATGGTGGTGGTCGCCTTCGCGGTGCCGCTCGGCCTGGTCATCCGGGAGATGGCCCGCGACCGCGCCTTCTCCGACGCCGAGCGCGACGCGGCGGAGATCGCCCCGGCGCTGTCCATCACCACCGACCGAGCCCAGCTCGAACGCGTGGTCGCCTCGGCCGGTTCCGGCGAGGGCATGGCCGTCCACCTCCCCGGCGGCGACGGCGCGGACGCCTTCGACATCGGCCGGCAGCGGGCCGGGGACGCGGACATCGCCGCGACCCGGAGGATGGGCCGCGCCTCGACCGCGGAGGCGCCCGGCGGCTCGGCCCTGCTGCAGCCGGTGGCGCTGAGTTCGGGGCGGATCGCCGTCGTGGAGGTCTACATACCCGACACCGCCGTCTCCAAGGGCGTCGGCGCCGCCTGGGCGGTGCTGGCCGGCGTCGGTCTGACGCTGATCGTCGGCTCCGTCGCGGTCGCCGACCGGCTGGGCGCGCGGATGGTGCAGCCCGCCCAGCGCCTGGTCGAGGGCGCGCGCGAACTGGGCGACGGCAAGCTCGGAGCGCGCGTGCCCGAGCAGGGACCCCGCGAACTGCGGCTGGCGGCGGTGGCGTTCAACTCCATGGCCGACCAGGTCGTCCAACTGCTCGCCAACGAGCGGGAGCTGGCCGCGGACCTCTCGCACCGGCTGCGCACCCCGCTGACCGTGCTCCGGCTGAACGCCGCCTCCCTCGGCGACGGTCCGGCCGCCGAGCAGACCCGCGCCGCGGTCGCCCAGCTGGAGCGCGAGGTCGACACGATCATCCGCACCGCGCGGGAGGCCAAGCCGCAGACCGCGGCGGCCGGCCCCGGCGCCGGGTGCGACGCGGCGGAGGTGGTGCGCGAACGGATGGAGTTCTGGTCGGCGCTGGCGGAGGACGAGGGCCGCAAGGTCCGCGTGGCCGGCGTGGACCGGCCGGTGCGCATACCCGTGGCCCGCGCCGATCTGGCCGCCGCCCTCGACGCACTGCTCGGCAACGTCTTCCGGCACACCCCGGAGGGCACCGCCTTCGCGGTCGACGTGCACAACGGCGAGGACGCGGTGATCGTCCTGGTGTCCGACGCGGGGCCGGGCATACCGGATCCGGAGGCGGCGATGGCGCGCGGCCGGGGATCGGGCAGCGACGGGTCGACGGGGCTGGGACTGGACATCGTGCGCCGGCTCGCCGAGGCCACCGGCGGGGACGTGCGCATCGGGTCGTCGGTGCTGGGCGGCACGGAGGTGCGGATCTGGATCCAGCTGGACGGCCGGGAGGGCGCGCCCGTGCGACGCGGTCACCGGGGCATGCGCCGCCGCCGGCCGAGCAGGCCGAGGAGGACCGGCAAACCGAGCCAATCCGTCGAGCGGGAGGAGAGGGACGAATCGACCGCCGGTTTTAACCGCTCCCGATCCCTCCCTTAAGCCCGCCCTAAGATCACCGACCGCCGTCCGGATCGGGCCGTTCGCCCGGTTCCGGATCGCTAGCGTGCTGCCGCACCTCACCCCCGTGAACAGCGAAGGCAGGCACGTTGATGACCACGCACCGGCGCAGGATCAGTGGCAGGAACAAGGCGATCGGCGGGGCCGTGGCGGCGGCCGTGGCCGCGGGCGGCGCGTTCCTGTTCACCGGCACCGCGCAGGCGGCCGGCGTCGGCGCGGCGTACACGAGGACCAGCGACTGGTCGACGGGCTACACCGCGCAGTACGTCGTCACCAACGACAGCGGGCAGACCAGGGCCGACTGGACGCTCCGGTTCGAGCTGCCGGCCGGCGCGAAGCTCGGCTCGCTGTGGAACGGGCAGCCGAGCGTGAGCGGACAGCGCGTCACCGTGAAGCCGCCCACCTGGGACAAGGAGGGCCTGGCCGCGGGCGAGTCGGTCACCGTCGGCTTCGTCGTCAACGGCTCCGGCGACCCGACCGGCTGCGTCATCGACGGCGCCAAGTGCTCCGCCGACGACTCCGCCACCCCCGAGCCCACCGGCCGCCCCACCGGCCCCACCACCCCGGCCCCCACCCCCACGCCGACCCCCACCCGCACCGGCGCCCCCGCGCCCACCGCGACCCCCACCGCCACCCCCTCCGAGAGCACCGGCACCGGCACCCCGGCCGGCGCGGCCTTCGCCCCGTACGTCGACACCTCGCTCCACCCGGCGTTCGACCTGCTCAAGAGCGCGGAGACGACCGGCGTGAAGGACTTCAACCTCGCCTTCGTCACCGACGGCGGCGGCTGCACCCCGAAGTGGGGTGGCGTCACCGACCTGGCGAGCGACGCGGTGGCCGCCCAGATCGGCGCGCTGCGCGCCAAGGGCGGCGACGTGCGGGTCTCCTTCGGCGGCGCGGCCGGCCGCGAGCTGGCCACCGCCTGCTCCTCGGCCGACGCGCTGAAGGCGGCGTACGAGAAGGTGGTGAGCGCCTACAGGCTCACCAAGGTCGACTTCGACGTCGAGGGCGGCGCACTGCCCGACAAGGCGGCCAACACCCGCCGCGCCCAGGCCATCGCCGCACTTCAGCGTGCCCACCCGGAGCTGGACGTCTCCTTCACCCTTCCGGTCATGCCCGAGGGCCTCACCCAGGACGGCGTCGGCCTGCTCGCGGACGCCAAGGCCAACGGGGTGCGGATCGACGCGGTGAACATCATGGCGATGGACTACGGACCGGCGTACAGCGGTGACATGGGCACGTACGCCGAGCAGGCGGCCACCGCCACCCAGGCGCAGATCAAGAGCGTCCTCGGGCTCTCCGACAGCGCGGCCTGGAAGACGGTCGCGGTCACCCCGATGATCGGCGTCAACGACGTCACGACCGAGATCTTCACCGTGGAGGACGCCACCCAGCTGGTGAACTTCGCCAGGTCCAAGGGGCTCGGCTGGCTGTCCATGTGGTCGGGCACCCGCGACAAGCAGTGCCCCGGCGGCGCCAAGAACCAGGCCGACCCGACGTGCAGCTCGATCCTCCAGCAGGACTTCGCCTTCACCAGGGCGTTCGCGGCCTACAAGTAGCAGGCCCCGCGGCCCGCGAGGGGCAAGCCCGCGGTCTGTGAGCGGCAGGCCCCGCGACCCGCAAGGAGCAAGCCCCGCATGCTGCACGGGGCAGGCCCAGCAAAAACGGGGCGCGACACCCCCCCAGGTGTCGCGCCCCGTCCCCCGACCCTGCCGCCCGGTCCTCAGACCTCCGCGACCGGCGGCAGGGCTTCCGAGACCGGCGGCAGGGCTTCCGAGACCGGCGGGAGGGCTTCCGCGACCGGCGGCAGAGCTTCCGAGACCGGCGGGAGGACGTCCGTGACCGGCGGCAGCGCGCCCGTGCGGGCGGCCTCGCGGTACCACAGGGCGCTCGACTTCGGCGTCCGCTCGAGGGTCGCGTAGTCGACGTACACCGCGCCGAAGCGCTTGCCGTAGCCGTACGCCCACTCGAAGTTGTCCATCAGCGACCACAGGAAGTACCCGCGCACGTCCGCGCCGTCAGTGATCGCCCGGCGCACGGCGGTCAGGTGACCGTGCAGGTAGGCGATGCGCTCGGGGTCGTGCACCCGGCCGTCGGGGTCGGGCTTGTCGTCGTAGGCCGCGCCGTTCTCGGTGATGTACAGCGGCAGGCCCGGGGCCTCGCGCGTGTAGCGCATGATCAGCTCGTGCAGGCCGCTCGGGTCGATCGTCCAGCCCATCTCGGTGCGGTCGCCCGGCGTCTGGTGGAACGCCACGTCGTCGGCGGCCGGCCAGGGGGAGTGCTCGCTGGTGCCGTGACCGTCGGCGCGCGGCCCCTTCGGCGCGTTCTCGACCGAGGAGACCAGGGTGGGCGTGTAGTAGTTCAGGCCCAGCGCATCCAGCGGCTGGTGGATGGCGCTCAGGTCGCCGTCCTGGACGAACGCCCAGTCCGTGAGCGAGGCCGTCGAGTCGAACAGCGACTGCGGGTACGCGCCGTGCAGCATCGGGCCGTGGAAGACGCCGTTGGCCCGGTCGTCGATCTTCTTGGCCGCCGCCAG
Organism: Streptomyces sp. NPDC006610; assembly: GCF_040611575.1. Classification (NCBI taxonomy): domain Bacteria; kingdom Bacillati; phylum Actinomycetota; class Actinomycetes; order Kitasatosporales; family Streptomycetaceae; genus Streptomyces; species Streptomyces sp. NPDC006610. The sequence goes on from NZ_JBEXOP010000003.1 coordinate 214,926, forward strand.
GTCGCCCGGGTCCTGCGACAGGGGGCGCACCGAGGCGGAGTTGAGCGACACCGCGACCGAGTTGCGGGCCGGCATCACCGAGCGCAGGGCGGTGGTGCCCAGGCCGTGCGCCAGGTTCAGGTGGTGGGCGGCGCGCAGGGAGGCGGCCGGCTCGGTGCGGCCGGGCGCGTGCACGCCGGAGCTGTAGCCGAGGAAGGCGCTGCACCAGGGCTCGTTGAGGGTGATCCACTGCTCCACGCGGTCGCCCAGGGCCTCGCCGACGATCTGCGCGTACTCGGCGAACCGGTAGGCGGTGTCGCGCTCCGGCCAGCCGCCCGCGTCCTCGAGCTCCTGCGGCAGGTCCCAGTGGTAGAGCGTGATCGCGGGCTTGATGTCGTGCGCGAGCAGCTCGTCGACCAGTCGGCGGTAGAAGTCCAGGCCGACCTGGACGGCGGGGCCGCGGCCGGTGGGCTGCACCCGGGACCAGGAGATCGAGAAGCGGTACGCGCCGAGGCCCAGGTCCGCCATCATCGCGACGTCGTCGCGGAAGCGGTGGTAGTGGTCGACAGCGATGTCACCGGTCTCGCCGCCGGCCGTCTTGCCCGGCGTGTGGCTGAAGGTGTCCCAGATCGACGGGGTACGGCCGTCCTCCCGCACCGCCCCCTCGATCTGGTAGGCGGACGTCGCCGCGCCCCAGAGGAAGGCGGGAGGAAAGGTCACGGGGTTCGCCGGGGTGGCCGGATTCACGGGCTCAGGCATGGAAGCGCTCCCATTGGGTCGTAAGACCGACGAGTAGGGGGAGGGGGAAGGAAGTGAGGAAAGGGGCCGAGGCGGCGGTGGCTCGGCCCCCGGGGAGGAGGCGGGCGTCAGCCCTTGACCGCGCCCTGCATGATGCCGCCGACGATCTGCTTGCCGAAGATCGCGAAGACGAGCAGCAGGGGCAGCGTGCCGAGCAGCGCGCCGGCCATGATCAGGGACTGGTCGGGGGTGTACCCGCGGCCCAGGCCCGCCACCGCGACCTGCACGGTCGGGTTGCCGGTCTGGGTCAGGACCAGGAACGGCCACAGGAAGTCGTTCCAGGTCTGGACGAACATCAGCATGCCCAGGACGGCCATCGCGGGCCTGGCGGCCGGGAAGACCACGTGCCAGACCACGCGCCAGCTGCTCGCGCCGTCCACCCGGGCGGCCTCGATGATCTCGTCGGGCAGCGCCTGGATCAGGTACTGCCGCATGAAGAACACACCGAAGGCGCTGACGAGCGACGGCAGGATCACCGCCTGCAGCTGGTCGGTCCAGTCGAGCTTGGCGACCATCATGTACAGCGGGATCACGCTGAGCTGCGGCGGCACCATCATCGTCCCGACGACGATCAGCATCAGCGCGTTGCGGCCCTTGAACCGCAGCTTGGCGAAGGCGAACCCGGCGATCGTCGACAGCACGACGATGGTGATCGCCGAGATGCCGGCCACGATGGTGGTGTTGAGGAACGCCTCGCCGAGGTTGGCGTCCGTCCAGGCGATTTCCAGGTTGTCCATCAGGTTCGCGCCGAACCAGAACGGCGGCGGGCTCTGCGCCAGCCGGGCGTTGTCCCGGGAGGCGGCGATCGCCGTCCAGATCAGCGGGAACAGCGAGACCAGCGTGAACAGTCCCAGAAGCACATAGGCGAGCGGACCGGCGTGCATGGTGCCGCCCGCGCGCGCTGCCTTCGACCGGCGTGCGCGCGCCGGCTTCTTCTCGGTGTCGTCCGCTGGAGTCAGTGTCGTCGTCACGGCCGGTTCTCCTAACTACTGGCGCGCAGCCGGCGCGAGATGACGTAGTTGACGATCCCGATCAGGATGAGGATCAGGAACATCGCCCAGGCGATCGCGGAGGCGCGGCCCAGGTGCTGGTTGACCCAGCCCTGCTCGTACAGGTAGAGGCCGAGCGTCTGGAACTGGTGCTGGGATCCGCCCGACGCGCCCTTGTTCGCGTCGAACAGCAGCGGCTCGCCGAACAGCTGCGAGGCGCCGATGGTCGACACGACGACGGTGAACAGGATCGTCGGCCGCAGCGACGGCAGCGTCACGTGGAAGAACTGCTGCCAGCGGTTGGCGCCGTCCAGCGCCGCCGACTCGTACAGGTCCTGCGGGATCGCCTGCATCGCGGCCAGGTAGATCAGCGCGTTGTAGCCGGTCCAGCGCCAGATGACGATCGAGGAGACCGCGAACTGGGAGGGCCACTTGTCGTTCTGCCAGTCGACGTCGTCGAAGCCGAGACCGCCCAGCACCCAGTTGATCATGCCGTAGTCGCGGCCGAACAGCAGCACGAAGACCAGCGACGCGGCGGCGATCGAGGTGGCGTACGGGGCGAGCATGACGACCCGGTAGAAGGTCGAGGCGCGCAGCTTGTAGTTGAGGATGTGGGCCAGGCCCAGCGCCATCAGCAACTGCGGGACGGTCGAGATGACCCCGATGGTGAGGGTGTTCTTCGCCGCGTTCCAGAAGAAGTCGTCGTCGAAGATCCTCGTGTAGTTGCGCAGGCCCACCCACTCCATGTCGGTGGGCGCGGTCAGCTCCACCTGGTGCAGCGAGGCCCAGCCCGTGTACACGAGCGGGAACAGTCCGAACGCCAGGAAGAGCAGGAAGAAGGGCGAGACGAACGCGTACGGGCTCCAGCGCATGTCCCGCTGCCAGCGGCGGGACAGCCGGGCCCTGCGCTTCTCGCTCTCCGGGTCCGGAGCGTTCTTCGACGAGCGGGCCGGGGCCGCGCCCCCCTTGACGGGGGACGCGGCGGCGGTGTCGTGCCCAGTGGTCATACGGGTCACTGGTCCAGGTTGTTGTCGATGGTCTTCACGGCGTTGTCCCAGGCCTCCTTGGGCGACTTGCCCTGGGCGACCAGGATGACGCCGTTGTCGGTCAGACCCTGCTGGATGATCTGGTCCTTCGGGCCGATCACCTGGACGGGGCTGGCCTTGGCGGCCTCGGCGAAGATCTCGCCGATCGGGGCGTCACCGGTCATGTCGTTCTTGGCGCCGGTGACCTCGGGGGTGTCGTACGCGGCCGGGGTGCTGGGGAAGCTGCCCTGCACGGCGAACAGCTTGGCCTGCTGCTCGGGCGCGGTGAGCCAGGCGGCGAGCTTGGCGGCTTCCTCGGTGTTCTTGCCGGCCTTCGGCACGGCGAGGAAGGAGCCGCCCCAGTTGCCGGACTTCGGAGCCTGGGCGACGTCCCACTTGCCGGCCGCGTCGGGCTTCGACTTGCCCTTGATGTAGCCGAGCATCCACGGCGGGCAGGACATCGCCGCGAACTTGCCGTTGGCGATGGTGGTGTCCCACGCGGGCTGGAACTGCGTCTGGTTGCCGACGAGCCCGTCCTCGGCGGCGGCCGCGGTCAGGTCGAAGGCGTTCTTGACGGCGGGGTTGGTCTTGTAGATGACCTCGCCCTCGGCGTCGTAGAAGCGCTCCTCCTCACTGGAGAGGATGGCGTTGATCAGACCGCCGGGCGAGTCCATGAAGGTGGTGCCCTCGGGCGCCTTCTTCTGGTAGTCGCGACCGGTCTCGACGAACTTCGCCCAGTCGCCCGCCCACAGCTTGCCGACTTCCTCGCGGTCGGTCGGCAGGCCGGCCTTCTCGAAGAGGTCCTTGCGGTAGCAGATGGCCATCGGGCCGACGTCCGTGCCCAGACCGACGGTCTGGCCCTCGGGAGTGGTGGCCTGGGCCCACTTCCACTCCAGGTAGTCGGCCTTCTTGCCGTACTTCGAAAGGTCGAGAAGCTTCTCCGACTGCGTCTGCACCACCTCGGCGATGTTGCCGACTTCGACGCCCTGGATGTCCATCAGGCCACTGTTGGTGGTCAGATGGTTGACCAGCGCGGGATAGTAGTTCTCGTTCCGCTCGACGACGTTCTCTTTGATGGTGATGTCGGGGTTGAGCTTCATGTACTCGTCGTAGAGGCCGGCCTCCTTGAAGCCGAACGTGCCGAAGAGTCCCAGGGTGATGGTGGTCTTGCCGCCACCGCCCTCCGACGACTTGGTCTCGTCGTCGCCGTCATCGGCACAACCGGCCAGCAGGCCGGCGCCCAGCGACGCGACGGCCGCGAGAACCACCGCCTTGCGGCGGATTCGGATAGGTGCTCGCATAACGTCCTCCTGTTGCCTGACGTGCCGACCCCCCGGCCAGAAATACGTGGTTGTTGCCCGTAGATGTTCTCGCTGCGGCTCGGGCGGGGAACGTGCGGGTTGTGTATGTGTCAGGTACCGTGGGAGCGCTCCCATCGGTGATGTGTTGAAGGTTCGTGGGTTCGAGCGGGGGTGTCAAGGGCACGGACGCGGAAGCGTGTGTTCAGTTATCGGCCTGTTAACTGGAACACGACGGTCCGGCCGGAATCCACCCCCCGGTCCGTCTGCGACTCGGAGTCCCGGTCCGTCCTGCGCCGAGGGGCGGTGTCACTGTTAGATTCCAGGCCAACGGTGCAGGACGGGAGGGCGTCAGACCATGGCAAGCCACGGAACGCGGGGCCGCAGCGGCGGTCGGCCGACCCTCGAAGAGGTCGCCGCACGTGCCGGCGTCGGCCGGGGCACGGTCTCGCGGGTGATCAACGGCTCGCCACGGGTCAGCGACGCCACCCGGGCGGCCGTCGAGGCGGCGGTCGCGGAGCTGGGTTACGTCCCGAACACGGCCGCCCGCGCGCTCGCCGCGAACCGCACCGACGCCATCGCCCTCGTCGTCCCCGAGCCGGAGACCCGGTTCTTCGCCGAGCCGTACTTCTCCGACATGCTGCGCGGCGTGGGGGCCGAGCTGTCGGAGACGGAGATGCAGCTGCTGCTGATCTTCGCGGGCAGCGACCGGGAGCGCCGCCGGCTCGCCGAGTATTTGGCCGCCCACCGGGTGGACGGCGTCCTGCTGGTCTCCGTCCACGCGGACGACCCGCTGCCCGACATGCTGTCCCAGCTCGAGATCCCCGCGGTCATCAGCGGCCCGAGATCCGCGCAGGAATCGCTGACCTCGGTCGACTCCGACAACTACGGCGGCGCCCGCTCAGCCGTCGAACACCTGCTCAGTCGGGGACGCCGGCGAATAGCGCACATCACCGGCCGCCTCGACGTGTACGGCGCCCAGCGGCGTTCCGACGGCTACCGCGCGGCCCTGCGCGACGCCGGCCACGCGGTGGACGAGCAGATGATCGAGTCCGGTGACTTCACCGAGGAGGGCGGCCGTCGCGCCGCGGCCGCACTGCTGGCCCGCTGCCCCGACCTGGACGCCATCTTCGCCGCCTCCGACGTGACGGCGGCGGGCGCCCGCCAGGCCCTGCGCGAGGCGGGCCGCCGCATCCCGGACGACGTCGCCCTGGTCGGTTACGACGACTCGGCCATCGCCCGCCACATGGACCCGCCGCTGACGAGCGTCCGCCAGCCGATACAGGACATGGGCCGCCGCATGATCGACCTCCTCCTCTCGGAGATCGCCGACCGCCGCCCGGCGGCGTCCCGGGGGCTGGAGCGCCGGCAGGTGGTACTGGCGACGGAACTGGTGGAGCGGGCGTCGTCCTGACGGCCACGGGGGCCTCCTGACGGCCACGGGGGCCCTGGGCGGGTGAGCGCCCCGCGCGTACGCCCGGTGCGGGCCCACCGGTCTGCACGTGCGCGTCGCTCGTATACGGCTCTCCAGCGCCCCGCTGCCCGCCTCCGGCCGACGGACGGCAACCCGGACGGCAGCCGTCCGGCCCACGTCGCCTGGGCGGGTCCCTGCGGCCTCCTGCGGGGGCCTGTCGCGGGGAGTGGGGAAGGCGGGAGCCGACCGGGGCGGCGGAGGCATCGGCGTGGCCGACGGCACCGGCGCAGCCCGGGACGCGCCCGCTCGGCCGTTCCGTGGGCCCGCAAGGCCCCGGCATGGCCCGTCCAGGGCACGACGCATCGCGCGCGCACCCTTGATGGGCGGGTTGTGGAGGATGTGTGCGGGTCCGTGCGTAAGATCCGCGCGTGGGACACACCTTCGAGGAACTCGTGGCGAAGCAGCGCGCCGTGGCCGAGGCGCACGCGCGGGTCGTGCAGTTGCGCGACTCCTTCGGTCCGCCGACCCAGGAGGGCGGCTGGAACGAGAACCAGACCGAGACGTACGAGACCGCCTGGCGGGCCTGGCGCGACCTGGACCGCGACGTCCGCGCGACGGTGGCGGAGTTCGCGAAGACGGAGGGCCGCTCCCGCCAGGAGGTCGAGGCGGAGCTGGAGCGGGCGGTGGCGGAGCCCGGTGACGACTGAGGGCCGATCCGCTTCCACGGACCGGCCCTCAGTCGTACAGGGTGAGTGACGGGACTCGAACCCGCGGCATCCTGGACCACAACCAGGTGCTCTACCAGCTGAGCTACACCCACCATGACCGGCTTGGGAATCAGACTGCTTTCCCCGACCGGCCGAGAAAAAGTGTACAGGGTCCGAAGGGGTGCTCGCGCCCGGCATTCCCGGGGGTCCGCACGGGCCCCGGCCGGGCGGCTACTCCGAGGGCAGGACGTGCTTCGCGGCGATCGTCCTGGCGGTGTCGGAGTCCGGACCGGGCTGGGGGACGAAGATGGCCTCGCGGTAGTAGCGCAGCTCCGCGATGGATTCGCGGATGTCGGCGAGGGCGCGGTGGTTGCCGTTCTTCTCCGGGCTGTTGAAGTACGCCCTCGGGTACCAGCGGCGGGCCAGCTCCTTGACGGAGGAGACGTCCACGATGCGGTAGTGCAGGTAGTCCTCCAGCGTCGGCATGTCACGCAGCAGGAAGCCGCGGTCCGTGCCGACGGAGTTCCCGCACAGCGGCGCCTTGCCCGGCTCCTTGACGTGCTCGCGGACGTAGGCCAGCACCTGCTCCTCGGCGTCCGCCAGCGTCGTGCCGCCCGGCAGCTCGGCCAGCAGCCCGGAGGCGGTGTGCATCTGACGCACCACGTCCGGCATCGTCTCCAGCGCCCGCTCCGGCGGCCGGATGACGATGTCCACCCCTTCGCCGAGCACGTTCAGCTCGGAGTCGGTGACGAGGGCGGCAACCTCGATGAGCGCGTCGTCGGACAGCGAGAGGCCGGTCATCTCGCAGTCGATCCACACCATGCGATCGTTCATGCGTCCACATTACGGCCGACATCCGCCGGTGGACGCCCCGCGTGCGGGCGGTAATGACAGGGGCCGGGATCCGTGACGGATCCCGGCCCCGAGGTCATCCGGCCCGGCTCACGCGCCGCTGCGCTGCCCGGGCAGGCTCGCCCGGCCGCCGACGTACGCCTCGCGCGGATGGTCCTGGGCGAGGGACGGCGAGGCGCCGATCGCGCTCGCCGCCGTCCGCCGGGACTGCAGCGGCACCGGGCTGTCCGGGTGCAGCGCCGTGCCCGGCAGGCCCGACGGCGTGGCCGCCGACCCCATGGGCGTGGACGGACCCGGCTGGCCCTCGCCGTCCGACGCCCGCTCGGACTGCGGCCGGCGCGCCCGGTAGGCCGCCCGGTACGCGGCCGGGGACGAGCCCAGCTGGCGGCGGAAGTGCCCGCGCAGCGCAACCGGCGAACGGAAGCCGCAGCGGCCCGCCACCTCGTCCACCGAGTAGTCCGACGTCTCCAGCAGTCGCTGCGCCTGCAGCACCCGCTGGGTGATCAGCCACTGCAGGGGAGCGCTCCCCGTCAGCGAACGGAACCGGCGGTCGAAGGTGCGCCGGCTCATGTACGCACGCGCGGCCAGCGTCTCCACGTCGAACTGCTCGTGGAGGTGTTCCAGCGCCCAGGCGACGACCTCGGCCAGCGGGTCGGCGCCGATCTCCTCCGGTAAAGACCGATCGAGGTAGCGCTCCTGACCGCCACTGCGGCGCGGCGGGACCACCAGCCGGCGGGCCAGCGCGCCGGCCGCCTCGTTGCCGTGGTCCGTCCGCACGATGTGCAGACAGAGATCGATTCCGGCCGCCGTGCCCGCGGACGTCAGCACGTCGCCGTCGTCGACGAACAGCTCCCGTGGATCGACGTGCACCGACGGATAGCGCTTGGCCAGCGTCGGCGCGTACATCCAGTGGGTGGTGGCCGGCCGTCCGTCCAGCAGTCCGGCCGCGGCCAGCACGAAGGCGCCGGTGCACAGACCCACGATCCGTGCGCCCTCCTCGTGTGCGCGGCGCAGCGCGTCGAGCGCCTCCTCCGGTGGTGGGGAGGTGATCGAGCGCCAGGCCGGCACGACGACCGTGCCCGCTCGGGAGATCGCCTCCAGACCATGTGGCGCGGTGAGTTCGAGACCCCCCGTGGTCCGCAGCGGGCCTTCCTCACCGGCGCACACCAGCAGCCGGTAGCGCGGCACGCCGGCGTCCTGACGGTCGATTCCGAACACCGACAGCGGGATGGAACTCTCGAAGATGGGGCCGCCGCTGAACAGCAGCACCGCGACGATCTCCTTGCGGCGGCGTCCGGAGAGCTTCCGGCCCGCTCCATCCGGCGCGGCAGTGGAGTCGTGGCTCATACTGCTAAGCCCCCCTCGGTGGTCGCGGCTCCTCGGTTGTGTCGCACCTGCACGTTTCCCCTCGGTCCTGCACGAGTCCCCCGCCGTAAGACAGTCAAGATCGAATCTACTGTGTTGCGCTGCGCCGGGTTGGCCAGTTCGGCGCCCGACGCATTGTCGACTTGGCAACTTGGCGTGAAGCATTCGATCACGAAGCGTTGCACTCGGGGAGCGTGCAGGGAAGTGCGCCTCGTGGCAGTGGCCAAACCGCGTAGGGTGCGGGAACCCTCCGAGACCCTTTCCGTGCAGGTGGAACGTGGGTTGGGGGGTGCTCATGACCCCTGATGCACACCCTTCGGAAGTTGGCTGAAAACAAACGTTCGTGTGCGCGGAAACCGGTCAACCGACCGGTGTGCGTCCCCCGTGGGTGCCGACCGCCCCGACGGGGGCCCTCCGGAACGGAGTTCGCGTCCAGGGCGCCGGCGTGACGGACCTCCTCCGCGGGGTGCGCGGGGTCCCGGGAGCCCACGCGGTCCGACGCCCGTCCGTCCGATCGGTCGCCGCCCGGTGGGCCGCAGATGAATGCCGGGCGAACCGCCTGTACGGGACAGCGACCATTGCGTTACCGGCGCCCCCTCGTGCATGCTCCGGTGAACCACTGCGTGCGTGCGCGGAAACCGGGCGAAGGAGGCGTATCGCCGTACCCTTGGGGGTATGGGGTTGGGAAGATGATTCCCGGACACAGCTCCGCCGCCGCACTGTCGTCCCACCCGTGAAGGATCACAACGCCGAGACAGCCATGGCCGGTCACGAATTCTTTGAACCCGCGGACCGCAAGCGGCCGGTCGCCGACCCCACGGCGGCCGATCCCCTGGCGGCGGACGAGTCGCGCCACGCGTGCGACCCCGCCTTCAAGCACGGCGTCGTCGTCGGCTTCGACGGCTCCACCTCCAGTGAGCGCGCCCTGGCCTACGCGATCGGCATGGCGCAGCGCTCCCGCGCGGGCCTGATCATCGTCCATGTGGCCAACCGGCTGCCCACCACGGTCTGGGCCGGCTGCGAGCCGCCCGTCTTCGTGGACGTCCCCGACCACCGCACCGAGGTGCTGGGCCTGGAGCTGGCCTGCGCCGACTACCTGGCCGAGGTGCCGTGGATCCTGGTGGAGCGGGGCGGCGACATCTGCCACGAGCTGGAAGAGGTCGGGCGGGAGTACGAGGCGGACGCGATCGTGGTGGGCTCCACCCACGGGCTCGTCGGGCGCATCTTCGGCTCGGTGGCGGGGCGGCTGGCCAAGCGGGCGAAGCGGCCGGTCGTCGTCATCCCGTAGGTCCGGCACGCGCCCGGCCCCGCGGACGGCCGATCCGGCACACGACAGCAGCGGCCCCTCGCCCGCCACCGGGCGCGAGGGGCCGCTGCTCGTACGGGGTGCGGGGTGCTCCTACTCCACCGTCACCGACTTCGCCAGGTTCCGGGGCTTGTCGATGTCCCGGCCCAGGGCCAGGGCCGTGTGGTAGGCGAGGAGTTGGAGCGGGATGCCCATCAGGATCGGGTCCAGCTCGTCCTCGTTCTTCGGTACGACGATCGTCTGGTCGGCCTTCTCCTGCTCCTGGTGGGCCACCGCGAGGATCTGGCCGCTGCGGGCCTTGATCTCCTCCATCGCGGCGCGGTTCTTCTCCAGCAGGTCGTCGTCCGGCACGATCGCGACCGTCGGCAGCGCGGGCTCGATCAGCGCGAGCGGGCCGTGCTTCAGCTCGGAGGCCGGGTAGGCCTCGGCGTGGATGTACGAGACCTCCTTCAGCTTCAGCGAGGCCTCGCGGGCGACCGGATAGCCGCGCACCCGGCCGATGAAGAGCATCGAGCGGGCCTCGGCGTACCGCAGGGCCAGCTTCCGGATCTCCTCCTCCTGCTCCATGATCTCGGCGATCTGGCCGGGGAGCCTGCGCAGGCCCTCGATGATCCGCTTGCCGTCGCGGACCGAGAGGTCACGGGTGCGGCCCAGATGCAGGGCGAGCAGCGCGAAGGCGACGGTCGTGTTGGTGAAGCACTTGGTGGAGACGACGCAGACCTCGGGCCCGGCGTGCACGTAGATGCCGCCGTCCGCCTCGCGGGCGATGGCCGAGCCGACGACGTTGACCACGCCCAGCACCCGCGCGCCCTTGCGCTTCAGCTCCTGGACGGCCGCCAGCACGTCGTACGTCTCACCGGACTGGGAGACGGCGACGTACAGCGTGTCGGGGTCGACGACCGCGTTGCGGTAGCGGAACTCGGACGCCGGCTCGGCGTCGGCGGGGATGCGGGCCAGCTCCTCGATCATCTGGGCGCCGATCATGCCCGCGTGGTACGAGGTGCCGCAGCCGAGGATCTTCACCCGGCGGATCCGGCGGGCCTCGCGGGCGTCCAGGTTGAGGCCGCCGAGGTGCACGGTGGAGAAGCGGTCGTCGATGCGGCCGCGCAGCACGCGGTCCACGGCCTCGGCCTGCTCGTGGATCTCCTTGTGCATGTAGGTGTCGTGGCCGCCCATGTCGTAGGAGGCGGCCTCCCACTCCACGGTGGTGGGCTCGGCGGTGGTGCGGGTGCCCTCGGTGGTGTAGGTGCGGAAGTCGTCGGCCTTGAGGGTGGCCATCTCGCCGTCGTCGAGGGTGACGATCTGCCGGGTGTGGGCGACCAGGGCGGCGATGTCCGAGGCGACGAACATCTCCTTCTCGCCGATGCCGAGGACGACCGGGGAGCCGTTGCGGGCGACGACGATGCGGTCGGGGAAGTCGGCGTGCAGCACCGCGATGCCGTACGTGCCCTCGATGAGCCGCAGCGTGTCGCGGACCTTGTCCTCCAGCTTGACCGCCTGCGAGCGGGCGATGAGGTGGACGAGGACCTCGGTGTCGGTCTCGGAGAGGAACTCGACGCCGTCCGCCTCCAGCTTGCGGCGCAGGTCGGAGGCGTTGTCGATGATGCCGTTGTGGACGACGGCGACCTTGCCCTCGGCGTCCAGGTGCGGGTGGGCGTTGACGTCGGAGGGGGCGCCGTGGGTCGCCCAGCGGGTGTGGGCGATGCCGGTCGTGCCCTTGAACCGCGCCGGGACCTTGGTCTCCAGGTCCCGGACCCGGCCCTTGGCCTTGACCATCCGCAGGCCCGACGCCTTCGGGGAGGTGACGACGATCCCGGCCGAGTCGTAGCCGCGGTACTCCAGGCGCTGCAGGCCCTCCAGGAGCAGCGGGGCGACGTCGCGCTTCCCGATGTAACCGACGATTCCACACATACAGGTATGACCCTCAGTTCCTCAGCCGTAGACGATGCGCCGCAGCTGCCGGAGCGAGAGCTCGGGCGGGGCCACGGCGCGGTACTGCAGTTCCGCCGCGATCCGTTCGAAGATCTCCGCGTTCACCAGGCCCTGGGCCTGCAGCTCGCGGTGGCGGCGACGGACGAATTCCTCGGTCGTCTCGTCGAAGTAGGCGAGCACGTCCTGGACCACACGCAGCGCCTCGCCCCGGCTGAGGGGCGTGGACCGCGTCAGATGATCGAGAAGTTCGTCGTGCACCCGGTAGATCCTGCGGCAGTGGAAGGAGATGCGCAACAATGCTGCCCGGAATCGGGCAGGACAAGGCGACGGGCGCCTCGGAGGACCGTCTCCGGGGCGCCCGTCCGGTCGCGTCAGGGGCGTGTCGTCACGGCCCCGCGATGGGTTGTCACAGCCCCGCGATGGGGTTCGTCAGGTTGCCGACCAGCTGCAGGGCGGCCGAGGGGTCCGCGAGGTCGACCATCTGCCTGTTGTTGCGCAGCTGGAGCCGGTTGAGGCAGGACAGCGCGAACTCAGGGGCGAACATGTCGTACCGCTCGAACTTCTCGGCGAGTTCCGGCACCGACCGCTGGTACTCGCGGGTGACCTCGGCCACCGTCTTCCAGAAGGCGTCCTCCGTCAGGACGCCCTCGGTGGCGAGGTTCGCGGCGAGGAAGCGGAAGAAGCAGTCGAAGACGTCCGTGAAGATCGACAGGAGTTTCATGTCGTCGGGGACCTCGGCGCGGATGCGCCGCACCTCGGGCGGCAGCGCCGCGTCCGGGTCCATGACGACGATCTCCTCGGCGATGTCCTTGTAGATCGCCCGCTGCACGACGCCGTCCTCGAGGACCAGGATGACGTTCTCGCCGTGCGGCATGTAGACGAGGTCGTAGGCGTAGAAGCTGTGCAGGAGCGGGGTGTAGTAGGCCCGCAGGTAGCGCCGCAGCCACTCCTCGGGGGCGAGCCCCGACCGCTCGATCAGCGCACCCGCCACGGACGTGCCCTCGTGGTCGACGTGGACCAGACAGGCCATGGTGGCGAGGGTCTCGCCGTCCTGGAGGGAGGGCACGGGGCTCTCCCGCCACAGCGCGGCGAGCATCTTGCGGTACGGCGAGTAGCGGTCGGTCGCCCGCTCGTACTCCAGGTGCCGGTAGCCGACCGCGGCCCGCTCGCGGATGATCGACAGGCCCGTCGACTTCAGCACCGGGTCGCCGTCGATCAGCTGGGCCAGCCAGTCGTTGATCGCCGGCGTGGCCTCCATGTAGGCGGCCGACAGCCCGCGCATGAAGCCCATGTTGATGACGGACAGGGCCGTCTTGACGTAGTGCTTCTCGGGGTGCGAGGTGTTGAAGAAGGTGCGGATGGACTGCTGGGCCAGGTACTCGTCGTCGCCCTCGCCCAGGCACACCAGGTGCTGCCGGGCGACCTCCGCGGCGAAGGTGACGCTGAGCTTGTTCCACCACTGCCAGGGGTGGACGGGCATGAGCAGGTAGTCGGCCGGGTCCAGCCCCTTGTCGCGCAGGACGCCGTGGAAGCGCTCGACGGTGTCCGCGCCCAGCTCCTGGCGGACGAAGGACTCGTACTCGATGCCCACGCCCGCGGTGAACGCCGCCCGCGAGCGGTGCGCGGCCAGCCACACCAGGCGGATCGGGCTCGCGGTCTCCGGGGCGTACGACAGGTACTCGTGGATGCCGAAGCCCAGCCGCCCGTTGTTGGCGACGAAGCAGGGGTGGCCCTCGGTCATGCCGGTCTCGATGTCCTGGAAGCCTGCGCGGGCCAGTTCGGCGGACGTGACCCGCGGCTTGGCGAGCTTGTAGCAGGTGCCGGAGAGGGTGGAGGAGATCTCCTCCAGGTAGACCGGGAGGATCTCGTCGCTCAGGCCGAGGGCGTCCTTCAGCTCGATGAAGAAGTCCAGCGCCGCGAGCGGGAGTTCCGTCCCGCCCTGGTGGCGGGTGATCGACTCGGCGTCGATCTGCCAGTGGTCGAGGGCGCGGCGGACGGCGGCGAAGCGGTACGCGGTCGCGCCGTCGTCGCTGCGGACGACGTACCGGCCCGCCCCGGTCTCCTCGGGCGTGATCAGCCGCTCGTGCGCGAACTCGGCGAGCGCCTTGCGGATCAGCAGGCGGTTGGCGCGCTCCCAGCGTTCGGGGGACAGGTGGTCCACGGCGTCGGCGAGGCTCATACGGCCACCCCCGTCGCGGCCAGGAACTGCTCCCTGGTGCAGAAGCTCAGCAGCGCCGTCTTCTCCGGCTTGCGGATCTCGCGCTCCGGCACGAAGCCGACGGCCTCGTTCAGGGCGTGCACCGCCTTGTTGGCGACGTCGGGCTCCACGACCACGCGGGCGGTGGCCGGGTCCTCGAAGAGACGGGCCATGACGGCCGTGATGACCGAGCGGGTGAAGCCGTGCACGGGCCGGTCCGTCGGCGGGGTCAGGAAGTGCATGCCGACGTCGCCGGGCTGCGGCTCGTACAGGCCGACCAGCTCGCGGTGGGCGGGGTCGTAGCGCTCCATGAGGAAGGCGGGCTCGCCGCCCTGCAGGCCCAGTTCGGCGTGGTGGTGCTCGTCGGCCGCGATCTCCATGTAGGCGCGTTCGACGTCCTCCAGCCGGGCGTCCTGCATCATCCAGAACGCGGCCTTGGGGTGGGTGACCCACCCGTGCAGCAACTCGGCGTCCTTCAGCGGGTCGAGGGGGCGGAACGTGAAGGTCATACGGCGAACTCCTGGAACGCGATCGACTTCTCGACGGGGTAGTACTCGCTGCCGAGCAGCTCACGGATGATGCAGCTGTTGCGGTACGCGCCCATGCCGAGGTCCGGCGAGGTGATGCTGTGGGTGTGGACGCCCGCGTTCTGCAGGAAGACGCCGTGGCCGGTGACGTCGATCGCGTAGGTGCGGGTGACGTCGTAGCGGCCGTGGCCGTCGAAGCGGAGGCGGTGGCGGATCGGTTCGAGGAAGGCCGGCGGCTCGTAGTGGTAGCCGGTGGCCAGCACCAGGCCCTCGGTCTCGATCTCGAAGTCCTTGCCCTGCTCGTCCTGGTGGAAGCCGAGCCGGTAGACGCCGTCCTCGTGACGCGCGGTGCGCAGCGTGGAGTTGGTGAGCAGCCGGGTGGGGACCGGGCGGTCGCCGCTCTCGACGTGCTTCTGGTAGAGCAGGTCGAAGATCGAGTCGATCAGATCCGAGTTGATGCCCTTGAACAGGCCCTTCTGCTGCTTCTCCAGCCGGTAGCGGGTCTCCTCGGGCAGCGCGCGGAAGTAGTCGATGTAGTCCGGGGACGTCATCTCCAGGGTCAGCTTGGTGTACTCCAGCGGGAAGAACCGCGGGGAGCGGGTGACCCAGTTGAGCTGGTAGCCGTGGACGTCGATCTCGGCGAGCAGCTCGTGGTAGATCTCGGCGGCGCTCTGCCCGCTGCCGACGATCGTGATCGACTTCTTCGACCGCAGCTCGTCCTTGCGGTGCATGTACTGCGCGTTGTGGAAGAAGTCCCCGCCGAGTCCCCGGCAGGCCTCCGGGACGTACGGGACGGTGCCGGTGCCGAGGACCAGCCTGCGGGCGCGGTACGTCCCGCCGCGCTCGGTGCGCACGGCGTACACCCCGTCCGTCTCGTCGTACGTCACCTCGGTGACCGTCGTGCCGAAGCGGATGCTGCTCAGCTTGCCGGCGGCCCAGCGGCAGTAGTCGTCGTACTCCACGCGCAGCGGGTAGAAGTTCTCGCGGATGTAGAACGAGTACAGCCGGCCCTTCTCCTTGAGGTAGTTCAGGAAGGAGTACGGCGAGGTCGGGTCGGCGAGGGTGACCAGGTCCGACATGAACGGCGTCTGGAGGTGGGCGCCGTCGAGGAACATGCCGGCGTGCCACTCGAAGTCCGGCTTGGACTCCAGGAAGACGCCGTCCAGTTCGCCGATCGGCTCGGTGAGGCAGGCCAGGCCGAGGTTGAAGGGGCCGAGCCCGATGCCCACGAAGTCGTAGGTCTTGTCGCTGGACTGGGCGGCTTCAGGAAGCGCGGTCAAGGGATTCTCCCAGGTACTGCTCGGCGTGGCCGGCGATCAGGTCGAGTACGGCGGCGATGTCGTCCGGCGTGGTCTCGGGGTTCAGCAGGGTGAACTTCAGGTAGTGGCGGGCGCCGACCTTGGTGCCCGCGACGATGGCCTCGCCGGAGGCGAACAGGGCCTTGCGGGCGTAGAGGTTGGCCCGGTCGATCTCGGCGGGGTCGGTGACGTTCGCCGGGACGTAGCGGAAGACCAGGGTGGACAGGGTCGGCTCGACCACCACGTCGTAGCGCGGGTCGGCGGCGAGCAGCTTCCAGCCCTCGGCGGCGAGGTCGCACACCTCGTCGAAGAGCTGTCCGATGCCGTCGGCGCCCATGACGCGCAGGGTCACCCACAGCTTCAGGGCGTCGAAACGGCGGGTGGTCTGGAGGGACTTGTCCACTTGGTTGGGTATACGTTCCTGCACCATGCGGCGCGGATTGAGGTACTCCGCGTGGTAGGTGGCGTGCCGCAGCGTGGTGGCGTCACGGACCAGCACGGCCGAGGAACTCACCGGCTGGAAGAAGGACTTGTGGTAGTCGACGGTGACCGAGTCGGCGCGCTCGATGCCGTCCAGCAGGGCGCGGCGCTTGAGCGAGGTGAGCAGTCCGCAGCCGTAGGCGGCGTCGACGTGCATCCAGGCGCCGTACTGGGAGCACAGCTCGGCGATCTCGGGGAGCGGGTCAATCGAGCCGAAGTCGGTGGTGCCGGCGGTGGCGACGACGGCCATCGGGACCAGGCCCTCGCGCCGGCAGCGCTCGAGCTCGTGGGCGAGGGCGACGGTCTGGAGGCGCTTGTCGTGGTCGACGGGGATGGGGACCACGGAGTCCTGGCCGAGGCCCAGCAGTTTCGCGGACTTCTTCACGCTGAAGTGGCTGACCTCGGAGGCGAAGATGCGCAGTTTCGCCAGGCTGTCGGTCTTCGCCTCCTCGCGGGCCAGCAGCAGCGCCTGGAGGTTGGACTGGGTGCCGCCGGAGGTGAACACGCCGTCCGCACAGGGCCCGAGGCCGATGCGCTCGGCGGTCCAGTCGATCAGCCGGCGCTCGATCAGGGTGCCGCCGGCCGACTGGTCCCAGGTGTCCAGGGAGGAGTTGACGGCGGACAGGATCGCCTCGCCGAGCACCGCCGGGATGACGACCGGGCAGTTGAGGTGGGCGAGGTAGCGGGGGTGGTGGAAGTAGACGGCGTCCCGGAGGTAGACGTCCTCCAGTTCGTCCAGCACCGCGGTGGTGTCGTGCAGCGGCTTGTCGAGATCGATCCGCTCGATGAGGGGGGCGAGGGCGTCGACGCTGACGCCGGTGAACGGCCTTTCTGCGGTGGCGAGTTTGGCAGCCACCCGCTCGACTCCCTCGGTCACGGAGCGGCGGTAGTGCTCCGCGGTGGTGTCGTTGAGCAGGTGCGAGCGCATGTGGGGGTCCTCCGATGGGGACGGTCCGTGCGGGCGGAAGAAGGATCGGAACCCGAGGTTCAACTTAGGGTAGCCTAACCTAAGTTGATCTGTGGTGCGGCAGCCTCGTTCGTGACCGCCGTCACGTCGGACGGCGGTCATGTCAGGGCGGGTCGACCGGCGGCTCGGAGCGCCGGCCGGCTACTCCTCGCCCATCTCGCGCAGTTGCTCCTCGGTCAGCCCGTGGCGCCAGTAGCCCACGAAGGTGACCCGGCGGCGGTCGATGCCGCGTTCGCCGACGAAGTGCCGGCGCAGCTGCTTCACACAGCCCGACTCGCCGGCGATCCAGACATAGGGGTGCTCCGCGTCCGCGAGCTTCGCGTCACGGATGACGGGGAGGGCCAGGGGGGAGTCCTGGCCGGGGGAGTCGCCCTGCACCAGCCACTCGATCTCGGCATCGGCCGCCGTCTCGATCTCCTGGACGTCGCCGGCGTCGCGCACCTCGATCCAGGCCTTCACGGGCGTACCCGCCGGCAGCGCCTCGATGATCGCGGCGGCGGCGGGCAGGGCGGTCTCGTCCGCCCACAGGACGACCAGGTCGGCGTCCTCGGGCGGGCGGAAGCGGATCGAGCGGTTGTCCGCGATCCGGGGGCCGATGAGCACGACCCGGTCGCCGGGCTTCGCCCCGGCGGCCCAGCGGGAGGCGGGGCCGGCCGGGGTGGCGGAGCCGGGCTCGACCCCGTGCAGCACGAAGTCGATGTCGATCTCGGTGGTGACGCCCTGCGCGTCGCGGCGCAGGGACCGCAGGGTGTACGAGCGCATCACCGCCCGTACGTCCTCCGGGAGTTCCTGCCACCCCCGCCACCAGTCCTCGCCCATCTCGATGGGCACGGCCGGCGCGTCCTGTCCCGGGTGGGGCAGGAACAGCGACAGTGACTGGTCCTGTCCGTCGGAGCGGAAGTCGGCCAGGTCCGGCCCGGCGAAGGCGACCCGGACCAGCGACGGGCCGAGCCGTCGCGTCCGTACGACCTGGAGGGAGAAGAAACGGAACGGTACGGCCGCGGCAGCCGTCATCGGGACTCCTGAATGTCGGTCAGGGGCGGAAGGGCGACGGGAGGGCGGAGCGGAGTCAGCCGACCTTCTTGGCCTTCTCGATGGCCTCGGCCAGGGTGGTCAGCAGCGGGGTGCACTTGGCGTAGGAGAGGATCGGCTCCGGCGAGCGGGCGATGACCTGGCCGGCCTTGACGGCGGGCAGCTTCTTCCAGGTCCCCTCGGTGATGTCGGCGGGCTGGATGGTCTGGGAGCGGTCGTCCATCATGATGATGTCGGCGTCGTACTTGTCGACGTTCTCCCAGCTCAGGCCCTCGTACCAGCCGCCGCCCTCGGCCTTGGCCTCCTCCGGCGGCTCGACGAAGTTCACGCCGAGGGCCTTGAAGTACTCCAGGTCGATGGAGAGGTTGGTGCCCGAGACGTAGAACAGCTCGGTGCTCGCGGAGCCGGCCATCACCTTGATCTCCGGGCGGGCCTTCGCGGCCTTGCGCAGGCGCTCGGCGGCGGCCTCGAAGTCCTGCTTGGCCTTGGTGACCTCGGCGGCCTTCATGTCCGCGCCCAGCGACTCGGCCAGCTCCCACACCCGCTGGAGCGGCTCGGTGATCTGCCGGTCGTACACGGAGACGGCGACGCTCGGGGCCAGCTTGGCGATCTTGCCCTTGGACGCCTCGGGGACGTACCAGAGGGTGCCCGCGTCGTCGAACGTGGTGGAGATGAGCAGCTCGGGCCGGAAGGCCGCGTACTGCTCGACGTTGAACTGGTCCCAGACGTTGCCGAAGACGGTCAGCTTGCTGACGTCCATGTCGCCGGCCTGGACGTCGGCCTTGCCGTCCTGGGTCTTGGTGGGACCGAAGACGCCCTCGACCTCGATGCCGTAGTCGTGGAGCGCGGCGGCGACGCCGACGAAGGCGACGATCCTCTCCGGGGTCTTGTCCAGCTTGACCGTCTCACCGCGGTCGTCCTTGAAGGTCCAGGGACCGGAGGCCTTGGCGGACGCCGTGGAGTCCGAGCCGCCGCTCTTCGTGTCGTCGTCGCCGCAGGCTGCGAGCACGGCACCGAGGCCGAGGGCACCGCCGGCGGCGAGGATGCCGCGACGGGTGAGGTGGGTGGCACGGGCGTTGGACATGAGTGTGGCTGCTTTCGAACAGGGCGGAGGGCCCGCCGGACAATTCGAAGGTAGGTTAGCCTAACCTCAGATCTTGTCCAGAGGTGGGTGACGATCATCCGTCATCACGTGACCCACCTGCGACGCGCCGTGTCGACCGGGGCCCGTCAATCTCCGGGCCGGTTCTCGCAGTTGTGATCCTCTGGCCTCGAACGACAGGTTTTTTCGGCCAGGTCGGTCTTCCGGTATTCGAACTACCCGCCGGTCGCGGTGCGTAAGGCCCGGGGAGCGAAACGTGATCAACACCACGCGGGGTGGGGCGGGTGCGGGTGGGAGCTGGGGCCGCGTCAGAAGGGCGCGCGGTGGGGGCCGTGGGGGCCGTGGGGTGCCGGGGGGTGCCGGGGGCGATGCCGACGTGCAGGGCCGACGTGCGGGGTCGGCGCACCGGGTCGGTGTACGGGTCATCGGGCCGAGCGGCCGCCGCCCTCGACGCCCCGTACGCCCTCGTGCACGCCCCCTGACACCGTCGGGCGTCGCCCGGGCGGCCGCTACCCTGCCAGCCCCAACTCGCGGGCGATCAGCATCCGCTGGACCTCGCTCGTGCCCTCGCCGATCTCCAGGATCTTGGAGTCGCGCCACATGCGGGCCACCGGGTACTCGTTCATGAAGCCGTAGCCGCCGTGGATCTGGGTGGCGTCGCGGGCGTTGTCGACGGCGATCGTGGACGAGTACAGCTTGGCCAGGGCCGCCTCCTTCTTGAAGGGCTCGCCGGCCACCAGGCGGGACGCGGCGTCGCGCCAGGCGAGGCGGGCCGTGTGGGCCTTCATCTCCATGTCGGCGATCTTGAACTGGATTGCCTGGTTCGCGCCGATCGGGCGGCCGAAGGCGTGACGTTCCTTCGCGTACTTGACCGACTCGTCCACGCAGCCCTGCGCCAGCCCCGTGGCCAGCGCCGCGATGGCGATGCGGCCCTCGTCCAGGATGCGCAGGAACTGGGCGTACCCGCGGCCCTCCTCGCCCAGCAGGTTGGCCGCGGGGACGCGGACGTCGGAGAAGGACAGCTCGCGGGTGTCGGAGGCGTTCCAGCCGACCTTGGAGTACGGGGGCGCGACCGTGAAGCCCGGGGTGCCCGAGGGGACGATGATCGCCGAGATCATCGGTCTGCCGTCCGGCTTGCGGCCGGTGACGGCGGTGACGGTCACCAGGCCCGTGATGTCGGTGCCGGAGTTGGTGATGAAGCACTTGGTGCCGTTGATCACCCATTCGCCGGTGTCCGGGTCGAGCCGCGCCGTCGTGCGCGTCGCGCCCGCGTCCGAGCCGCCGTCCGGCTCGGTCAGGCCGAACGCGCCCAGGATCTCCCCGGAGCACAGCCGCGGCAGCCACTCGCGCTTCTGCTCGGGCGTGCCGAACAAATGCAGCGGCATCGCGCCCAGGGAGACGCCCGCCTCCAGGGTGATGGCCACCGAGGAGTCCACGCGGGCCAGCTCCTCCAGGGCGATCCCCAGCGCCAGGTAGTCGCCGCCCATCCCGCCGTACTCCTCCGGGAACGGCAGCCCGAACAGGCCCATCCGGCCCATCTCGCGGACGATCTCGTACGGGAACTCGTGCCGCTCGTAGTGGTCGCCGATCTTCGGGGCGACGACGTCGTGCGCGAACTCCTCCACGGTGCGGCGGAGTTCCTCCAGCTCGGGGCTCAGACGGTGGTCCATGGCGGTGATCACGGCTCCTGGTGGGAGAGGGCTCGGACGGTGCGGGACGGGCTGGGCCGGCCCAGGCGGCCCGCCATCCAGACGCTGGTGGCGACGAGGCCGTCCAGGTCGACCCCGGTGTCGATGCCGAGGCCGCGCAGCATCCACACGAGGTCTTCGGTGGCGAGGTTGCCGGTGGCGGACTTGGCGTAGGGGCAGCCGCCCAGCCCGCCGGCGGAGGCGTCGACGGTGGTGACGCCGTGCTGCAGGGCGGCCAGGGTGTTGGCCAGCGCCTGCCCGTAGGTGTCGTGGAAGTGGACGCCGAGGGCGCCGGCCGGGACGCCGGCCTCGAAGAGCGCGGCGAGCAGCGCGCCGACATGGCCGGGCGTGCCGACGCCGATGGTGTCGCCGAGGCTCAGCTCGTCGCACCCCATGTCCAGCAGGGACCGGCACAGCCGCACCACCTGCGCGACCGGCACCGGGCCCTCCCACGGGTCGCCGAAGCACATGGAGAGGTACCCGCGCACGTGCAGGTCCTCCGCCTTGGCCCGGCTCACCACGGGGGCGAACATGGCCAGCGCCTCGTCCACCGTGCGGTTGAGGTTGGCCCGGGCGAAGGCTTCGCTGGCGCTGGCGAAGACGGCGATGCGGCGGGCGCCGAGCGCGAGCGCCCGGTCGAGGCCGCGCTCGTTCGGCACCAGCACCGGCAGCGCCACGCCGGGCAGGTCGTCCACCATCGGCAGCAGCCGCTCGGCGTCCGCGAGCTGCGGCACCCATGTGGGGTGGACGAAGCTGGTCGCCTCGATCGTGCTCAGCCCGCAGCCTGCCAGCCGGCGGATGAACTCCGCCTTGACCTCGGTCGGGACGGTCTCCTTCTCGTTCTGCAGGCCGTCGCGGGGGCCCACCTCGTGGATCCGCACCCGGGCAGGCAGTCCCGGCGCCGGTACGGTCATCGGCAGCCCGTGCGCCGTCATCGCGCCGCCTCCTGTCCGGGCTCCCGCTCCGCTTCCCGTCCCGGTTCCCGCTCCGCCTCCCGTGGCGTGATCACGGCCAGGACCTGGTCCATGGCGACCGTGCTGCCGGGCGCGACGTCCAGCTCGGCGACCGTGCCGGCGTGCGGGGCGGAGATGACGTGCTCCATCTTCATCGCCTCCACCACCAGCAGGCTCTGACCGGCCGCCACCTCGTCGCCGACGGCGACCTTCACGACCGTGACCGTCCCCGGCATGGGCGCGGTCAGCGAGTCGGCGCCCGCGTGGGCGGCCCGGCCGAGGGACGCGGCGACCGGATCGTGGTCGCGCACGTGCCAGGCGTCGCCGTCCCGGCCGAGCCAGTCGCCCGCCCGGTGGAAGGTGTGCCGTACGCCGTCCAGGGTCACGGACACGCGGTCGGCGGCGACCGCGTGCTCGCCGCGCGGGGTGTACGTCACCGGCTCGGAAACCCGCAGCGGGAAGGCGGCGGGCCTGGTGGCGCCGCCCATCCGCCAGCCGCTCGGCACCGAGAACGGGTCCGTCCAGCCGCCGCCGCGCGGGCGCAGCGCGTCCAGCCGTACGGCCGCCGCCGCCTCGTACACCTCCTCCGGCACGTCCGTCGCGACCAGCGACTCGGCCTCCCGCTCGACCAGCCCGGTGTCCAGGTCGCCGGCCACGACCGCCGGGTGGGCCAGCAGCCGGCGCAGGAACCCGGTGTTGGTCGGCACGCCCAGCACGACCGTGTCCGCGAGGGCGGCACGCAGCCGGCGCAGGGCGGTCGCGCGGTCGGGGCCGTACGCGACGACCTTGGACAGCATCGGGTCGTAGAGGCTGCCGACCTCCGTGCCCTCGCTGAGCCCGGAGTCCGTGCGGACGCCGTCACCCTGCGGCTCGCGCAGCCTGAGCACCGTGCCGCCGGAGGGCAGGAACCCGCGGGAGGGGTCCTCGGCGCAGACGCGGGCCTCGATGGCGTGACCGGTCAGGGCGATGTCGTCCTGCCCGAACGGCAGCGGCTCCCCGGCCGCCACCCGCAGCTGCCACTCCACCAGGTCGAGACCCGTCACCAGCTCGGTGACCGGGTGCTCCACCTGGAGGCGGGTGTTCATCTCCATGAAGTAGTACGACGAGGGGTCGCCGCCCGGGACGATGAACTCCACCGTGCCCGCGCCGACGTACCCGCAACTGCGCGCCGCCTGCACCGCCGCCTCGCCCATCGCGGCCCGCGTCGCCTCGTCCAGGAGCACGCTCGGCGCCTCCTCGATCACCTTCTGGTGCCGGCGCTGCAGGGAGCACTCGCGCTCGCCGAGGTGGACGACGTGGCCGTGGGCGTCGGCCAGGACCTGGATCTCGATGTGCCGGGGCCGGTCGACCCACCGCTCCACCAGGAGGGTGTCGTCGCCGAAGGACGCCGCCGCCTCGCGCCGGGCCGCCGCGATCTCCTCGTCCAGCGCGGACAGGTCCCGCACCAGCCGCATGCCCTTGCCACCGCCGCCCGCGCTGGGCTTGAGCAGCACCGGCGCGCCCAGCTCACGGGCGGCCTCGGCGAGCTTGGGGTCGCGCCCGCCCGGTACCACGGGCACCCCGGCCGCCTGCACCGTCTCCTTGGCGCGGATCTTGTCGCCCATCAGGGCGATCGCGTTCGGCGGGGGGCCGATGAAGACCAGGCCCGCCTCGGCGCAGGCGCGCGCGAAGCCGGCGTTCTCGGCGAGGAAGCCGTAGCCGGGGTGCACGGCCCGGGCGCCGCTGCGGCGGGCGGCCTGAAGCAGCCGCTCCACGGACAGATAGCTCTCGGCCGCGGGCGGCGGTCCGATCCGCACCGCCGTGTCCGCCTCGCGGACGTGCCGGGCGTCGGCGTCGGCGTCGGAGAAGACGGCCACCGAGCGCACGCCCAGCGCGCGCAGCGTCCGGATCACGCGGACGGCGATCTCACCGCGGTTGGCCACCAGAACTGTGTCGAACATGGGTCCCCTCCTCACATCCGGAAAACGCCGAACCCGGGGTCACCGAGGGGCGCGTTGGCGCAGGCGGTCAGGGCCAGGCCCAGCACCTGCCGGGTCTCCAGCGGGTCGATGACGCCGTCGTCCCACAGGCGGGCGGTGGCGTAGTAGGCGTTGCCCTGGCGCTCGTACTGGGCGCGGATCGGGGCCTTGAAGGCCTCCTCGTCCTCGGCCGGCCACTGCTCGCCGCGCGCCTCCAGCTGGTCGCGCTTGACGGTGGCGAGGACGGAGGCGGCCTGCTCGCCGCCCATCACGGAGATCTTGGCGTTGGGCCACATCCACAGGAAGCGGGGGGAGTAGGCCCGGCCGCACATCGAGTAGTTCCCGGCGCCGTACGAGCCGCCGACCACGACCGTCAGCTTCGGCACGCGCGTGCAGGCGACGGCCGTGACCATCTTGGCGCCGTGCTTGGCGATGCCGCCGGCCTCGTAGTCCCGGCCGACCATGAAGCCGGAGATGTTCTGCAGGAACAGCAGCGGGATGCCGCGCTGGTCGCACAGCTCGATGAAGTGGGCGCCCTTCTGGGCGGACTCGGAGAACAGGATGCCGTTGTTGGCGACGATGCCGACCGGGTGGCCGTGGATGCGGGCGAAGCCGGTGACCAGGGTCTGTCCGAACTCCGCCTTGAACTCCGCGAACCGGGAGCCGTCGGTGATGCGGGCGATGATCTCGCGCACGTCGTAGGGCGTGCGGGGGTCGGCGGGCACGGCGCCGTACAGCCCGTGGGGGTCGACCTTCGGCTCGACGGCGGGCCGCACCTCCCAGGGCAGCGGGCCGCGCGCGGGCAGGGTGGCGACGATGGTGCGCACGATGCGCAGCGCGTGCGCGTCGTCCTCGGCGAGGTGGTCGGTCACGCCCGACACGCGCGCGTGGACCTCGCCGCCGCCGAGCTTCTCGGCCGTGACGACCTCGCCGGTGGCGGCCTTCACCAGGGGCGGGCCGCCCAGGAAGATGGTGCCCTGGTTGCGGACGATCACGGCCTCGTCGCTCATGGCCGGGACGTACGCCCCGCCGGCGGTGCAGGAGCCGAGCACGGCGGCGATCTGCGGGATGCCGGCCCCGGACATCCGGGCCTGGTTGTAGAAGATCCGCCCGAAGTGCTCCCGGTCGGGGAAGACCTCGTCCTGCATGGGCAGGAAGGCGCCGCCCGAGTCGACCAGGTACAGGCACGGCAGCCGGTTCTCCAGCGCCACCTCCTGGGCGCGCAGGTGCTTCTTGACGGTCATCGGGTAGTACGTGCCGCCCTTGACGGTGGCGTCGTTGGCGACGATCACGCACTCGCGCCCGCTCACCCGCCCGATCCCGGCGATCACCCCCGCGGCCGGGGCCTGTCCGTCGTACATCCCGTCGGCCGCCAGGGGCGCCAGCTCCAGGAAGGGCGAGCCGGGGTCCAGCAGGCCGTCCACCCGGTCGCGCGGCAGCAGCTTGCCGCGCGCGGTGTGCCGGGCCCGGGCCTTCTCACCGCCTCCCAGACGGGCGGCGGCCAGCTTGGCCCGCAACTCCTCGACCAGCGCGAGATGCGCGGCCTCATTGGCCTGCCAGGCCTCCGACGCGGGATCCGCCGCGGTCGTCAGCTCCGGTGCCTGGTCCATCCTCGCGGCCCCTTCATTGTGTTAGTGACCGTTAACGCGTTGCCCCCAGGTTAACGACCGCTAACCTCCCTGTCTAGAATCGCTTCCATGGCCACCAGAACGGACGCCCCGACCCGCCGCGAGCAGATCCTCAAGCAGGCCGCCCGGCTCTTCGCCGAGCGCGGCTTCCACGGCGTCGGGGTCGACGAGATAGGCGCCGCGGTCGGCATCAGCGGCCCCGGTCTCTACCGGCACTTCGCGGGCAAGGACGCGATGCTCGCGGAGCTGCTGGTCGGCATCAGCGGCCAGCTGCTGACCGGCGCGAAACGCAGGCTCGGCGAGGCCGGAGGCGTGGCGCCGGGGAAGGTCCTCGACTCGCTCATCGAGGGTCACATCGACTTCGCGCTCGACGACCGTCCCCTGATCACCCTGCACGACCGCGAGCTGGACCGCCTCCGGGACACCGACCGCAAGCTGGTCCGCCAGCTCCAGCGGCAGTACGTCGAACTGTGGGTGCAGGTCGTCCGCGACGCCTACCCGGCCCTGGCCGAGCCCGCGGCCCGCTCGGCCGTGCACTCGGTCTTCGGCCTGCTCAACTCCACCCCCCACCTGGGCCGCGGGGGCTCCCTGCCCGGCCGCGGCGCGACGGCGCAGCTGCTGCACCGCATGGCGCGGGGCGCGTTCGCGGCGGCGGCTCAGGCCTCCGGCGAGGACTGAGCGGTTCGGGGGAAGCCCAGCGCGTCGAGCAGGCCGTCGAAGAGGTCCTCCACGAAGGGCTCGTGCGCGCGCAGCAACTCCTTGATCCACGTCCGCTCCGCCGCGGCCCACGCGAGCGCGCCCGCGGCGTCGGCGGGCACGTCCGCGTCCAGCTCCGCGCGCTTGCGCCGCACGGCCTCGTCGAACTCGGGGTTGCCGATCCACAGGCCGGTGTCGTCGACGTCCTCGGGCTTCTCGGTGAGCAGGGCGGCGGCGTTGTCCAGGTTGAGCCATGCCCGCCGGCGCCGCCCGCCGGGGCCGAGCCCCGTGACGAGGGCGACGCCGCTGTCCGAGACGTCGGCGACGCAGACCGGGGCGCCGGTCCGAGCGACCAGCGCGGGGAGGTCGTCGTCACTCCAGAGCCCGTGGGTCAGCTCCAGGGTCTGCCATCCGCCCGGCCGCGGCTCCCCCGCGTGCACGGCGTCGCCGGGCTCCGGGCCGAGGCCGGCGAACACGGGCGCTGCCGCCGGCGGGCGCGGGCTGCGGGCGAAGACCGGGTGACCGGAGAAACCCACGGGAACTCCTGCGTGAGAGAGACGGTGTGCGCACTGTACGGGCGACCGCCGACATCGCCGGCCGGCGGCCTCCCGGGTCACCCGCGTCGCTCGCTCAGCCGTTCGCGCGCACCCGCAGCGAGTAGAAGCGCGTCGTCTGGGCGGCGTTCTGGTTGTCGTCGCTGGCCAGGAGGACGTCCAGGGCGCCGCGGCCCCGGCCGGTGACCGTCATAGCCTCGATGTTGTCGAGGAGCGGGTTGGGCTGCGGCTGCTTGGCCGTGGCGCCCAGGTCGGGGCAGTCGGCCAGGTCGGCCAGCAGGGTCTTGCCGACCAGGCGTACGCCGTCCTGCCCCGTCAGGTACGCGGTGCCGCCGACGTCCGTGGCGTGGCGCGGGTCGGCGAGGTACAGGCGGACGGTGTTGCCGACCCCGGCGGTGAAGCCGCGCTCCAGGACGAGCAGGCGGCCGTCCGGCGTGGCGGTGACCTCGGGGACGCCGAGCCCGGCGTCGGCGCGGTAGGCGTACTGCGCGCCCGGCGTGAAGCCGCCGCGCCCGCGGTTCCAGGTCTGCAGGCGCACGATCCCGGCGCTGTCGCCGGACAGGGCGTACTCCATGGAGGCGATCAGCGTCCGGCCGCCCGGCAGCAGGGTCAGGCCCTCGAACGTCCCGTTGACCGCGGCGCGCCCGGCCGGGGCGACCCGCAGGGCGTCGGGCACGGGCAGCCGGCCGAGGATGCGGCCGTCGCGCGAGTAACGGCGTACGGAGGGCTCGGTCTCGGAGGAGACCAGGTACGTGCCGTCCCGGTCCACGACAAGGCCCTCGGAGTCCAGCGCGGCCCCGTTCTCGTCGGCGAGCGGCACCACGCCCCGCGGCCGGAGCGTGCGCGCGTCCAGCGTGAACAGCGCGGAGCGGTCGGAGAGCGCGGCCAGCGTGCCGTCGCGGTGCGGGGCGAGGGCGGAGAAGTTGCCCACGAAGGTGTTCTCGTACGTCGTCTTGTCCAGGGCGTCGGAGAAGCCCCGGACGGAGACGGACGGCGAACAGGCGTTCTCCCACGAGCCGTTCGGGTGGGCGGCGGCGGGGCCGGCGGCGGTGAGGCAGGCGGCGGCCGACAGCGCGGCGGTGGCGGCGGCGAGTGCGGTGCGTACGGTTCTCAGGCGCATGGGCGTCACCGTAGGGCGGGCCGGTGACGGCGGGGAGGCGGGGCAGTGAAGGGCCGGTCGCCCGCGGCCCGGGCATGGTGGCTCGTCGGCAAATCGCCCGACCCTGCCTCCACTTGACGGTTTCCGTCATGCGCACGACACGTTAAGTTCACGCCCGGGAGCCCATGTCCATGTCACGCTCCCGTTTGCCCGCTCACTCAACACGCGTAGAACGGACGTCCCCTCATGCCCGCGACGCAGACACGCCGCTGGAAGTCCGTGGCGCTCGCCACGTCGGCCGTACTGGTCGGCCTCACCCTCCCCGCCCTGACCGCGACCCCGGCCGGCGCCACCACCACCGCGTACGACAGCACGTACTACGCGCCGGCGATCGGCAAGACCGGCACCGCGCTGAAGTCGTCCCTCCACACGATCGTCAGCAAGCAGACGAAGATCTCCTACTCCGCCGTCTGGGAAGCGCTGAAGGTCACCGACCAGGACCCCGGCAACACCAACAACGTCAGGCTGCTCTACTCCGGCATCTCCCGCAGCAAGTCCCTCAACGGCGGCAGCACCGGCAACTGGAACCGCGAGCACGTCTGGGCCCAGTCGCACGGCGACTTCGGCACCTCCGCCGGTCCCGGCACCGACCTGCACCACCTGCGTCCCGAGGACGTCCAGGTCAACAGCATCCGCGGCAACAAGGACTTCGACAACGGCGGCAGCAGCTTCACCAACAGCGGCGGCAGCCTCACCGACTCGAACTCCTTCGAGCCCCGCGACGCCGTCAAGGGCGACGTGGCCCGCATGATCCTCTACATGGCCGTCCGCTACGAGGGCGGCGACGGCTGGCCCGACCTGGAGCCCAACGACGCGGTCACCAACGGCAGCGTCCCGTACCACGGGCGCCTGTCAGTCCTGAAGCAGTGGAACGTCGAGGACCCGCCGGACGCCTTCGAGGAGCGCCGCAACCAGGTCATCCACTCGACCTACCAGGGCAACCGCAATCCGTTCATCGACCACCCGGAGTGGGTCGAGGCGATCTGGTAGCCCGTCGGCCGGCATCCGCCGGGCTCCCCGTCACACGGAGCCCGGCGGCGCCTCTTCCACGGTCGCGCTGCCTGCCCCGAAGCGGCCGTCGGCCGCAGTGCGTCGATCGTGGACGGCGTGCTCCGCGGGAACGTCCCAAGCGGTGGCCGGGTCCACGCGGCGCCCCCGGCACGGGCGGCGCGCCCCGCGCCACCGGTGCGCCCGCGTGACCGGCGCTCGCCATGGCCGGTGATCGCGCCGTCGGGCCTCCGGTTCGCTCCATGAGGTGGTGTGGGCGCCCACCCCGGGCGTGGCGTCGCGGGACGTGGGGACCATGGCGTCACCCCGGCGGTCCCGTCGGGGCGATGCCGTCCCGCAAACACCGGAAGAACTGGAGCGTCCCATGAAGCTTCGTACCTGGTCCGCCGCCGTCGCGCTCGTCCTGACCGCCCTCGTCCTGCCGGCGCAGGGGGCCGCCGCGCAGCCGCAGGAAGCCGCCGCCCCGCCGTCCTGCCCGGACGGGTCGATCTGCTTCTACAGCAAGGAGAACTTCCGCGGCAGCACCTGGGAGTGGACGGCGCGCAGCGGTTACCGCGACATGCCGTCCTTCCTCCACGACCACGTCGGCTCGTTCGTCGCCAGCACCCGCGCCTGCTTCATCAACTGGTCCCCGGTGGAGAAGCGGGACGTCTTCAACGGCGACTGGCGCTCGCGCTACCTGAGCGACTTCGGCGGCCGGATCGACGGCGTGGGCCGCGGACCCTGCTGACCGGGCCGCCGCTCGCGCCGCCGGCCCCGCTCACCCCGTGTGCGTCGGCGCGAACATCCGCAGTACCGCCGGGAGCACCACCACCGACGGCCCCGGGGTCCCCAGTGCCTTGGTCAGGTCCGCCGTCAGGGTCCCCGGGGTCGTGCGGACCGCGGGGACGCCGAAGGACTCGGCGAGGGCCGCGAAGTCGGGGCCGGTCAGGTCGGTGGCCGTGGGGGCGCCGTAGGCGTCGGTCATGTACTCGCGCAGGATGCCGTAGCCGCCGTCGTCGACGATCAGCCAGGTGACGTCCAGGCCGTACTGGCGGGCCGTGGCCAGCTCGGCGACCGAGTAGAGCGCGCCGCCGTCGCCGGAGACCGCGAGGACCGGGCGGGTGGGGTCGGCGACGGCCGCGCCCAGGGCCGCCGGGAAGGCGTAGCCGAGGCCGCCCGCGCCCTGCGCCGAGTGCATGGTGTTCGGGGCCTTGGGGTCGAAGGCGGACCAGGCCCAGTAGCCGAGGATCGTCATGTCCCAGAAGGACGGGGCGTCGGCCGGGAGGGCCGCGCGCACCGAGGCCAGGACGTCCTGCTCCACAGCGAGTCGCTGGCCGGCGAGCCGTTCGCGGACGCGGTCGAGGACCGCCCGCACCCGCGCGGGGGCGGCGGTGTCCTCGCGCGGCCCGACCGTCTCCAGGAGGGCCTGCAGGGCGAGGCGGGCGTCCGCGTGGATGCCGAGGGCCGGGTGGTTGGACTCCAGCTTGCCGAGGTCCGCCTCGATCTGGATCACCCGCCCGCGCGGCCGGAACGTGTGGTAGTTCGAGGAGAGTTCGCCCAGCCCCGAGCCGACCACCAGGAGCACGTCGGCGTCCTCCAGGAAGTCGGTCGTGTGCCGGTCCTCCAGCCAGGACTGAAGCGACAGCGGGTGGTTCCAGGGGAACGCGCCCTTGCCGCCGAAGGTCGTCACCACCGGGGCCGAGAGCCGTTCCGCCAGCTGCCGCAGCTTCTTGGCGGCGTCCGCGCGGACCACTCCGCCGCCCGCGACGATCGCCGGGCGGGCCGCCCGGGACAGCAGGTCGGCGGCCACGGCGGTGAGTTCGGGGCGGGGCGGAAGGTCCTCGGGGGTGGCGTCGACCGCCGTGACGACCGGCAGCGCGGCCGGGGCCGTGAGGACGTCCTGCGGGATCTCCACCCACACCGGGCCGTGCGGGGCGGTCAGCGCCGACCGCCAGGCCGCCGCGATCGCGGAGGGGATCTGCGACTGGCTGCGGACGGTGTGCACGGACTTGACCACGCCCCGGAACGACGCGGCCTGGTCGGGCAGTTCGTGGAGGTAGCCGCGCCGGCCGCCGCCGAGGCCCGCCGTCGGGACCTGGCTGGCGACGGCCAGGACCGGGGCCGAGGCCGCCGCCGCCTCCTGGAGCGCCGGAAGGGACATCAGCGCACCCGGCCCCGTCGACAGCAGCAGCGGCGCCGCCTCGCCGGTGATCCGGCCGTACGCGTCCGCCGCGAACCCGGCGTTGTTCTCCGTGCGCAGCCCGACGTAGCGCAGGTCCGAGCGGCGCAGGGCGTCGAACAGGCCGAGCGCGTGCTGCCCGGGCAGGCCGAAAACGGTGGTCGCGCCGAGCCCGGCCAGCGTCTCCACGACCAGGTCCCCGCCCGTGCGGCCGGGAGGAGGATGCAGCGCGGCCTCCGTCTGGGCGGCCGTCGGGCGCAGTTCCAGGTCGTGGTCGTGGGTCACTTGCTTTCGCTCTCCTCGCGGTTCTCCTCGCGGGCGGCGGCGATCCGGCGCGACATGATCGTGGTCAGTTCGTACGCCGTGTGGGAGGCGGCCACCGATGTGATCTCGGCGTGATCGTACGCGGGGGCCACCTCGACCACGTCCGCGGAGACCAGGTTGCAGGAGGCCAGGCCCCGCAGGATCTCCAGCAGCTCGCGCGAGGTCATGCCGCCGGCCTCGGGCGTGCCGGTGCCGGGCGCGTGGGCCGGGTCCAGGCAGTCGATGTCGATGGAGATGTACAGGGGGCGGTCACCGATGCGCTGGCGGAGCTGGTCGGCGACCTCGTCGGCGCCGCGGCGGTAGACGTCCGCCGAGGTGACGATGCCGAAGCCCATCTTCTCGTCGTCGGTGAGGTCCTGCTTGCCGTAGAGCGGGCCGCGGATGCCGACGTGGGACAGGGCGGAGGTGTCGAGGACGCCCTCCTCGACGGCTCGCCGGAACGGCGTGCCGTGCGTGTACTCGGCGCCGAAGTAGGTGTCCCAGGTGTCGAGGTGGGCGTCGAAGTGGAGCAGGGCGACCGGGCCGTGCTTCTTCGCCACCGAGCGCAGCAGGGGCAGGGCGATGGTGTGGTCGCCGCCGAGGGTCATCAGGCGGGCGCCCGTGCCGAGCAGCTCGTCGGCGGCGGCCTCGATGGTGTCCACGGCCTCGTTGATGTTGAACGGGTTGACCGCGATGTCGCCGCCGTCCGCGACCTGCGCGAGGGCGAAGGGGGAGGCGTCCTGCGCGGGGTTGTACGGGCGCAGCAGCCTCGACGCCTCGCGGATGGCGTTGCCGCCGAAACGGGCGCCCGGCCGGTAGGAGACGCCGGAGTCGAAGGGCACGCCCACGACGGCGACGTCGGCCGTGCCGACCTCGTCCAGGCGGGGGAGGCGGGCGAAGGTCGCGGGGCCGGCGTAGCGCGGGATGCGGGAGGAGTCGACGGGGCCGCGAGGCGTGTCGTTGCTGCTGCTCATGGGGGCGCTGCCTACTTTCCTGCGTTTCACTGTGCTGCGGGCCGGGACCGAGCCTAGGTGGCCGCAGGGCCGAGACGAAGAGTACGTTTCCTCCATTCACGTCATGCCGAATGGAGGAAATGCACACCGTGTCGGACGCCGCCTCCCCGCCCAGCCCACAGGCCCCGACTACCCCATATGCCCTGAACCCCCCTTCCGCCCCGCCGCATCCACCGGTCCCGCCTTCCCCACCCGTCCCGCCGACCCCTCCGGTCCCCCTCGCCGCCCTGCTGGCCCGCGACGACCTGGCCCTGCGGCAGCTCGCCGGGCCGTCGGGTCCGGACGTGGCGATCCACTGGGCGCACACCTCGGAGATGGCGGACCCCTACCCGTACCTGCTGGGCGGCGAGCTGCTGCTCACGGCCGGGGTGCACATCCCGGACGGGGCGGAGCAGGCGTATTTCGACGGCTATGTCGCGCGGATCGTCGACGCGGGCGGCGCGGCCCTCGGGTTCGGGGTGGCTCCGGTGCACGACACGGTGCCGGACGCGCTGGTGGCGGCCTGCGAGGCGCGTGGGCTGCCGCTGCTGGAGGTGCCGCCGCGGACCACCTTCTCCGGCGTGGCCCGCGCCGTCGGGCGGCTGGTCGCCCAGGCCCGGCTGGCCGAGCTGCGCCGGGTGACCGAGGCCCAGCGGAGCCTCGCGGCGGCGGCGTCCCGACCGGACCCGGCGCCGGCGGTGCTGCGGAGGCTGGCCCAGTGGGTGCGCGGCCGGGCGGTGCTGTACGGGCCGGACGGCACGGAGCTGGCGGCGGCCGGGCGGACGCCGGGCGAGGAGGCGTCGGGGGCGCTGGCGGGGCTGGCGCGCGCCGTCACCGAGCGCGCCTCGGCGTCGGCGTCGGACACCGTGGGCGCCGCGCACCTCACCGCGTACGCCCTCGGCGCCGGGCGGGGTCATGTCCTCGGCGTCGCCGCGCCGGGACGGGAACCCGGCGACCACACGATCGCCTCGGTCGCGGCGGTGCTGCTGACCCTCCTCACCGGCGAACGGCACGGCGCCGGCGCCGCCGCCCGCTCCTCCGCCCTCGTACGGCTGCTCCTCGGCGCGCGCCCGCAGGACGTGGCCCCGCTCCTCGGCGAGGGCCCCTGGCTGGTGGCGCACGCCCTGCCGGACGCGCCGCCCGCCGACCCGACGGCCGCCTCCGCCCTCGGCGCGGCGCTCGGCACCGCCCTGCTCGACCTGGCGCCGGACGTCGTACGGCTGCTGCTGCCCGCCGGCCGGGATGTGGCCCCGCAGCCGGGCTGGACCCTCGGCGTCAGCGCCCCGGCCGGTCCCGAGGCGTGGCCGGCCGCCGACGCGCAGGCCGCCCGCGCCCTGGCCCGCGCCCGCGCCATCCGGGCGCCCCTCGCCCGGCACGGCGCCGACCGCGCGGGACTGAGCGCACTCCTCCCCGAGGCGGAGGCGCAGGCTCACGCCCGTGCACTGCTCGCGCCCCTGGCCGCCGTCCCCGCGCTCCCCGAGACCCTGCGCACCTGGCTGTCCCTGCACGGCAGTTGGGACCGCACCGCCGTGGCCCTGTCGGTGCACCGCAACACCGTGCGGCAGCGCATCGCCCGGTGCGCGGCGCTGCTGGACGCTGACCTGGACGATCCGGACGTGCGGATGGAACTGTGGTTCGCCCTGCGGCACATGTGAGGCGCCCGGGACGGCCGGGGAGTGACGCACGTCCCAGCGGACGGGACGCCCGGGACGCGCACAGGCGTCTGCCCCACAATGGGAGCCATGCCGATATCCGGGACACCCAGCCGCGCCGAACTCGTCGAACACCTCGTGAGGACCCGTATCGCGGGCGACGTGGCCACCCCTCGTGAGAACAACCTCTCCCACTACCGTCAACTGGCGAACGGCGTCCGCAACTTCTGGCTCGGCCTGGAGCTCGGCGACCGCTGGACCGACGAGCAGGACGTGCTCGCGGTGATGGCGGAACGGGTGGGCGTCAACGACGACCCCGAGTACCGGTTCGGCCAGGACACCATCGACCCGGAGCTGACAGTCGCCGGGCTGGAGCGGCTGGCGGCCCGGCTGCGCAAGGCGGCCGACGGCGGGCAGCGGGTGCTGTTCGCGACCGGTCACCCGGGCGGCCTGCTCGACGTGCACCGCGCGACGGCCGCCGCGCTGCGGGCCGCGGGCTGCGAGATCGTCGTGATCCCGGAAGGGCTGCAGACGGACGAGGGCTATGTGATGCAGTTCGCGGACGTGGCGATGCTGGAGCACGGCGCGACGCTGTGGCACACCCACTCGGGCGAGCCGATGAAGGCGATCCTGACCGCCCTGGAGCGCGAGGGCCGCCCCCTGCCCGACCTGGTCGTCGCCGACCACGGCTGGGCGGGCTACGCCGGTCAGCACGGCGTCGACTCCGTCGGCTACGCCGACTGCAACGACCCGGCCCTGTTCCTCGCGGAGGCCGAGGGCACCGTCCAGGTGGCGGTCCCGCTGGACGACCACGTGGTCAGCCCCCGCTACTACGACCCGATGACGGCGTATCTGCTGTCGGAGGCGGGACTGGCGTAACGGGCCGCGCGCCCCCGCACGGGCGCGCGTTCCCCCCATCGGAAGCCGCCGGAAGCCGCCGGAAGCGGCCGGGAAGCGGCCGGAAGCAGTTGAGAGGCCGCCGGAAGCCGCCAGAAAGCCGTTGAGGACGCCCGAAGCCGTCGGAGGCCGCCGGTGCGCGCCGCCTCAGCCCCCGCGCGGCACCCGCAGCACGCCCTCCTGGATCACCGATATCGCCAGCCGCCCGTCCTGGGTGTAGATGCGGGCCTGGCCCAGGCCCCGGCCGCCGTGGGCCGTCGGCGAGTGCTGGTCGTACAGCAGCCACTCGTCGGCGCGGAACGGGCGGTGGAACCACATCGCGTGGTCCAGCGAGGCGCCGACCACGTCGCCGACGGCCCAGCCGCCGCGGCCGTGGGCGAGCAGCACGGAGTCCAGCAGCGTCATGTCGGAGACGTACGTCGCGAGGACGACGTGCAGCAGCGGGTCGTCCGCGAGCTTGCCGTTGGCGCGGAACCACACCTGGGAATGGGGCGCGCGGGGCTCGCCGTACCGGCCGAAGGGCGGGTCGTCGACGTAGCGCAGGTCGACCGCGGCGCGGGCCTCGATGAACCGCTCGACCGTCTCGGGGTCGAGGTGCGGGTAACCGCGCAGGCGGTCCTCGGAGGTGGGCAGCGTGGCCGGGTCGGGCGCGGGCGGTATCGGAGTCTGGTGGTCCAGGCCCTCCTCGGGCCGCTGGAAGGACGCCGACAGGGCGAAGATCGGCTTGCCGTGCTGGACGGCGACGACCCGGCGCGCGGTGAAGGAGCGGCCGTCGTTCATGCGGTCGACGGTGTAGACGATCGGCGCGCCCGGGTCGCCCATGCGCAGGAAGTACGCGTGCAGGGAGTGGGGCAGCCGGTCCGCGGCGGCCGTCCGGCCGGCGGCGACGAGCGCCTGGGCCGCGACCTGCCCGCCGAAGACGCGGGGGACCACGGCGGAACGGGACGTGCCGCGGAAGATGTCCTCCTCGATCTGCTCCAGGTCGAGCAGATCGAGGAGGTCCTGAAGTGCCTGGTTCATGGCACCTTTTCTACTGGCCGGTAATTGCGGGGACCTTACAGGCCCATGTCCTTCGCGATGATCATCTTCATGACCTCGCTGGTGCCGCCGTAGATCCGGTTGACCCGGTTGTCCGCGTACAGGCGGGCGATCGGGTACTCGTTCATGTAGCCGTAGCCGCCGTGCAGCTGGAGGCAGCGGTCGATGACGCGGTGGGCGACCTCGGTGCAGAACAGCTTGGCGCTTGCGGCCTCGGCGGCGGTCAGCTCGCCGGCGTCCAGGGCCTCCAGCGCGCGGTCGGCGACGGCCTCGGCGGCGTCCACCTCGGCCTGGCAGGCGGCCAGCTCGAACTTGGTGTTCTGGAACGCGGCGACCGGCTTGCCGAACACCGTGCGCTCCCGCACGTAGTTCTTGGCGAACCGCACCGCGGCCTTGGCCTGGGCGTAGGCGCCGAAGGCGATGCCCCAGCGCTCGGAGGGCAGGTTGGCGCCCAGGTAGGAGAAGCCCTTGTTCTCCTCGCCGAGCAGGTCCTCGACCGGCACCTTCACGTCGACGAACGCCAGTTCGGCGGTGTCGGACGTCTTCAGGCCCAGCTTGTCCAGCTTGCGGCCGACGGAGTAGCCCTCGGACCTGGTGTCCACGGCGAACAGCGAGATGCCGTGCCGGCGGTCCTCGGCGGTCGGCGGGGCGGTGCGGGCGCAGACGATCACCTTGTCGGCGTGCACGCCGCCGGTGATGAAGGTCTTGGCGCCGTTGAGGACGTAGTGCGTGCCGTCCTCGGAGAGCCGGGCGGTGGACTTCATGCCCGCGAGGTCGGAGCCGGTGCCCGGCTCGGTCATCGCGATCGCCCACATCTCCTCGCCGGAGACGAACTTCGGCAGGAAGCGCTTCTTCTGCTCCTCCGTGGCGAGCATCTTGATGTACGGGAGGGCCAGCAGCACGTGCACGCCGGAGCCGCCGAAGGTGACGCCCGCGCGGGCGGTCTCCTCGTACTGGATCGCCTCGAACTTGTGCGTGTCCAGGCCCGCGCCGCCGTACTCCTCGGGCACGTTGATGCCGAAGACGCCCAGCTCGCCGAGCTTGTAGTAGAAATCGCGGGGCGCCTGGCCCGCCGCGAACCACTCGTCGTACACCGGCACGACCTCGGCCTCGATGAAGGCGCGCAAGGTCTCCCGGAACGCCTCGTGATCCTCGTTGAACACCGTACGGCGCACGCCGCCACCTCCACGGGTACATGTCTAAGCGCTTGCTCACTCACCGTACCGGCGGGTAGGAACCGCGTCCAGACCGTCCGCCGGGTAACCCTCGTCACTCGCCGCGGCGCCCCGCGGGATGAAATCCGCCCCCACCGGTGTTGGTGCCTTCCGGCAGATCAGGTCCGTCGGCAGAAACGGAAGGCACCGCGTGGGCGCGCAACGGGGATGGGCACGACGGCTGGCCGGGTACGCCTGGCGTCATCCGAAGGACGTCGTCCTGGCCCTCGGGTCCTCACTCGCCGGCATGGCCGTGATGGCGCTGGTGCCGCTGATCACCAAGGTGATCATCGACGACGTGATCGGCGACAGGAGCCGCGCCATGGCCCCCTGGGCCGGCGCCCTCGTCGTGGCCGCGCTGCTCGTCTACGTCCTCACCTACATCCGCCGCTTCTACGGCGGCCGGCTCGCCCTCGACGTCCAGCACGACCTGCGCACCGAGATGTTCGAGACGATCACCCGGCTCGACGGCCGCCGCCAGGACGAGCTGTCCACCGGCCAGGTGGTCGGCCGGGCCACCAGCGACCTCCAGCTGATCCAGGGCCTGCTGTTCATGCTCCCCATGACGATCGGGAACTTCCTGCTCTTCCTGATCTCCCTGGTGATCATGGCGTGGCTGTCGGTCCCGCTCACCCTCGTCGCCCTCGCCGTCGCCCCCGCCATCTGGTGGATCGCCCAGCGCTCCCGGACCCGGCTGCACCCCGCCACCTGGTACGCGCAGGCCCAGGCCGCCGCCGTGGCCGGCGTGGTCGACGGCGCGGTCAGCGGCGTCCGCGTGGTCAAGGGCTTCGGACAGGAGGACCAGGAGACCGGGAAGCTGCGCGAGGTCGGCCGCAAGCTGTACGCGGGACGGCTGCGCACCATCCGCCTCAACAGCCGCTACACCCCTGCCCTCCAGGCCGTTCCCGCCCTCGGCCAGGTCGCCATGCTCGCGCTCGGCGGCTGGCTCGCCGTCCGCGGCGACGTCACCCTCGGCACCTTCGTCGCCTTCTCCACCTACCTCGCACAGCTCGTCGGCCCGGTGCGGATGCTCGCCATGGTCCTCACCGTCGGCCAGCAGGCCCGCGCCGGCACCGAGCGCGTCCTGGAGCTGATCGACACCGAGCCGACGCTCGCCGACGGCGCCCTGGAACTGCCCGCCGACGCCCCCGCCACCGTCGAGTTCGACGACGTCTCCTTCGGCTACGACCCCGACCGCCCCGTCCTCCAGGGCCTCTCCTTCGAGATCCGCCCCGGCGAGACCCTCGCCGTCGTCGGTTCCTCCGGCTCCGGCAAGTCCACCGTCTCCCTGCTCCTGCCGCGCTTCTACGACGTCACCCGCGGAGCCGTCCTCGTCGGCGGCCACGACGTGCGCGAGCTGACCCTGGACTCCCTGCGCGCCGCGATCGGACTCGTCCCCGAGGACTCCTTCCTCTTCTCCGACACCGTCCGCAACAACATCGCCTACGGCCGCCCCGATGCCACCGAGGAACAGATAGAACAGGCCGCCCGCGCGGCCCAGGCCCACCGTTTCATCGCCGAGCTGCCCGACGGCTACGACACCAAGGTCGGCGAGCACGGCCTGACCCTCTCCGGCGGCCAGCGACAGCGCGTCGCCCTCGCCCGCGCCATCCTCAGCGACCCCCGCCTGCTCGTCCTGGACGACGCCACCTCCGCCGTCGACGCCCGCGTGGAGCACGAGATCCACGAGGCCCTCCAGCAGGTCATGCGGGGCCGCACCACCCTCCTCATCGCCCACCGCCGCTCCACCCTCAACCTCGCCGACCGCATCGCCGTCCTCGACGGCGGCCGGCTCGCCGACATCGGCACCCACGAGGAACTCCAGCGCCGCTGTCCCCTCTACCGCCGCCTGCTCACCGACCCCGACGAACTCGGCGGCGTCTCCCCGGGCCACGCCCGGCCCGCCGCTCCGCCGGAGGACACCTCCGTCCGCGAGGAGCTGGACGCCGAGTTCGACGCCGAGCGCGGCGTCACCCCCCGGCTGTGGAGCGGCGACCGTGAGCCGAAGGACCCCGCGCTGGCCGGCACCCCGGCCACGCCCGAGCTGCTCGCCCAGGTCGACGCCCTCCCGCCGGCCGACGGCACGCCCGACGTGGACGAGGCGCGGGCGGTGCGCGCGGAGGAGTCGTACGGCCTGAAGCGGCTGCTGCACGGGTTCGGGCTGCCGCTGCTGGTCAGCCTCGGGCTGGTCGCCGTGGACGCCGGGATGGGCCTGCTGCTGCCGGTGCTGATCCGGCACGGCATCGACAGCGGCGTCGGCGAGGCCGCCGTCGGCGCGGTCTGGGCGGCCTCGCTGCTGGGCCTGCTGACCGTGCTCGCCCAGTGGGCCGCGCAGACCGGCGAGATCCGGATGACCGGCCGCACCGGCGAACGCGTCCTCTACGCGCTGCGGCTGAAGATCTTCGCCCAGCTCCAGCGGCTCGGCCTCGACTACTACGAGCGCGAGCTGACCGGCCGGATCATGACCCGGATGACCACCGACGTCGACGCGCTGTCGACGTTCCTGCAGACCGGCCTGGTCACCGCGTTCGTCTCCGTCGTCACCTTCTTCGGCATCATGGCCGCCCTGCTGGTGATCGACCTCCAGCTCGCCCTCGTGGTGTTCGCCACGCTGCCGCCGCTGATCATCGCCACCTACTTCTTCCGCAGGGCCAGCGTGAAGGCGTACGAACTGGCCCGCGAGCGCGTCTCCACCGTCAACGCCGGGCTCCAGGAGACCGTCGCCGGACTGCGGATCGTGCAGGCGTTCGGACGCGAGCGGGACGGCGCCCGGCGGTTCGCCGAGAGCAGCGACAGCTACCGTCAGGCCCGTATCCGCGGCCAGTGGCTGATCTCGGTCTACTTCCCGTTCGTGCAGTTCCTGTCCTCGGCCGCCGCCACCGCGGTGCTCGTCGCGGGCGCCGGCCGGGTGGACGCGGGCACCCTGACCACCGGCGCGCTGGTCGCCTACCTGCTCTACATCGACCTGTTCTTCGCCCCCGTCCAGCAGCTCTCCCAGGTGTTCGACGGCTACCAGCAGGCCTCCGTCTCCCTCGGCCGCATCCAGGAACTCCTCCAGGAGCCGACCTCCACCAAGAGCGCCGACGAGCCCCGCGAGGTGCTCTCGCTGCGCGGCGAGATCGCCTTCGAGGACGTGCACTTCGCCTACGGCGACGAGGAGGAGGCCCTGGCCGGCATCGACCTGCGCATCCCCGCCGGGCAGACCGTCGCCTTCGTCGGCGAGACCGGCGCGGGCAAGTCGACCCTGGTCAAGCTGGTCGCCCGGTTCTACGACCCGACCCGCGGCCGGGTCACCGCCGACGGCCAGGACCTGCGCACCCTCGACCTCACCTCGTACCGGCACCGGCTCGGCGTCGTCCCGCAGGAGGCCTACCTCTTCCCCGGCACCGTCCGCGACGCCATCGCCTACGGCCGCCCCGGCGCGACCGACGCCGAGGTGGAGGCGGCGGCCCGTGCGGTCGGCGCCCACGAGATGATCGCCCGCCTGGAGGGCGGCTACCTCCACCAGGTCGCCGAGCGCGGACGCAACCTCTCCGCCGGGCAGCGCCAGCTGATCGCGCTGGCCCGCGCCGAGCTGGTCGACCCGGACGTGCTGCTCCTCGACGAGGCGACGGCCGCACTCGACCTGGCCACCGAGGCGCTGGTCAACCAGGCGACGGACCGGATCGCGGGCCGCCGTACCACGCTGGTCGTCGCGCACCGGCTGACCACCGCCGCCCGCGCGGACCGGGTCGTCGTCATGGACCACGGCCGGGTCGCCGAGGACGGCACGCACGACGAACTCCTCGCGCGCGGCGGCCGGTACGCCGAGCTGTGGCGCACCTTCGTCGGCGCGCCCGACCCGGAGGAGACGGTCGGCGTCCGCGGCTGAGCAACCATCCGGCGTACGTCCCGCGTCCGTACACCAGTACGCTCATCACTGGGGTGACGGGGAGGACGAACAGTGAACGGGAGAGCGATACGACGCCGGGCGGCGCTCGGGACGGCGCTGCTGACCGCGTCCGGACTGCTCGCGCTCGCCGCGCCCGCCGAGGCCCACGCGGCGCCCTCAACCTGCGCCGGACGCAAGGTCAGGACGCTGCCCTTCTCCACCGGTTCGGTGCACGTCTACAAGAGCGGCGGCTATGTCTGCGCCCTCACCCTCGCGAAGAACCCGGGCCCCCGGCGCACCATGTCGGTCAGCGTCCAGGCGCGCGGCAGCCGCCCGGTCGTCGACAAGGGCGAGTACCGCAGGCACGCGGGTCCGGTGACCGTGCACGCCGGGCAGCGCTGCGTGTGGGTCAAGGGCTCGGTGTCGAGCGGCTCGGTCAGCTCGGGCTGGATCCTG
Organism: Streptomyces sp. NPDC006610; assembly: GCF_040611575.1. NCBI lineage: Bacteria > Bacillati > Actinomycetota > Actinomycetes > Kitasatosporales > Streptomycetaceae > Streptomyces > Streptomyces sp. NPDC006610. The sequence goes on from NZ_JBEXOP010000003.1 coordinate 256,422, forward strand.
TGCTGACCGCCTGACCGCCTGACCGCCTGACCGCCTGACCGCCTGACCCCCTCCGGCCCCTCACGCGCCGTCATTCCCCCTGGTGCACAGTCGTGTTCCTCCGATAGCTTCCGGCGCACATCTGTTCTCACAGGGGAGGGTGCATGCGCAAGGCGCTCAGATGGCTGCTCGCGCTCACCGTGTTCATAGGCACGCTGAGCACGGCCGGGGCGGCCACCGCCGCCCAGCCGGAGGCCACCGGTACGACGGACATCAGGGAGAGGCTGCTCTCCATACCGGGGATGAGCCTGGTCGAGGAGAAGCCGTACCCCGGCTACCGCTTCTTCGTCCTGAACTACACCCAGCCGGTCGACCACCGGCGGCCGTCCCAGGGCACGTTCCAGCAGCGGATCACCGTGCTGCACAAGGACGTCTCCCGTCCGACGGTCTTCTACACCGGCGGCTACAACGTCTCCACGACGCCCAGCCGCCGCGAGCCGACCCAGATCGTGGACGGCAACCAGGTCTCCATGGAGTACCGCTACTTCACCCCGTCCCGGCCCGCGCCGGCCGACTGGAGCAAGCTGGACATCTGGCAGGCCGCCACCGACCAGCACCGCATCCACCGGGCGCTGAAGCCGGTCTACTCGCAGAAGTGGCTGTCCACGGGCGGCTCCAAGGGCGGCATGACCGCCACCTACTACGAGCGTTTCTACCCGCGCGACATGGACGGCGTCGTCGCCTACGTCGCCCCCAACGACGTGGTGAACCAGGAGGACTCCGCCTACGACCGCTTCTTCGCCACCGTCGGCACCGAGGAGTGCCGCGACCGCCTGAACGGCGTCCAGCGCGAGGCCCTGGTGCGCCGGGAGGCGCTGGAGAAGCGCTACGAGGCCTACGCCGCCGAGAACGGCTACACCTTCCACACCGTCGGCAGCCTCGACAGGGCGTACGAGGCGACCGTGCTCGACTACGTCTGGGGCTTCTGGCAGTACAGCCTGCTCTCCGACTGCGACACCATCCCGGCCGACGCGGAGAACGCCACCGACGACGAGATCTGGACCTCGATCGACACGATCGCCGGGTTCTCGTTCTACACCGACCAGGGCCTGGAGCCGTACACGCCGTACTACTACCAGGCGGGCACCCAGCTCGGCGCGCCCACCATCCACTTCCCGCACATCGAGAAGCAGTACGTCCGCTACGGCTACCTGCCGCCGCGGTACTTCGTGCCGCGGGAGATCCCGATGAAGTTCGAGCCGGGCGCGATGCGCGACATCGACCGCTGGGTCCGCCACAACGCCGACCGGATGCTGTTCGTCTACGGCGAGAACGACCCGTGGGGCGCCGAGCCGTTCCGCCTCGGCAAGGGAGCGCGCGACTCCTACGTCCTCACCGCGCCCGGCGCCAACCACGGCGCCCGCGTGGCCGGCCTGGTCGAGGACGAGAAGGCCCTCGCCACCGCGAAGATCCTCGAGTGGGCGGGCGTCGCCCCGGCCGCCGTCCGCGCGGACGCGTCCAAGGCCAAGCCGCTGGCCCGCTACGACGCCAAGCTGGACAAGCGCGGCCCGGAGCGGACGCTGCGCCCGTAACCGACGGCCGTACCGGCACCACCCGTCGCCCGGCTCCTGGTCTCCAGGGGCCGGGCGCTCGCCGTCCGCCCGCTCCGTACGTCCGTCCGCTCAGTACGTCAGCCCGTGCCCCAGCGGATACAGCACAGCCGACGGGTCGTCCGCCCGCTGCACCGGCACCGGAAGCCGCCCGTCCGGGGACACCCTCCCGGCGATCGCCCGCGCCGCCGCCCGCAGTTCGACGTCCGTCCAGGAGTACGTGGCCAGGTACGCGCGCACACGCGGCAGGTGGGCCACGTCGTACGGGTTGCGGATCGCCACCGCGACCACCGGACGCCCGGTCGCCAGCAGCCGTTCCACCAGCGTCTTCTGCGTGCTGCCCGCCGTGACGTTGTACGTCGCGACCACCACGGCGTCCGCCTGCCCGGCCGCCGTCACCGCCCGCTCGACGACCGCCGAGGACGGGGCCGTGCCCGTCGACAGGGCCGTCGCCGTGAAACCCAGCTCCGTCAGCGCGGCGGCCAGCACCCGCGTGGGCGGGCCCGTGGTGCCGGACGGCGAGGCCGGGTCGGCGCCGACCACCAGCAGCCGGGGATGCTCGCCGCGGGACAGCGGGAGCAGCCCGCCCTCGTTGACCAGGAGCGTCGTGGTGCGGTCGGCGATCCGGTCGGCCGTCGCCAGATGCGCGCGCCGGCCCACCACCCGGCCGACCTCGGCCTCGTCGGCGTAGGGCTGCTCGAACAGGCCCAGCTTCGCCTTCAGCCGCAGCACCCGCAGGATCGATTCGTCGAGCCGGGCCTCCGTCAGCTCGCCGTCGCGCACGGCCCGCAGGACGGCGTTCCAGGCGAGGTCCAGCTTGGGCGGGTTGAGCAATTGATCCACGCCCGCCTTCAGCGCCAGCACCGGCACCCGGTCGTCGCCGTACTTCGTCCGCACGCCCGCCATGTCGAGGGCGTCGGTCACCACCACCCCGTCGTAGCCGAGCCGTTCGCGCAGGAGGCCGGTGACGATGGGGCGGGACAGGGTCGCCGGGTCGCCGGAGTCGTCCAGCGCGGGGACCAGGATGTGCGCGGTCATGATCGAGTCGATGCCGGCCTCGATCGCGGCGCGGAACGGCGGCGCGTCCAGCGCCTCCCACTGCTCCCGCGTGTGGGTGATGGTGGGGAAGCCGTAGTGGCTGTCGACCTCCGTGTCGCCGTGTCCCGGGAAGTGCTTGGCGGTCGCCGCGACCCCGCTGCCCTGGTACCCGGCGACCTCGGCCGTGACCAGCCGGGCCACCGCGTCCGGGTCCGCGCCGAAGGAGCGCACGCCGATCACCGGGTTGGCCGGGTTGACGTTCACGTCGGCGACGGGGGAGTAGTCCTGCCGTACGCCCATCGCGCGCAGCTCCCGGCCCGCGACCCGGCCCAGGGTGCGGGCGGCGCCGTAGGAACCGCTCGCGCCGATCGCCATGGCTCCCGGGAACAGGGTGGCCGGCTTGCCCACGCGGGCGACGATGCCGTGCTCCTGGTCGGTGGAGACCAGCAGCGGCAGGCCCCGCTCCGGTGCGAGGGAGGCCCGCTGGAGGCCGTTGGACAGGCCGGCGATCTGGCGCGGGTCACGGGTGTTGTGCGCCCACACGAAGTAGATGACGCCGCCCAGCCGGTACTTGGCGACGACCTCGGCGGCCGTCCGCACGCCGAAGTTTGCGAGGTTGGCGTCCACGTCGGCCTGTTCGGGGGCGGTGGCGGAGTGACCGTAGACGCGGGAGACGAAGAGCTGGCCGACCTTCTCCTCCAGCGTCATCCGGGAGATCAGGGCGCGCAGGGCGTCGTCGTCCGGCCCCGCCGCCCGGGCGGATCCGCCCACGGCGAGGGCGGCCGTGACCCCGGCCGTGGCGGCGAGGACGGTGCGCCGGGAGGCTGTGGCGGGTCGAGCGGTGTTTCCCGTGCTGGTGTGGTGCACGTGCGCTCCTTCCGGAGGAGGTCCGCTGAAGGATCTGAAGGAAACTTCCGAGGAGTCACCAATATCCGGGAAGTTTCTGCCGGTCAAGGGAGTGCACAGTACCCGGCGGCCCGGCCCGTCGCCCCCGTGGACACGGCCCCCGCGCGGGCCGCGGTCCCGGTCCATCCCGTGGACGCCCTGGCGCACGGGGCCGCCGCCGCCCGATCATGAGTCCATGCCTGTAGCCGAGATCCCCGGTTCCAAGTCCATCACCGCCCGCGCGCTGTTCCTCGCGGCGGCGGCCGACGGAGTCACCACCCTGCGGCGGCCGCTGCGCTCGGACGACACCGAGGGCTTCGCCGAGGGGCTGACCCGCCTCGGCTACCGGATAGGCCGGGCGCCGGACGCCTGGCAGGTCGACGGCCGCCCGCAGGGACCCGCCGTCCCGGAGGCCGACGTCTACTGCCGCGACGGCGCCACCACCGCCCGCTTCCTGCCCGCCCTCGCCGCCACCGGCCGCGGCACCTACCGCTTCGACGCCTCGCCCCAGATGCGCCGCCGCCCCCTGCTGCCGCTCACCCGGGCCCTGCGCGACCTCGGCGTGAACCTGGTCCACGAGGAGGCCGAGGGCCACCACCCGCTGACCGTCCACGCGTCCGGCGTCGAGGGCGGCGAGGTCACCCTCGACGCGGGCCAGAGCTCCCAGTACCTCACCGCGCTCCTCCTGCTCGGCCCGCTCACCCGCACCGGCCTGCGCATCAGGGTCACCGACCTGGTCTCCGTCCCTTACGTCGAGATCACCATCGCGATGATGCGGGAGTTCGGCGTCGAGGTGCGCCGGGAAGGAGACGTCTTCGTCGTCCCGCCCGGCGGCTACCGCGCCACCGCCTACGCCATCGAGCCGGACGCCTCCACCGCCAGCTACTTCTTCGCCGCCGCGGCCCTCACCGGCGGCGAGGTCACCGTCCCGGGCCTCGGCGAGGGCGCCCTCCAGGGCGACCTCGGCTTCGTCGACGTCCTGCGCAGGATGGGCGCCGACGTGGAGACCACCGCCGACCGCACGACCGTCCGGGGCACCGGCACGCTCGGCGGCGTGACCGTCAACATGCGGGACATCTCCGACACCATGCCGACCCTCGCCGCCATCGCCCCCTTCGCCTCGGGACCCGTGCGCATCGAGGACGTCGCCAACACCCGCGTCAAGGAGTGCGACCGCCTGGAGGCCTGCGCGGAGAACCTCCGCCGCCTCGGCGTGACCGTGGAGACCGGCCCCGACTGGATCGAGGTCCGGCCCGGAGCGCCCGGACGCGGCACCGAGATCAAGACCTACGGCGACCACCGCATCGTCATGTCCTTCGCGGTCGCCGGCCTGCGCGCGCCGGGCATGACCTACGACGACCCCGGCTGCGTGCGCAAGACCTTCCCCGACTTCCACGAGGCGTTCGCGGCGTTCCGGAAGGAGCTGGGGGCGTGACCTTCGACCTGCGCACGCCGGTCCTTGAGGGCACGCTGGTGCGCCTGGAGCCGCTGGAGCACCGCCACGCGGCCGGCCTCGCCGAGGCGGCGCAGGAGAACCGGGACACCTACGGCTACACCCTGGTCCCCGGCCCCGACGACGTCGGCGACTACATCGACGGCCACCTCGCCCGCGCCGCCGCCGGCCGCCAGGCGCCCTTCGCCCAGGTGTCCCTGGCGACCGGCCGCGTGGTCGGCTCGACGTCCTTCTGGGACCCGCGCTGCTACCACTCCGCCGACCGCCTGGACGCCGTCGAGATCGGCTACACCTGGCTGGCCCGCTCGGCCCAGGGCACGGGCGTCAACGCCGAGGCCAAACTCCTGCTCTTCCTGCACGCCTTCGAGGAGTGGGGCGTCGCCCGCGTCGACCTGAAGACCGACGCCCGCAACGCCCGCTCCCGCGCGGCCATCGAGAGCGTCGGCGCCCGTTTCGAGGGCGTGCTGCGCAACTGGTCCCGCTCCTGGGCGCCGGGCGAGGAGGGCCTGTCCCGCGACTCGGCGATCTTCTCGATCACGGCGCAGGAGTGGCCGCAGCGGCGGCGGGCGCTGGAGGAACGCGTGGCGTCGTACGCGGCAGCGTCTCGGACCGAGGGGCCCGGCGTCACGCCGACTCGTTGAGCAGCCGCCCCAGGTGCTCCCGGCCGGCGGCCAGCAGGCCGGGGAGCGGGGCGGCGGCCTCGTACCACCGCTTCTCGTACTCCCAGCACAGCCAGCCGTCCCAGCCGTGCCGGGAGAGCACCTCGACGCACTCGGCGATCGGCAGGACGCCCGCGCCGAGCGGGAGCGGGGTCGTGTCGTCGGGGGAGGCGATGTCCTTCACCTGGACGTAGCCGAGGTGCGGGGAGAGGGCGGCGAAGGTCTCCGACGGCTGCTCCCCGCCGAGCCAGGTGTGCATCACGTCCCACAGGGCCCCGGCGTTGCGGTGCCCGACCGGTCCGAGGACGCGGATGACGTCGGCGCCGGTGCGGTGCGAGTCGTGGGTCTCCAGCAGGACGCGCACCCCGGCGTCGGCGGCGTACTCGGCGGCGGTGCCCAGACGCCGGGCGGCGACGGCGTCGGCCTCCTCGGGCGGCTGGCCGTTGACGTCGGCGCCGGGGAAGACGCGGATGTACGGGGCGCCCAGGTCGCGGGCCAGGTCGAGCAGGGCGCGGATCTCGTCGAGCACGGGCCCGTCGTCCCCGGGCGCGGCCACGCGGGCGTACCCGGCCAGGCCGAGCACCTCGACGCCGGCCGCCTTGAACGCGGCGGCGGCCTCCTCGCGCGCGCCCGTGTCGAGGCCGGGGTGCACCGGTTCGTCGGGGTGGGCGCGCAGCTCGACACCGTGATAGCCGTGCGCGGCCGCCAGTCGCAGGACGTCCGGGAGGGGCATGCCGGGGACACCGAGGGTGGAGAACGCCAGTTTCATGCCCTCAGCTTGGTACACACCCGCCCCACGGGGCTACCGCGCCTCGGCCCGCCGGTAGACGCAGACCTGGGCGCCCGCGGGCCCAGCGGCTGCCGAGACCGGCTCGAACACCGTCTTGCGCCCGCCCTCCGGGAAGATCGACTTGCCGCCGCCGAGGATCACCGGCGACACGATCAGCCGCAGCTCGTCGACCAGGTCCTCGGCGAGGAGCAGCCGGGCGAGGGTGGGGCTGCCCATGACGAGCAGGCTGCCCTCCCCGTCGGCCACGCGCAGCTTGCGCACCTCGGCGACGGCGTCGGCGGCCGGGATCAGCGTGCTGTTCTCCCAGGTCAGGTCGGTTTCGGCGAGGGTGCCGCTGACGACGTACTTCCGGATGGAGTTCATCCGGTCGGCGAACGGGTCCCCCGCCCGCTCCGGCCAGGCGCCGGCCATCGTCTGCCAGGTCCGCCGCCCGAACAGCAGCGCGCCGGCCTCGTCGAGGGCCGCGTCGAAGGCGCCGCCGACGACCTCCGGGTCGAAGAAGTCGTGCGACCAGCCACCGTGGGCGAACCCGCCGTCGGTGTCCTCCTCGGGCCCGCCGGGGGCCTGGACGACGCCGTCGAGGCTGATGAACTCGCTGATGACGATGCGCATGGGGTGGCTCCTCGTGCTTTCGAACGTGTGCGACGGGCCCGAACGTGTGCGGTGTCCGGACGCCTGCGATGTGTCCTGCGTCCGCGGTGCCCGGACACCGGCGGTGTCCGAACGTCCGTCCGGGACGTATCCGAATGGCTTACGGCGATGAAGACCGCGGCGCCGCGCGAAAATCATCGCTCGGCCGGAACACGAGTGCGACGGCGCCGGGGGCGACCCCGTCGCTCACCCGCACTCACTCCGGCCGTCCCTCACCCCACCGCCCCCGTCGTCCGCGGCGCCCCGGAGGATCCCCGCACCATCAACTCCCCCCGCGCGGTGGCGATCCCCCCGGGCGGCGGCTCCTCCCGCCCCATCGCGATCCGCCCCGCCCGCGCCCCCGCCTCCGCAAGCGGCAGCCGCACCGTCGTCAGCGCCGGCACCGCGTCGATGCTGAACGGCAGATCGTCGAACCCGGCGACCGACACGTCCTGCGGGATCCGCAGCCCCGAGTCCCGCAGCGCCGCGCACGCCCCCAGCGCGACGGAGTCGTTCGCGGCGACCACGGCCGTGAGCGTCGGGTCCCTGCGCAGGAGTTCGAGCGTGGCCTCGTAACCGGAGCGCCGGTCGTAGCGCCCGTGCACCGTCCAGCGCGGGTCCTCCTCGATGCCGGCCTCGGCGAGCGCCGCCCGGTGGCCCTCCAGCCGGTGCCGGGTGGTCGTCCGCTCCTCGGGACCCGCGATGTAGCCGAGCCGCCGGTGGCCGAGGCCGATCAGGTGCTCGGTGAGCTGTTTGCCGCCGCCCCGGTTGTCGAAGGTGAGGGCGATCGCCGCGGTGTCCGGTGCGGGCGGGCGACCGCAGAGCACGACGCGGGTGCCGGCGTTCGCGAGCTTCACGAGCTTCGCCGACACCGCCGCCGCGTGCGCCGAGTCCTCCACCGCGCCGCCGGTCAGCACGACCGCCGCGGCCCGCTGCCGCTGCAGCAGCGTGAGGTAGGTCAGCTCCCGCTCCGGGGAGCCGCCGGTGTTGCAGACGACCGGGAGCCGTTCGCCGCCGGCCCGCCCGCCGGGGCCGCCGATCTCGGACTGGATGGCGCTGGCCATGATCCCGAAGAACGGGTCGGCGATGTCGTTCACCAGGATGCCGACCAGGTCGGAGGTCGCGGCGGCGAGCGCGCTCGCGGGGCCGTTGAGGACGTAGTCCAGCTCGTCCACGGCCTTCAGCACCCGTTCCCGGGTGGAGGCGGCCACGGGATAGTTCCCGTTCAGCACCCGCGACACCGTCGCGGGGGAGACCTGTGCGCGGGCCGCCACGTCCGCCAGGGTCACCGTCATCTCGTCGTCCTCCGGTCGCGCATCTGGTCCCCACCTGTCCTCGTCCACCACCAGGACGTCACGTCCTGCCGCAGCGCGTCCCGCCCGTGCGGCAGTACGTCCGTCCCGCCGCGGTACGCCACGCGTACGCCACCTCACTCCATCTCACGTCAGGTCGCGTCACGTCACGTCCTGCGTCCTTGACGTCGTACACGTCACGCACCGGGCCGCGGTTGCGAACAGACCTTATGGCCCCCGCCCCGCGGCCGTTGGCGCGCCCGATCGACCCGAACAACTCGAAACGGTCACACCCTTGTCCGGACCCCTGGTCAGAGGCTAGCTTCTCATCAGATAGAAAGCGCTTGCTGTACGGCTTACCCGTCACTCGGGCAACACAGAAATCAGGGCGCCCGCGCGCCCGCGAAGGGAACAAACGTGACACGCAAGACGGTGCGTATCGCCATGAACGGCGTGACCGGGCGCATGGGCTACCGCCAGCACCTCGTCCGCTCGATCCTGGCCATCCGCGACCAGGGCGGCCTCGACCTCGGCGACGGCACCGTGCTGTGGCCCGAGCCGATCCTCGTGGGCCGTCGCGAGCACGCGCTGAACGCGCTTGCCGAGCGCCACGGCCTCGACCACGTCTCCACGGACCTCGACGCCGTCCTCGCCGACGACACCGTGGACATCTACTTCGACGCCCAGGTCACCTCCGCGCGCGAGGAGGCCATCAGGAAGGCCATCGCGGCGGGCAAGCACATCTACACCGAGAAGCCCACCGCCACGGGGCTGGAGGGCGCCCTGGAGCTGGCCCGGCTGGCCGCCGAGAAGGGCATCAAGCACGGCGTCGTCCAGGACAAGCTGTTCCTGCCCGGCCTGCTCAAGCTGAAGCGCCTGATCGACGGCGGCTTCTTCGGCCGCATCCTCTCCGTGCGCGGCGAGTTCGGCTACTGGGTCTTCGAGGGCGACTGGCAGGAGGCCCAGCGCCCGTCCTGGAACTACCGCTCCGAGGACGGCGGCGGCATCGTCGTCGACATGTTCCCGCACTGGGAGTACGTGCTGCACGAGCTGTTCGGCCGGGTGAAGTCCGTCCAGGCCCTCACCGCCACCCACGTCCCGCAGCGCTGGGACGAGAACGGCAAGCCGTACGACGCCACCGCCGACGACGCCGCCTACGGCATCTTCGAGCTGGACGGCGGCGCGATCGCCCAGATCAACTCCTCCTGGACGGTCCGCGTCAACCGCGACGAACTGGTCGAGTTCCAGGTCGACGGCACCGAGGGCTCCGCCGTCGCCGGCCTGCGCAACTGCCGCGTCCAGCACCGCAGCCTTACCCCCAAGCCCGTCTGGAACCCGGACATCCCGGCCACCTACTCCTTCCGCGACCAGTGGCAGGAGGTCCCGGACAACGCCGAGTTCGACAACGGCTTCAAGGCGCAGTGGGAGCTGTTCCTCAAGCACGTCTACGCGGGCGCCCCCTACCACTGGGACCTGCTGGCCGGCGCCCGCGGCGTCCAGCTGGCCGAGCTGGGCCTGCAGTCCTCGGCCGAGGGCCGCCGCATCGAGGTTCCGGAGATCGCGCTGTGAGCATCCGCCTCCCCGACGCCGACGGCACGCTGCGCACCTACGAGCCGCGCACCGAGCCCCTCGCGCTCACCCCGGGCGCCCCCATCACCTCCCGTACGGTCTTCTCCGCGGCGCACGTCGTCGCCGACCCGTTCGCGGACGTCACCCCCGACTCCCCGGCCGCCGTCGACTGGGACGCCACCCTCGCCTTCCGCCGCCACCTGTGGTCGCACGGGCTGGGCGTCGCCGAGGCCATGGACACCGCCCAGCGCGGCATGGGCCTGGACTGGGCCTGCGCGGCCGAGCTGATCCGCCGCAGCGCCGCCGAGGCCAAGACGGTCGGCGGCCGCATCGCCTGCGGCGTCGGCACCGACCAGCTCGCCGCCGGCGACCTCAAGGAGGTCCGCGCGGCCTACGAGGAGCAGCTCGCCGTCGTCGAGGAGTCCGGCGCGCAGGCCATCCTCATGGCCTCCCGGGCACTCGCCGCCGCGGCCCAGGGTCCCGAGGACTACCTGGAGGTCTACGGCCACCTGCTGCGCCAGGCCTCCGAGCCGGTCGTCCTGCACTGGCTCGGCCCCATGTTCGACCCGGCGCTCCAGGGCTACTGGGGCTCGGACGACCTCGACGCCGCCACGGACGTGTTCCTGGAGGTCATCGCCGCCCACCCGGACAAGGTCGACGGCATCAAGGTCTCCCTGCTGGACGCCCAGCGCGAGATCGACCTGCGCCGCCGGCTGCCGCAGGGCGTGCGCTGCTACACCGGCGACGACTTCAACTACCCCGAGCTGATCGCGGGCGACGACCAGGGCTTCAGCCACGCCCTGCTCGGCATCTTCGACCCGCTGGGCCCGCTGGCCGCCGAGGCGGTGCGCGTCCTGGACACCGGGAACACGGAGGGCTTCCGTGCCCTGCTCGACCCCACGGTCGACCTCTCCCGCCACCTGTTCCAGGCCCCGACCCGCTTCTACAAGACCGGCGTCGTCTTCCTGGCCTGGCTGGCCGGCCACCAGTCGCACTTCACGATGGTCGGCGGCCTCCAGTCGGCCCGCTCCCTCCCGCACTTCGTCCGCGCCTACGAACTCGCCGACGGTCTCGGCCTGTTCCCGGACCCGGCGCTCGCCGAGGAGCGGATGAAGAACCTGCTCGCGCTGTACGGAGTGACGCAATGACCGGTGACCTCTCCCGCTTCTCCATCAACCAGATGACGGTGAAGCAGCTGTCCCTGCCCGATCTGGCCGAGGCCTGCAAGGAGCTGGGCGTCGGCAACGTCGGCCTGTGGCGCGAGCCGGTCCAGTCCTACGGCGTCGAGGCGACCGCGAAGCTCGTGCGCGACGCGGGCCTGGCCGTCACGACCCTGTGCCGCGGCGGCTTCCTCACGGCGATCGACCCCGAGGAGCGGGCGGCGGCGCTGGCCGACAACCGCCGCGCGGTCGACGAGGCGGCAGCGCTGGGCACCGACACGCTGGTCCTGGTCTCGGGCGGCCTGCCGTCCGGCTCCAGGAACCTGCGCTCGGCCCGCGAGCGCATCGCCGACGCCCTCGCCGAACTCGGTCCCTACGCCGAGGAACACGGGGTGAGACTGGCCATCGAGCCCCTCCACCCCATGTTCGCCTCCGACCGCTGCGTGGTCTCCACCCTCGCCCAGGCCCTGGACATCGCGGAGCGCTTCCCCGCGCACCAGGTCGGCGTGACCGTGGACACGTACCACATCTGGTGGGACGACACGGCCCCGCTGCAGATCGCCCGCGCGGGCGCGGCCGGCCGCATCCACACCTTCCAGCTCGCCGACTGGACCACCCCCCTCCCGGAGGGCGTCCTCAACGGCCGCGGCCAGATCGGCGACGGCGCGATCGACATGCGCGAGTGGCAGTCGTACGTGGAGACGGCGGGCTACACGGGCCCGATCGAGGTCGAACTCTTCAACGAGGACCTGTGGGCCCGCGACGGCCGTGAGGTCCTGGCGGAGACGGCGGCGCGGTTCGTGGAGCACACGGAACGCTGAGCCGACGCCCCGCCGACGGGCCTTCGACTCCCGTCCCGCCGCACGAACGGCGGGACGGGAGCCGAGGGCCCGTGTCGCGTGGTCAGCGTTTGACGCGACTGCGGACGGCGAGCACGGCCAGGCCGAGGAGGACGGGTTCGACCAGTCGTGAGGTCATCTCGGTGTAGGTGCCGGTGGTGGTGAGGTCCTGGCCGGAGGAGCGGAAGACCACCGAGTTGACCACCACCCGCAGACCCTTCTCGAACCGTGCGGTCGTGACGCGTCCCGTGAGCGGGCCGGTGGGATTGACCGGGTCGGGCGTGTCGGTGGTGAGGACGATCTCCTGCCCGGCCCGGACCTGGCGTCCGGTGGTCCGGGGCTTCGGGTCGTCGGAGGGCAGGCCCCACATCATCATGACGGCGACGGTGAGGGCCATGAGGCCTCCCAGCCAGGCCAGTGCGCGGGCGGCCCGCAGCCCGTACCCGGACAGCGCCCAGTAGAGGGCCAGCAGCGCCCGCTCGCCCCAGGGCCGGGTGGAATCGTGGCGGCGCATCTCGCACTCGCCGTAGTAGAAGTCGGCGGCGTCCGGCTCGTTCTTCCCGTCCTCCAGGGACTTGCGCACCTGCCGGTACAGCGCCGCCACGGCGGCCGGCTTGAGCGCGGGAGCGTCCTGCGGCGGGCTGTCCCAACCGCCGGGGGCGTAACGGGCGGTGCGCGCCCGCCAGTGGTGCTCCTCGGTCAGGGTGTTGCGCCGGCTCCACCGCCAGGGGAAGCGCCGGCTCCAGCCGGCGGGGGTCGGGGCGAACGTGCACCAGCCGTCGACCTTGAGCTGGTCGAGATGGATGGCCCCGGCGAACCGGCAGGTGCTCAGGTCGATGTCGTGCAGGGCGAGGTGGGCGGTGTCGACGCCGCCGAGCGAAGTGAGGCGTACGCCGGGCCGCAGACCGGCGAGGGCGGTCTCCGGCAACGCCTCGGCCACGCGGCCGGAGCCGGGGAAGGGCGTGGGGCGGGCGGAGACCAGCACCGGGTACTCGAGCACCGCGTCTCTCAGGTCCAGCTCGGCGTACCGCAGGTGCAGCGTGGCGGTGGACGCCCACCGGGTGCGCGCGCAGCTGACCTGTCGGGCGGCGATCTCCAGCGTCACCGGTTGCTGGAACTCCGCACGATCCAGTGTCACCCGATCGCCGCAGACCAGCGGTCCCAGCCGTGGTGCCTTCTCGAAGCGCGCTTCGTCGAACCGGGCAGTGGCTCCGCAGGACGCACCGCGGAAACTCGCGGCTTCGGCGAAGGTCGCCCTGTGGAACCAGACAGCGTCCGTGAAACGTGCCTCGTCGAACCAGACCTCGCCGCTGAAGGCCGCTCGGTTGAACCAGGCGACGTCGGCGAAGCCCGCTCTGTGGAACCAGGCGTTGCCGATGAAGTGCGCCCCGTCGAACCGTGTGGGGCCGACGAATTCCGCGTCGCCGAACCGGGCGGTGCCGGTGAACTCGGCCTCGCTCAACCAGGCGTCGCCGACCGTGGACTTGCCAGTGCTGGGGTCGTGCAGCGCGGCGAGCAGGTCGTCCAGCAGTTCACGGGTGAACGGCGTACCCCGATGGTCGATGTCGGCGCCCGGCGACAGCGTCGCGAGGTGGGCGCGGCGGTCGGCCTCGTTCAGGTGGGCCAGACAAGCGGTGTAACCGGTCACGCGGATGCCCCGGCAGCCCACCGGATCGGCCGGAGCGGCGTCAGTGATGTCGACCGTGCAGCCCCGCACGACCGTCGGAACTGCCTGTTCCCAGTCCCGGATCTGTTCGTTGTAGGCGCGCGTCACGAGTGGGGCG